>JBBQKY010000179.1:0-5344 GCA_038327385.1 Propionibacteriales bacterium
CGCTGCTCCAGCACCATGCCATCCACCAGCGCCTCGTCGTACGTCCCGAGGTCGAACACGAACTGGCAGGCGTCGTCCCAGCCTCGCCACGGCGGCAGCCAGTTGACCAGCCGGAGTCCGCGGTTGGGCAGCACAACGCCCAGCTCCTCGCGCACCTCGCGGGCGAGTGCCTGCGCGGGAGACTCGTGGAGGTCCACCACTCCGCCCGGGAGGTCCCACTCCCTCTTGTACGTCAGCTCGCAGAGCAGCACTCTCCCGGTCGTGCTACCGATGAGCCCCTGGGCGATGACCCGCTTGGTCCCGAGACCGGCGTTCAGCACCCCGATGAAGCCCTCCCGCGTGTCGGGAGGCAGGTCGTCGGCGAGTCGAGCCAGCAGCACGTAGTCACGTCGTACTCCACCGACACTCTCGGCCTGACGCATGACACCCTCACGCCGCAGACCGGCTCTGCCGGCAGCGCGTAGCGAGGCGATGTTCGTCGGCTCGACTGACGCCTCCACCCGGGCGAGCGACAGGTCCCGGAAGCAGTAGTCGACCAGCAGCCTGACGGCCCTGGTGGCGACCTGCTGACGCCGGTGGTCGGGGAACACCGCCCAGGACAGCGCACCAACACCGTCTCCCCGCTGTCGCACCTCCACGGTTCCGGCGACCCGACCAGCGCGTTCCACCAAGAAGCTCACGATCCGCCGGCCGTCGTCGTACGCGGCCGCCCATCGCTCCACAGCGGCTCGCTGCTCGGCTGCGCTCGGCGTCACGCTGCCGAATCCGAACCATCTCGCGATCACGTCGTCGTGCTGGAGCCTCGCCGGCCCAACGTCGTCGAGTGTCCACGGACGCAAGGTGATATCGCCGTCGCACAGCGTCGGCTGGGGCGGTGGCGGTGGCGGCTCCACCGGCTCAGGGACCTGGCTCACGCACCGACCCTACGCAGGTGCGGCGATAGGCTGGATCCATGACCTCACATGTCGACGTCGTTGTGGTGGGAGCCGGTCCTGGAGGCTATGTCGCGGCGATCCGCGCGGCCCAGCTTGGCCTGAGCACAGCAGTCGTGGAGAAGAAGTACTGGGGCGGCGTCTGCCTCAACGTCGGCTGCATCCCGAGCAAGGCGCTGCTCCGCAACGCCGAGCTCGCGCACATCTTCCACTCCGACGCGAAGATGTTCGGGATATCCGGCGACGTCAGCTTCGACTTCAACGCGGCCTTCGAGCGCAGCCGGACCGTCGCCGAGGGCCGCGTCAAGGGCGTGCACTTCCTGATGAAGAAGAACAAGATCACTGAGTACGACGGGTACGCCACCTTCGTCGACGCCAAGTCCCTCACCATCGAGCTGAGCTCGGGCGGCACCGAGACGCTGACGTTCGACAACTGCATCATCGCGACCGGCGCCACGACGCGGCTGTTGCCCGGTACGACGTTGAGCGATCGCGTCGTGACGTACGAAGAGCAGATCATGACCGACGAGCTGCCGGACTCGATCATCATCGCCGGCGCGGGTGCCATCGGTGTCGAGTTCGCCTACGTCATGACCAACTACGGGGTAGACGTCACGATCGTAGAGTTCCTCGACCGGATGGTCCCGCTCGAGGACGCGGAGGTCTCCAAGGAGCTCGCCAAGCGCTACAAGCAGCTCGGCGTCACCGTGCTCACCTCCACCCGGGTCGACTCCATCGACGACAGCGGCGACAAGGTAAAGGTCACGGTCACGTCGGGCGGCAAGCAGCAGACGCTCGAGGCCGACAAGGTCCTGCAGGCCATCGGCTTCGCCCCGCGCACCGAGGGCTACGGCCTCGAGAAGATCGGTGTCGCACTGACCGACCGAGGCGCCATCGACATCGACGGTCACATGCGCACCAACGTCGAAGGCGTCTACGCGATCGGGGACGTCACATCCAAGCTCATGCTCGCCCACGCGGCGGAGGCGATGGGCGTGGTCGCGGCCGAGACCATCGCGGGTGTTGAGACCATGGAGATCGACTATGTGATGGTGCCACGCGCGACGTACTGCCAGCCACAGGTAGCGAGCTTCGGCTACACCGAGGAGCAGGCCAAGGAGCGCGGCCACCAAGTCAAGGTGGCGAAGTTCCCCTTCACGGCCAACGGCAAGGCGCACGGCCTCGGCGACCCCGGCGGCTTCGTCAAGATCGTCGCTGATGCCGAGTACGGCGAGCTGCTGGGCGCCCACCTGATCGGGCCGGACGTGACCGAGCTGCTGCCGGAGCTGACCCTTGCCCAGAAGTGGGACCTCACGGCCACCGAGGTGTCACGCAACATCCATGCCCACCCCACCCTCGGCGAGGCACTGCAGGAAGCCATCCACGGTATCGCCGGCCACATGATCAACTTTTGATGGTTCAGGCGGGGGTTTCTTCCTAGCCGAGACGCCGCCTGAGGCTAGACGTGGCAGAGGCCGGCGGACGTGTCGAGGATGTTGCCGGCCGAGTCGACGAACTGCGCATCCCAACCGGCCGGGTGAAGCGTGATCCGTAAGTATCCGAATGTCTTGCGGTAGGCGAGCGGCTGGGGCAGCGCGGCAGTCGATAGTGACTGGAGCGACTCGCCTCCCGTGCCGACGATGTACTCGGTGATCCCGTTTATCGGGTCGAGCGCACCTACGGCGTTCAAAGCACCGAAGCGTTGATAGTTGTGGACGTGGCCGTTGAACACGATGTCGGCGTGCGCCGCGGACAGGGCGTTCCACCAGGGCGTGTATGTGGCGGCTTTGCCGGTGCCGGCTCCCGTCCACAGCGGCTGGTGCCAGAAAGCGGCGACGCAGGGCTGGGTCGTTGCAGCCAGATCGGCTTGCAGCCACTTGGTCTGGGCGCTTGTCGCGCCGCAGCCGCCCACACCGGTCTTACCGCAGTTGGCGTTCAGGCCGATGAGATGCCAGGCACCGAGGTTGAAGGAGAAGTGACCGTTGGTTTCCGGGTGTGCGGCGGCGCCGAAGTGGGCGAAGTAGTTTTGCGCGGTGGTGTTATCGCTGGGGCAGGCCGCCCCGAACGCATCGGTGCCGGTCTGGTACTCGTGGTTGCCGGCGGTCGGGTCGACCAGCGCGTCCAGCTTCCCCCACGTCGGGTTGTAGGACACGGCGTAGTCGCTGGGGTCACCGCATTCGTACTGGTAGTCCCCGAGGCCGAGGATCGCGTCAACTGTGGTGTCGGACAGCACTCGCGCGGACGTGGCGGCTCCTCCACAGCGCGTCATAGTCCCCGCGCCGCCGTTCCAGCCAAGGTCGGAGGCGTCGCATGCCATGTCCCCGACGGCCACCACCACCGGATCTCCGGTGACCGGGTCCCCAGCCAGTGCCAGCGGTCCCTTCGACGCGGACATCACACAGACGAGCGCTCCGGCAGCAAGCGCCGCTCGCACAAACCCGAACTCTCATCACGCACCCCCGCACCCTCAGCTGGCGAGCTCGAAGCATCGCACTGGAGGGAAGCAGACCAACGGCTGAGAACGCTACCGTGTACGTCGAGGACGCACAAGGCTTGGCGGTTATGGCTCAGCGGGAGCGCTCCTCACGGCGGTGCCCTTCGGGCAGTGGCCTTGAGCGACACGGAGCTCACGATCACGATCCTGGAGTGGCGCGGAGCGCCGAGGATGGGTGAGACGTCGCTTGCGGGGTACTCACGGGGCATGGCTGACCCGCGCATCGTGCTCGTTCTTGGCGCCTCCGGAGGAATCGGCAAGGCGACGGCGCTGATGCTGGCAGCCCGCGGCGACCACCTCGTCCTGACAGCACGAGGCGTGCCGCGCCTCCAAGAGTTGTCCTCGGAGTGCGCACGCGCCGGGGCTGCGTCGGTATGGGTCGTCCCGGCGGACGTCACGGACCGCGCGGCCGTCGAGGCGATGCTCGACGGCATAGTCGGCCGGTTCGGGAGGATCGACGGCATCGTCCACACGGCGGGGGTCGCCGCATATGGCCGGTTCGTCGACATTTCGCCGGACATCTTGGAGCGAGTCGTGGCCACCAACCTGTTCGGAACCGCCAACGTGGCGCGGGGCGCAATGCGGCGCTTCGCTGACCAGGACGGCGGCGGTCGCCTGGTGGTTGTCGGGTCGCTCCTGGGCAAGATCGCTACGCCGTTCATGTCGCCGTACATCGCCAGCAAATGGGGGCTGCACGGGCTGGTGCGGGTGCTCCAGGTCGAGGCACGCACGATGCCTGGGGTCGACATCACACTGGTCTCGCCGGGAGGCGTGGACACGCCCATCTACCGGTGGTCGGCAACCGTCCTGGGCAGGAAGGGCCAGCCACCACCACCGGTCGACCCACCGGAGAAGGTCGCTCGTGCCATCGGAGCCGCCCTCGACAGACCCCGTCGGGAGATCTCGGTGGGCGTGGCGAATCCGGTGGCCGTGCTGGGCTTCCGCGTGTTCCCGGGTCTGTACGACGTGATGGTCACGCCGCTCATGCGGACGTTCGGTCTCGACCCGTCGCCGTCTCCGGAGACCCCGGGGAACCTGTTCGAGTCGCAGCCAGAGCCGCGCACGTCCTACGGCGACCGCAACGCGGCACCGGTCCGCGCCGTCAGAGCCATCGTCAACAAGGCAGCCGCGCTGGTCTCGGTCCGGCGCGCACCGTAAAGCGACCCCGAGTGCTGTGTCCTCAACACTCAGGGCCTGCGGTCAGTTCTAGCCCAGGATCGAACCAACCGGTTGCCTGCCATGTACCCACCTGGAGGCACAGGCAAGCCTCGCGGCTGGCGACGTTTCGGTGACGGGCTTACGCTTCGTGGGCACCATCCGTCACGCCAGTTAAGGACGCGCATGGACATCACCGAGCTGATCCTCGACGACCACCACGAGCAGCGCCGGCTCTTCGCCATCCTCGAACAGATCGACCGCAGCGACGTCGCCGAGCTAGCGGCGGTCTGGGGCCGGTTGGCCGCCTTCCTCGACGTGCACGCCGAGGCGGAGGAACAGCTCTTCTACCCGGCCATGCTCCATCTCGGGAAGGGCGTCGACGAGGAACACACTCCGCAGGAGGAGACCGAAGACGCAATCCACGACCACAACGACATCCGCGATGCGGTCTCGGCGGCTGCCGCGCACGCGGTTGGTAGCGACGACTGGTTCGAGGCAGTCGCGGCCGCCAACAAGGCCAACGGCGACCACATGGCCGAGGAGGAGCGGGAAGGCTTGACCGACTTCCGGCGCAATGCCTCCTTGCAGACACGGCACGAGCTAGGGGTGGCTTTCGCCGCCTTCGAGGCGTCACACGTCACCGGCGTCGAGCCACTGGACAAGGACCCTGAGGAGTACATCGATGCGCACCTCACCGGTGGTGACTGAGGCGACCGCATGCTCAGACGGCGCTGTCTGGGTTCGCCGTGGCGGGCGTCGA
>JBBQKY010000180.1:0-5258 GCA_038327385.1 Propionibacteriales bacterium
TCGAACGCGTCGGGATGCCCTGGCGGATAGGCGCGCAGGTGGACGGCGCCCAGCCGGAACGCATGCCGGTGCGCCTGTGCGCTCGTCAGCGGTTCTACCCGCAGGACTCTCGAGGAGGCAGGGTTGCGGCGAGCAGCGGACCGAGCGGTTGGGCAGCGTCCGAGCTGGTGGGTCATCGTCTGGGCGTGCCGGCGTTCGGTGGCGCCGCGCCGCAGCAAGCCCGCCGCGAGGTCCGGGTCCGACGTCGAGAACAGCCATCCGGTCAGCTCGTGCAGGACGAGCCGGGCCGCTGCGTCGACGAGGTCCCGACTGGGGCACCACGCCGCATCCGCCCACGGCGTGGCGCCACGACCGCTCTCCGACCGCGAGAAGACGAGCACCACGGTCCCGGTGTCGTCGGTGAGCGTCTTGCGGTCCGGCAGCTCGGCGTACGGGTCGCTGGACGCCATCATCGGCCCGTGCGGGAGCTGGCTGCCGCGTGATCGCGCCGGCGGAACGGAATGATAACCATCTGGTTGCAGCGTCGTCGAGAAAACGCCCCACTGTCAAAGCCGCGGATAGGGTGACGTGGTGGCGAATGCAGCCGTCGAGGGGGCGGGCTCCCAGACGGAGAGGTTCATGGTCCCGATGGGCCGCTATCTCGGCTATGCCGTGGTGGTGGTGGCGTTGCTCCTCGGCGCGATCGGCCTGGTGGATGCGGGGTCGCAGGCTCGCGGCTTCGCCTGCTTCACCTTCGCCTTCGCGCTGCTGGCTTATGTTGTCCTCATCCGGCCGCAGGTGACGGCCAACGTCAACGGGCTCCTGATGCGCAACATGCTGCGAGACACCTTCGTGCCGTGGGCGAGCGTCAAGGGTTGCCGGGTGGCCCAGACGCTGCAGGTCAGCACCCGTGACCGGGTCTACCACGGCCTCGGCGTCACCAAGTCCGCCCGAGCGGCGAACAAGGAGCGGCGACAGCTCGGGCGTCAGACGCAGATCGCCCCGACCACTGGCCTGAGCCCCGCCCGCTTCGTGCCCAGCAGCATCGCGGGCGGCAGCACCAGCATCGACAAAGCGAGGCAGGAACACGTCATCGAGAACACCTTCGCTCACACGGAGCAGCGCATCGAGACGTTGGCCCTCGAACGCGCCGCGGCCACGGCGGACCAGACCCCGGTGGTGGCGTGGGACTGGTTGCCGGTTACCGCGTTAGTGGCAGCGGTAGCCGCTGTGGCGGTCGCAGTCGTCGGGTAAGGGGTTTCGGCCGCTGCGGGAGAAGGTGTACGGCCGGCCGGGCAGCTAGTCACCGATGGACCGGCACGCACGCCGGCGTAGCTCCGTCACGTAGTCGTCCGGGGCCCCGGCGGCGGCGGCGGCCTCACTGATCACACTCAGGTAGCTCGCCGACGGGAGCCCTCCCTCATAGGCGTCGAGCACGTAGAGCCACGCGAGCTGGGCGCCCTCGAGAGTCTGCACCCGGACGTGCAGCTTGCGATAGACGTTCGTCTCCCACTCGTCGAGCGCGCGCTCGTCCTCCCGCGAGACGTCGTACAAGGCGACGAACACCTGCGAGTCAGGGTCCTCGGCGATGGTGACGAGGGCGCCGTCCCAGCCGTGGTCCTCGCCCGCGAACGTCACCCGCCAACCGGCCAGCCAGCCCGTCCCCCGCAGGGGCGAGTGCGGGCACCGCTCCATCATCCTTGCCGGGTCGAGGTTGGAGGCGTAGGCAGCGTAGACCGGCACGGTATGCAGGTTATCGTGGCCGCGTGACTCGGGTGGCGGTCGTCGGCGGCGGTCCCGGTGGCTACGAGGCGGCGCTCGTCGGGGCCCAGCTGGGCGCCGAGGTCACCATCGTGGAGCGGGACGGCCTGGGCGGCTCAGCGGTCCTCACCGACTGTGTTCCGTCCAAGACCCTGATCGCGACGTCGGAGCTGATGACGGAGGTACGCCGGTCCAGGGAGCTCGGAGTCCGGCTGACCGGGAGTGTCGGTGACAGCGACGACGTCGCCCCGTACGTCGACCTGCGGGTCGTCAACGCCCGGGTCAAGGCACTGGCCGCCTCGCAGTCGGCCGATGTCGGCCGGCAGCTCGCGAACGCCGGGGTGCGGGTGCTGGCCGGCGTCGCCCGGCTCGACGGCCCGCAGGCGGTCGTGGTCACCCGTCCGGACGGTGGCCAGGAGCGCCTGGACGCAGACGCGGTGCTGCTGGCGACAGGGGCGCATCCGCGGGTCCTGCCTGCGGCGCAGCCGGACGGCGAGCGCATCCTCACCTGGGAGCAGGTCTACGAGCTCGAGGCGCTGCCGGAGCGGCTGGTCGTCGTGGGATCCGGCGTGACCGGCGCCGAGTTCGCCAGCGCCTACAACGCCCTGGGCGTCGACGTCGTCCTGGTGAGCAGCCGGGACAGGGTGCTTCCCGGCGAGGACACGGACGCGGCCCAGGTGCTCGAGAACGTCCTCGAGCGCCGGGGAATGACGGTCCTCCCTCGGTCACGGGCAGCGTCGGTGAAACGGACAGGCGAGCGCGTGCTGGTCACCTTGACCGACGGACGGGAGGTCCAGGGGTCGCACTGCCTGCTCGCGGTCGGCTCGGAGCCGAACACGGCGGGTATGGGGCTCGAGGAGTCCGGAGTGACCCTGGACCAGGGTGGTTTCGTCACCGTCGACGGCGTCTCCCGGACGAGTGCCCGCGGGGTCTACGCGGCCGGCGACTGCACGGGGGTGCTGATGCTCGCCTCGGTGGCGGCGATGCAGGGCAGGATCGCCATGTGGCACTTCCTCGGAGACGCGGTGGCGCCGCTCGCGCTCAAGTCGGTGTCGTCGAACGTCTTCACCTCGCCGGAGATCGCCACAGTGGGCTGGACTCAGGACGAGGTCGACAACGGCGACATCGCAGCCAGCGTCGTGGTGCTCCCGCTGGCGGGAAACGCGAGAGCGAAGATGCAGGGCATCCACGACGGTTTCGTCAAGCTGTTCTGCCGCCCGGGCACCGGCACGGTGGTCGGCGGCGTCATCGTCGGCCCGCGCGCCAGCGAGCTCATCTACCCGGTCGCGGTCGCCGTCGAGGGCCGCCTGACGGTGGACCAGCTGGCGCACTCCTTCGCGGTGTACCCGTCGATCTCAGGATCGGTGGGCGAGGCGGCGCGTCGCCTCCATACCCGGGCGTGAACCGTCCGACCATCGCGGAAGTTGATGCTGACGGGTTGCTCTGGCGACCGCAGTCGCTCAGGATCCTCCGGTCGGTGCTCAGTCCTTGATCTCGCACACGACGGCGCCGCTGGACAGCGTCGCACCGACCTCGGCGGCCAGGCCGCGGATCGTGCCGGCCCGGTGGGCGTTCAGCGGCTGCTCCATCTTCATGGCTTCGAGTACGACGACCAGGTCGCCCTTGGCGACCTGCTGTCCCTCCTCAACGGCGAGCTTGACGATCGTGCCCTGCATCGGTGAGGTGAGCGCATCACCGCTGAGCGCCGTTCCGCCTTTCGCGCCGAGCGAGCGCCTCGCCGGGCGCTTGGACGAGGCGCCGTCGCTGGCGTTGGCGGGTGAACTCGATGCCAGGCCAGCCGGCAGCGTCACGGTCAGCCGCTTGCCACCGACCTCCACGGTGACGGACTCTCGAGCGTGGTCCTCGGCCTCCCCGGTTGTCCCCTCGTAGGGGGTGATGTGGTTGTCGAACTCGGTCTCGATCCAGCTGGTGTGCACCCCGAACGTCGTGCCGTCTCCGACGAACGCCGGGTCGTCCACCACCAAGCGATGGAACGCGATGACGGTTGGCATGCCGTCGACCTGGAACTCGGCTAGAGCCCGCCGGGAGCGCTCGAGCGCTTGCGTGCGGGTGGCGCCGGTGACGACCAGCTTGGCGACCAGGGAGTCGAAGGACCCCGGAACCGTCTCGCCCTCGTCGTAGCCCGCGTCGAGGCGCACTCCCGGCCCCGTCGGCGGGTGCCAGCGGGTCAACGTGCCCGGGGCGGGCATGAAGTTCCGGCCGCCGTCCTCGGCGTTGATGCGGAACTCGATCGAGTGCCCCACCACCTGCGGGTCGTCGTACCCGAGCTCCTCACCAGCGGCGATCCGGAACATCTCCCTGACCAGGTCGAGGCCGGTGACCTCCTCGCTCACTGGGTGCTCCACCTGCAGGCGCGTGTTGACCTCGAGGAACGAGATCGTGCCGTCCTGCCCGACGAGGAACTCGCAGGTGCCGGCGCCGACGTAGCCGGCCTCGCGCAGGATCGCCTTGGAGGACGAGTACAGGGTGTCCATCTGCTGCTGCGAGAGGTACGGCGCCGGTGCCTCCTCCACCAGCTTCTGGTGGCGTCGTTGCAGCGAGCAGTCGCGAGTCGACACGACGACGACGTTCCCGTGAGTGTCGGCCAGGCACTGCGTCTCCACGTGCCGAGGCTTGTCCAGGTAGCGCTCGACGAAGCACTCTCCGCGGCCGAACGCGGTGACCGCCTCCCGGACCGCGGACTCGTAGAGCTCGGCCACCTCGTCCTCGGTGCGCGCCACCTTGAGCCCACGGCCGCCACCGCCGAAAGCTGCCTTGATGGCAATGGGAAGCCCGTGCTCGCGAGCGAACTGCACGACCTCGTCGGCGCTGTCGACCGGGCCTGGAGTGCCGGCGACAAGCGGCGCCCCCACCGACTCGGCGATGCGCCGAGCCTGCACCTTGTCGCCCAGGGCGTCGATGGCCGCCGGCGGCGGGCCGATCCAGACGACGCCGGCGTCGATGACCGCCTGCGCGAAGGCGGAGTTCTCGGCTAGGAAGCCGTACCCGGGGTGCAGCGCATCGGCCCCGCTGCGCTTCGCCACGGCGACGATCTTGTCGATGCTGAGGTAGGTCTCTGCTGGGGTCGCCCCGTCAAGGGCATAGGCCTCGTCGGCAAGCCTGACGAACAGCGCATCTCGGTCCGGGTCGGCGTACACCGCCACGCTCGCGATGCCCGAGTCACGGCAAGCCCGCGCGACGCGGACGGCGATCTCGCCGCGGTTCGCGATCAAGACCCGGGTGAGCTCAGCCACATGCGCTCCTTGGCGTCTTCTCGGTACGACGTACGGCGCGAGTCTAGGGCTACTGCTGCAGGTACCGCGGGGAGAAGTCGCCCGACCGGCTGTGGTCCGCGGGCTCGGGGCGCGGAAGCTGCGCCTGTGCGCGGAAGCTCCGCCGCGTCCGCCGCCGCGCACCGGCACCGGTGGCGCCGGTGTTTCCGCGAGCAGATACTCGGCCAGTGGACATCGACGAGACAGCAGCACGGCTCGCGACCGTAGCTGGGCAGGTGGCTCGTC
>JBBQKY010000181.1:0-5248 GCA_038327385.1 Propionibacteriales bacterium
TGGCGATGGATGATGGCGGACCACCCGGGCAGACCTCCGTCGACAACCTCGCCCGGATGACCCGCCGCACCCACCGGATCAAGACCCACAGCCGGTGGACCGTCACCCAACCACGAACCGGCCTCTGGATCTGGCGAACACCACACGGCCACCACTACCTCGTCGACTCAACCGGCACCACCCCCCTCGGCAAGCTCTAAGCTCGACGCCGGCGTCGAGGTGGGCATTGAACATGTTTGGAGTTATCCACAGATCTGCCAGAGGGGCTAGTCGAGGCACGCTTGAATCGGTAGTTTGAGCCCACTTCGTTGAGACGCGAGGGGGGTTCGATGCATCGCGTGGCAGTGCTGGCGGCGGTCGCCGCAGTGTGCGCCCCGCTGCTGACCGCTTGCAGTGACGACGCCAACGGAGCGCACCCCGTCACCTCGCCAGCAACCCGGTCGGTAACGGTCTCGACGCCGCCAACCACACCCCCCACCTCGCCGCCGACAACGACGACGCCGCCCTTGCCGACCTTGGCCAGCCAGGAGTCCCTCGCCGGCGCCAAGGCCTTCGTCCGCTTCTACTTCAAAGCCATCAACTCGTCGTGGCATGCTCGCTCGGGTGCCGTACTGCGTCGATACTCGACGTCTGGCTGCATCTCGTGTCGAGGAATCGCGTCGTCGACGGACAACATCAGGCGGGACCACGGGTTCTATCACGGCGGCGATTGGCTCGTGACCTCCACGACCCCAATCCCTCTTCAGCCCCGGGCTCGCCCCATCATGCACACGGCGGTCGACGTAACAGCCGGCCTTTGGAAGCGGTCTGCGAGTGATCACCTTCGCAGGATCAAGGCGGGGAAGATGTACGTGGACGTGCACTTAGCTTGGTCAGAGAACACGTGGCGGGTGACATCGATGGTGCCAGCATGAGCGGAGTTCGCCGGGCGCTCTGGGTCAGCGTCTTCCTTACCACCGTTATCACGGTGTCGACGTCTGGTGGCTCAGCAGTCGCAGCGGAGTCATGTCATGGCGGCTCGCACACTGGGTCCGGGAGTTACTGGCTCCGTTGCGACGAACGGAACGCACACGGTGGGGGTGGCCCCTTGGGCGGCGGAGGTGCAGGAGCGCCGGGGCCGAGCTACAACTACTACTGGCTCCCCTCATGTCCGGGCGCCTGGCCTGGCGTTGTGGGGGCGGAGGAGATGGATTGTCGTGGAGCACACGACTGCACCGATAAGCGACTGCTATCGCTCTCGCTGTTTTCCCAGCTGGTCGACGTTAACGACAAGCCTTTGACGCCGTGGCGCTATGTGCGTTCCGAGTGCCGAAGTCCCAGCCGCATCGGAGCAGCAGATCCGAGAAAGACCCTAAGCTGGTCAGAAATCCGGGACGCATTGCGGCGGATCGGGGTGCCGCCGGCGGAGGTGGAGGGGCCGGACTACACGCTGGTCAACCTGAAGACCACCTTCTATACCAGCGCCGGCGCGTTCGACAGGTCCTTCGTGCTGCTCGGCTTCCATGTCGACGTGCACATCACTCCGGTCTCCTACATCTGGCACTGGGGTGACGGCTCCACGACGACGACCCACGAGCCCGGCAGGCCGTACCCTGCCACCGACGTCACGCACACCTACCAGCACGCCACCGATGCGGGGGTCAGCCTTCCGCTACGGGTCGACGTCGCCTACCGCGCCAACTTCCGTATCGACGGCGGCGACTGGTCGAGCGTCAACGACCAGCTGGTCATCGCCGGCAGCACCCGAGAGCTACCGGTCAAGCAGGCAAGCGCGGTCCTCGTCCCGAGCAACTGAGCCACCAGCCACTAGCTCCGGCGGCTCGCCTCCCGAGCCGCCGCCGCCGCGACCAGCCGTTCGAAGAGCCGCGGGTCGTCGCCTGCCTCGGGATGCCACTGCACCCCGACCCGAAACGTCGCGTCGGGATCCTCCATCGCCTCGAGGATGCCGTCCTCGGCCCAGGCGCTCCACTGGTAGCCCGGCGCCTTGGCGACTCCCTGGTGGTGGTACGTCGCCACCGTCACCTCGTCGCCCAGGATGTCGCCAACGACGGTTCCGGGCGTGGGCCGCACGAGGTGGGTGCCGTACATCCCCACGCCTGGCGCGTGGGTGATCGCACCGAGGAGGTCGGGCAGATGCTGCTCCAGCTCGCCGCCGGCCGCCACCGCCATGATCTGCATGCCCCGGCAGACACCCAGCAGCGGCATGTCGTCCATCGCCGTCACCCGCGCAAGCAGCAGCTCGGACCCGTCACGCTCGGGGCGAGGAAGCTGCGCCAGCGCGTGCGGCTCACGGCCGTAGCGTGCCGACTCCACGTCCGGACCGCCGGCGATGATCAGACCGTCCACCCGGGACAGGATCTCCTGGGCGTCGTCCTCCGAGGCGTCCTCGGCGAGCGGCGGCACCAGCATGACCAGCCCGCCGGCCCCGTTGATCTGCCTCACGTACCTGTGGGGCACCAGCGCGGCCGGCACGTCGCGCCAGCTGGACCAGCTCGCCGGCTCGACGTACGACGTGACTCCGATGACCGGGCGCCTCACAGCGGCGTCACGTAGGCACCGGTGAGGCCGCCGTCGACCAGGAACTGGGACGCGGTGATGAAGCTCGAATCGTCGCTGGCAAGGAACAGCACGGCCGCGGCGATCTCGTCCGGCTCCGCGAAGCGGCCCATGGGGATGTGCACCAGCCGTCGGGCGGCTCGCTCGGGGTCCTTGGCGAAGAGCTCCTGCAGCAGCGGCGTGTTCACCGGTCCCGGGCAGAGCGCGTTGACCCGGATCCCCTCCCGCGCGAACTGCACCCCGAGCTCGCGGCTCATCGCGAGCACGCCCCCCTTGCTCGCGGTGTAGGAGATCTGCGACGTGGCCGCCCCCATCACCGCGACGAACGACGCTGTGTTGATGATCGAGCCACGCCCCTGCGCCCGCATGTAGGGCAGCACCGCCTTGCAGCACAGGTAGACGCTCGTGAGGTTGACGTCCTGCACCCGACGCCAGGCGTCGATCCCGGTGTCGAGGATCGAGTCGTCGTCGGGCGGCGAGATGCCAGCGTTGTTGAAGGCCACGTCGACCGAGCCGTACGACGCGTGTGCGGCCTGGAACATCGCGTCGACCTGCGCCGCGTCCGTGACGTCACACGACACGTACAGCCCGTCGAGCTCCGCTGCGACATCCGGACCGCGAACGTCGTCGACGTCGCCGACCACCACGGACGCGCCCTCCGCCGCGAACCTCCGTGCGGTGGCCAGCCCGATCCCGCTGCATCCGCCGGTGATCACCGCAGTGCGGCCCGCGAGCCGACCCGCGCGCGCTGTCGCCATCCTCGTCCTCTCGTCGCTGTTTCCCATCTCACCCATCGGAGAGGAAGACGTTCTTGACGTCGGTGAAGGCGTCGAGGGCGTCCGGGCCCAGCTCACGGCCGATCCCGGACTGCTTGAAGCCGCCGAACGGGGTCGAGTAGCGGACCGACGAGTGGGAGTTGACGCTCAGGTTCCCCGCGGCCACCTCGCGCGAGACCCGCAGCGCCCGTCCGACGTCGCGCGTCCAGATCGACCCGGACAGCCCGTAGTCGCTGTCGTTGGCCTTCGCGATCGCGTCGGCCTCGTCGTCGAACGGCAGCACCGACACCACCGGCCCGAAGACCTCCTCGCGCCAGACCCGGTCCTGGTCACTCCTCGGCAGCACGACCGTGGGCGGATACCAGTAGCCGCGCCCGCTCGGTGCATCGCCGCGGAACGCCACGTCGACCCCGTCGCCCTCGACGTACGACGTCACCGTCTCGCGCTGACCGGCGCTGATCAAGGGGCCCATCTCGGCGTCCTCGTCTTGGGGACTCCGCACCTTGACTCCCTGGACCGCCGGCTCCAGGAGCTCGAGGAAGCGGTCGTGGACGGACCGCTCGACGAGTATCCGGCTCCGTGCGCAGCAGTCCTGACCGGCGTTGTCGAACACCCCGTACGGCGCGGTGGCGGCTGCCTGCTCCAGGTCGGAGTCGGCGAAGACGATGTTCGCGCTCTTGCCCCCCAGCTCGAGCGTCACCCGCTTCACCTGCTCGGCGCAGCCCGCCATGATCTGCTTGCCCACCTGGGTCGAGCCGGTGAAGCACACCTTGCGAACGAGCGCGTTGGTCACGAACCGGTTCCCGACCACCGAGCCCGGACCCGCGAGGACGGTGAAGACCCCGGGCGGGATGTCCGCCTCCAATGCCAGCTCGCCCAGCCGGATGGCGGTGAGCGGCGTCAGCTCGGCCGGCTTGAGTACGACGGTGTTCCCCGCCGCCAACGCTGGCGCGAACCCCCAACCGGCGATCGGCATCGGGAAGTTCCACGGCACGATGACGCCCACCACGCCGAGTGGCTCCTTGAACGTCACGTTCCACCCACCGGCGACCGGGATCTGCCGCCCACACAGGCGTTCCGGCGCGGCCGCGTAGTACGTCAGGACGTCCCGGACGTTGCCCGCCTCCCATCTGGCGTTGCTGATCGTGTGTCCCGAGTTGCGCACCTCGAGCGCCGCCAGCTCCTCGACGGCGCCGTCGACCCGATCCGCGAAGCGGCGCAACAGTCGCCCCCGGTCCGCCGGCGCCACCCGGCGCCAGGCCTCGAACGCGGCAGCCGCGGCGGCGATTGCGTCGTCAGTCTCCTCAAGACCCGCCAGGTCGATCTCAGTCACGACCTCCTCGGTCGCCGGGTCGACCACCGCATGCCTGCCGGTCTCCACCTGTTGTGCCATCGTCGGCTGGGTCGTCATGCTCACAGCCTCTCGAACCCGCGGACCCGCTCCCAGTCGGTCACCGCGGAGTTGAACGCGGCGAGCTCGACGTCAGCCGCGTTGAGGTAGTGCGCCACGACGTCGTCGCCGAAGGCATCCCGGGTCCGCTTCGAGGCGGCGAACGCCTCCCGAGCCTCCAACAGGGTGCTCGGCACGTGCGTCTTGTCGGACTCGTAGGCGTTGCCCTCGAGGGCCGGCTCGAGCTCCAGCTCGTTCTCGATCCCGTACAAGCCGCCGGCCAACATCGCCGCCAGCCCCAGGTAGGGGTTCATGTCACCACCGGGCAGCCGGTTCTCGACCCGCAGCCCGGCGCCGTGACCGACCACCCGCAGCGCGCAGGTGCGGTTGTCGCGTCCCCAGGCGATCGCCGTCGGCGCGAACGACCCGGGCTGGAAGCGCTTGTAGGAGTTGATGTTCGGCGCGTAGAACAGCGTGAAGTCGGCCAACGTCGCCTGCACGCCGGCCACGAAGTGCTCGAAGACTG
>JBBQKY010000182.1:0-5248 GCA_038327385.1 Propionibacteriales bacterium
AGAGCACCGTCCGCCGCCGAGCCGCCGCGGCGCGCTCGGCAGCTCGGTTCGGGCGAGGGGTGACAAGCACGCGTTCGGGCTCTTGGACGGGTTGGGACGGCAGCTGCACCGTCGCCCGGGTGGCCGCGGTAGCACCACCGGACAAGACCCGGCGCGTCGCGCTGGAAGACGGCGCAACCCTGGTGCCGCGACGGACGAGCACCCGCATAGCGGTGGACAGGCGCTGGATGGACCTGGTCCGCGTCGCCTGCTCGTTTCGGCGTAAGGCCAACGGGACAAGGTAGGCTGCCCACGCGACGACGATGGCGCCGTAGATCACTCCGGTCAACACAGGTACGACGTTATGGCCGCGCCACAGCTCAACGCCGCAGCAACATCGGTGTGTCGCCTGAGAAACAAGACAAAATCGCGCAAGGCGACCGCCGAAGGGTCACACCTGCCGGGCGGTCAGCCGTGCCAGCAGCCCCTCTGGCGCATCCTCCGCTGTGATCGCGAAGAGCAGATGGTCCCGCCACTGGCCGTTGATGTGCAGGTAACGTGGCGCAGTTCCGATCAGCCCGAACCCCAGCTTCTCCACGACCCTGAGGCTTGCGGAGTTCTCCGGGCGTATCGCGATCTCGATACGGTGCAAGCCGAGAGTGGTAAGGCAGTGATCGCAAGCCAAGGCCACCGCCACCGCCATGATCCCCTTGCCCGCATGGCTTTTGGCGATCCAGTACCCGACCTGAGCCCAGCGGGCCGACCCCCAGGTGATGCCCGTGACGGTCACCTGGCCGACCATCTCACCTTCGTAGGTCAAGGCGAACGGCAACGCCTTGCCCTCCCGGCCCTGACGGCGCAGGTCACGCGTCATCGACCGGTAGCTGGCGCTGAAGCCGTCGGCATTCGGAGGCTGGCTGGCTTCCCACTCATTCAGCCACGAGAGGTTGGTGCGACGCAGCTGAGACCAGCGAGTGGAGTCCCGACTCTCCAACGGCCGCAGACCGATAGGGCCGGCGGCCAGGCTTACCGGCCATCCGCGAGTCAGGGCTCGTCCACCCCCTCGCTGCGTATGTGATCGCTCCCATGCACCTGCTCCAGGGCATGGTCGAGAAGCGGGGTGAGCACGGCAAGCCCGTCCTTGACACCCCCGGCCGAACCCGGCAGGTTGACGATCAGGGTCGACTCCGCCTGCCCGGCCAGTCCTCGAGAGAGCGCAGCGGTCGGGATACCGTTGCCGACGCCGTAGGCGCGGATCGCCTCCGCGATGCCGGGCACCTCACGTGTGATCACGGCCCGCGTCATCTCGGGCGTCTCGTCGGTCGGCGTGAGGCCGGTGCCGCCGGTCGTGATGACGAGGTCGACGCCGGCGTCGACGGCGCCGCGCAGCGCCTCCCGCACCGGCTGGCCGTCTGGCACCACCTTGCCGGTGACCGCCCGGAACCCCAGCTCCTGGAGCGCCCCCACGATCCGCGGTCCCGTCGTGTCGTCGTACACGCCGGCAGCAGCTCGGTTCGACACCGACAGCACCAGAGCAGTCCGCTCACTCAGCACGGTCAGCCTCGTTCCGCGTCCACGTTCCGCTGCGGCCACCAGACTTGTGAACGACGCGTACGTCGGAGATGGTCGCGCCTCGGTCGACGGCTTTCACCATGTCCACAAGGGCCAGGGCGGCAACCGCGACAGCGGTAAGTGCCTCCATCTCCACGCCGGTGCGGTCTGTCGTGCGGACGCTCGCCAGGATCTCGACCGAGTCGTCGCCGACCGTCAGATCGACTGTGACTCCGGTGATGGCGATCGGATGGCACAGCGGAACCAGCTCGGGTGTTCGCTTGGCACCCATGATGCCCGCCACCCGGGCGACGGCGAGCGCGTCGCCCTTAGGCACACCCTCCCCGCGAAGGAGCTCGACGACTCGGCCGCTCACGTGCACGCGACCGGCGGCCACTGCTTCCCGTGCGCTCACGCTCTTGTCCGAGACGTCGACCATGCGGGCGGCGCCTGTGGAGTCGACGTGGGTGAGCTGCCCGGAGCCTCGGTTGGACCTGGGGTCAGCCACGTCGCAGCCCGTCGTACGCCCCGGTCATCAGAAGTTCCGGTCCAGCACGAGCGTGTCCACCATGGCGCCCTCGGGCACCTCGGTGGTGGCCTCCGGCACGATGATCAGGCAGTTGGACTTGGCGAGCCCGCCGATGAGGTGGCTCCCATGTCCGCCCACCGGGGTCACCACCGGTCCGCGCCCGGTCTCCTGGAAGAGCCCGCGGACGAACTGCCTCCGGTCCGGCGGCGAGCCAATCTCCTTGCGGCACGTCGCGCGGACGGTCGGCCGACGATAAGGAAGCTTGCCCATCATCCGGCGCAGCGCCGGTAGCACGAACACCTCGAACGAGACGTACGACGACACCGGGTTGCCGGGCAGCGTGAAGATCGGGGTGTCGTCCTCGCCTATCGTGCCGAAGCCCTGCGGCTTGCCTGGCTGCATCGCCACCTCGCCGAACCACACGGTGCCGAGGCGGCTCAGCACCTCCTTCACCACGTCGTACTCACCTTTGCTGACTCCGCCGCTCGTGACGACGAGGTCGGCCCGGACGAGCTGGTCCGACAGGGCAGCGGTCAGCTCCTGCGGGTCGTCGGTGACAATGCCGACGCGGTAGGCGATGGCGTCCGCGTCGCGGGCCTGGGCGGCGAGCATGAAGGAGTTCGAGTCGTAGATCGAGTCGAAACCGAGCGTCGAGCCGGGCTCGCGAAGCTCGCTCCCCGTCGAGATCACCACAACGCGGGGGCGCGGGCGGGCGCGCACTCGCCCCTGCCCTGTCGCGGCCAGGATCGCGACCTGGCGAGGGCCGAGCACATCGCCTTCCTCGAGCAGCAGGTCGCCGGCGCGGATATCGTCGCCGCGTGGCCTGACATGTTGCCCGGGCTCCGGTGCCTGCACGATCAGCACGTTCGCCCGCCCACCGTCGGTCCACTCGATCGGCACGACGACGTCGGCGCCCGACGGCAGGGGCGCGCCAGTCATGATCTTGACGGCCTGACCGGGTGAGAGCGCATATGCCTTCGTCTGCCCCGCCGCCGACTCCCCGACGACCGGAAGCTGCACGGGGGCGTCAGCCGAGGCGCTCATGATGTTCTGGTACCGGCAGGCGTAGCCGTCCATCGCCGAGTTGTCGAAGCTGGGCAGGTCGATGTCAGCGGTGACGTCCGTGCACACCGGCAGGCCGAGCGCCTCGAGGAGCGGCTGCTCGTACGGCGGCAGCGGGCCCACCACATCGAGGATTGCGTTGAGGTGCTCGTCCACGCTGCGCATCTACGACCACCTCGTCTCGACGGGCTGGGATCAGGCGATGCCAACCCTAATCGAGCCGCACCTCGAGTGGCTCACGGCAGCGGGTGATCTCGCGGTGGGGGCGCCGTCGATCCCAGCGGTTTGCGCCGCCCCTCCTGCCGCAAGGATCCGGCATCGAGGTTGCTCGGGCGATCTGGCTGTCTGGTCTTCACGCGGCCTCCGCCCCCTCCGCGCAGAGATCCGACACCCAGGTTGCTCGTGCGATCTGGGTGTCGGATCTTTGGCGGAGTGAGGGTGAAGCTTAGGAGGCGTCGTCGCCGGAGACGCGCGGGGACTTGTGCTGCAGCTCGTCTATCAGCTTCGACGCCTCAGCCTTCGTCAGGCCCGTTGGAGCGTCCTCGCCGGAGTCTCTGGCCAGCGTCTCCAGGTAGGACAGCTGCGAGGGGGTCGCGGGCTCGTCACCCGTCACCCATGCGTCAGGGTCCTTGTCCGGCACGCCGTCGGGGGTCGTTGTCATAGGTACGTCATACCCGATCGAGCCCGTCTGACACCGCGCCGGCCCGACCCCGCAGAGACCCGACGGTGAGACCGCCGGGGCGACCTGACCGTCGGATCTTGGGCGGTGGTCACCCGAGAGACCCGACGGTGAGACCGCTGGGGCGACCTGACCGTCGGAGCTTTGCGTCGGGATGAGGGTCAGGCGAGGAGGGTGCCGGTCGGGATGGTCCCCGGCGAGCCGTCAGCACCGACCACAGCGTCACCGCGCACGACGACCCCCTCGCCGAAGGTCCAGTCCCCCGCTACTCGCAACGACTCCGCCGAGCGCAGCGACGGCGGACCTGCCGGAAACCGCGCGTCGAAGTCGGCGAGCAGCCGGTAGTGGTCGGGGTCGAGGTCGACGTACGGAGCCTGCGAGCGTCCTGGCGCCAGTCGGACGGAGCCGTCCTCGTCGAGATCGTAGGCGTCCGAACGCAGCGCGAGCAGGTCGTTGGTCGTCTTGACCGGCAGGAAGCGGGAGCGGTCGACCTCGATGGCGAGCGCGCCCTCGAAGACCTCGACGGCGGCGCCCATCGCCGTCTCGATCTGGATGACCTCCGGCGACTCCTTGTCCGTCGGGTCAACGGTCTTCACATTGCGCATGAGCGGCAGCCCGAGCACCCCGTCATGTCGGTGCAGCACGTCGTCGAGCGCCTGCAGGTCGATCCACAGGTTGTTGGTATTGAAGTAGTGGTGCCGGCTGACGTCCGCGAAGGCGTCCGCGTCCTCCGGCGCCGTCTGCGCGGAGTCCCGCAGGATCAGCCGGTCGTCGCTCCGGCGAACGGCGAGATGGCCACCCTTGCGGTCGGCTTGGGTGCGGGGGCACACCTCGACGGCGAAGGGTGCGCCGGTGCCGGCGAACCACCCGGCGACTCGCTCGTCCACGGTCGCACCGAGGTTGTCGGCATTGGACACATTGGCATAGCGGATGCCGACCTCCAGCAGCTTGGCCAGCACCCCGGACACCGCGAGTGCCGTGTACAGGTCGCCGTGGCCGGGCGGGCACCACTCGAGCGTCGGGTCGGCGGGCCATCGCGCCGGCGTCAGGTCGCTGCTCAGCAGCTTGGGCTCGCGGTTCTGCAGTACTTCGGGGGGCAGCCCGGCGACCGGGAGGTCGTCGTACCGGCCCAGGGCCGTCAGGGTGTCGTCACGCGTCCGGAACGAGTTCATGACCAGCAGCGGCAGCCGGGCACCCCAGCTCGAGCGGACCGCCAAGACCTGCCGGACGATCACGTCGAGGAACGTCAGGCCGTCCCGGACCGGCAGCAGCGACTTGGCCTGCTCCATCCCCATCGACGTGCCGAGACCGCCGTTCAGCTTGATGACGACGGTGGCGTCGAGAGCCGTCCTGGCCTCGTCGTCAGTGACGCTTGCGTCGCGAAGCTTGGGCGGCGACTCCAGCGGCCTGATGTCGGCCTCGGAGATCAGTCCGGTCGCGCCGCTCTC
>JBBQKY010000183.1:0-5197 GCA_038327385.1 Propionibacteriales bacterium
CGACTGGGCCGTCGTACCTGCGCGGGATTGCGCACCTGCGCGGCCACGAGACGGACCGCCTCGCTGCCCTCGCGCGCGAGCTGAGTGCCCTCGGCGCCGATGTGCGGGAGACGGCCGACGGGTTGCACGTGCGCCCGAGCCCGTTGCACGGCGGGCTCTTCCACACCTACGACGACCACCGGCTCGCGCAGGCTGCAGCGGTGCTCGGGCTCGTGGTCCCCGGGGTCGAGGTCGACAACATCGCAACGACGGACAAGACGTATCCGGGTTTCGCGGAGGCGTGGGAGGCGATGGTCGGGTGAGCCCGGAAGCCTTCGGCGACGAGGACGACAACGAGCGGTTCGACCGCCCCCGCCGCTCCACGAGGCCCCGGACCAAGACCCGCCCGACCTACCGGGACGCGGTGCCAGGTTTCGTCGTGACCGTCGACAGGGGTCGCTTCACGGTGAGCATGGGAAGCGACGACGGTCCTCGGACCGTGTACGCCGTCAAGGCCCGTCCCCTCGGGCGTAAGGGGGTCGTGGTCGGCGACCGCGTCCGTGTCGTCGGCGACGTGTCAGGAGACGATGGCGCGTTGGCGCGGATCGTGGAGGTGAGCGAGCGCACCACGGTGCTGCGTCGCAGCGCGGACGACGGCGATCCGGTCGAGCGTATCCTGGTCGCGAACGCGACGCAGCTGGTGATCGTGGCGGCGGTCGCGGACCCGCCCCCACGCCCGCGGTTGATCGACAGGTGCCTCGTCGCTGCTTACGCCGCGCACATGAGACCCCTGCTGTGCTTGACCAAGGCAGACCTGGGCGACCCCGACGAGCTGCTTGCCATCTACCGCGCCCTGGGTGTCTCCTCCGTCGTGACACAGCGAGGTGCGGCCCTGGGGGAGATCGTGGAGCGGCTGCGGGACGAGGTCAGCGTGCTGGTCGGCCACTCCGGGGTCGGGAAGTCGACGCTCGTCAACACGCTGGTCCCGGGGGCGTCCAGATCGACAGGTGTCGTCAACACGGTGACGGGTCGTGGCCGCCACACCTCCACGTCGGCCTACGCGCTCGAGCTGCCCGGCGGCGGGTGGGTCATCGACACTCCCGGCATCCGCAGCTTCGGCCTGGCTCACGTGGATGTCCGTGACCTCATCGGCGCCTTCGAGGACCTGGACTCGATAAGTCAGGACTGCCCGCGCGGATGCACGCATGCGGCGTCGGAGCCGGAGTGCGCCCTCGACGACGCGGTAGCAGCGGGGCGCGTGGACGCCGCGCGCGTCGAGTCTTTTCGCCGGCTGCTGGCGAGCAAGGAGTCAGCGAGCGCTGATGGTGGCTGACGAGCCGTAGTTGACAGTGCCGTCGGGGTTCCAGACCGCGCGTGACCCGGCATCGCCGACCTGGTAGACCTGTACCCCCAGGGCGACCGCTCCGACGACGAGCAGGACGCACACGACCATTCGCCGCATGCCGGTGAAGCTGTCCGCACGACGGGACAGCAGGTAGGCGGCCACGGCTATGACGGCGAAGACCATCATCATGATCACCAGGAGGTTCGCTCGGTTCTGGTGGGTCTGCACGAGCTTGCCGACGGACGAGTCGTCCCACTGCTTACCGCCGTTGAGCCTCTCGAGGGCGCTTTTCAAGCGCTGCCCGCTCAGCTTGGCGACGATCACCGAGAGTGCGGCGACAACGGACACCAACGCCATCGGCAGTCCCGCCATCCGGCGCGTCCTCGGCAGCACGAACAGCAGGCCGAGAAGCGCGGCGAGCGGCACCAGGACGACGGCGGCATGGACCGCCAACGGGTGAAGGGGCAGGTTCTGGATCTGACCGAACATGCAGCCTCCTGGCGGCGTGGACGAGGGCACAGCGCGCTCGCGGTGAGCGTAGCCCTAACACGGAGCGAGTGCGTGGATCGTTCAGCTAGCGCGTCTGCAGCAGGAGGCCGTCCCCGCGGCTAGCCTGAGCGATGTGCCCGCCGACCACACCGATGACCTGCGCCTCGCACACGTGCTCGCCGATGACGCCGACTCACTGACCATGGACCGGTTCCGCTCGCTCGACCTGCACGTCGTCACCAAGCCCGACCTGACGCCCGTTTCGGACGCCGACCAGCGCGTCGAGGAAGCGCTACGCCGCATGCTCGGTCGAGTCCGCCCTCGCGACGCGGTGCTCGGAGAGGAGGCCGGGATGACCGGCTGGGGACCACGTCGCTGGGTGATCGACCCCATCGACGGGACCAAGAGCTTCATCCGGGGGGTACCGATCTGGGCGACACTGATCGGGCTGATGGTCGAGGACGAGGTCGTCGCCGGAGTGGTCTCCGCGCCGGCGCTGGGTTACCGGTGGTGGGCGTCGAAGGGTGGTGGCGCCTGGACCGGCAAGTCGCTGCACGCAGCGAGTGCCTGCCGGGTGTCCGACGTCACGGCGATCGAGGATGCGCACTTCTCGTACGCCTCCCTGACCGCGTGGGACAGTCGCGGCCGCTTCGACGACTTCTTGCGGCTCGTCAGGCAGTGCTGGTGCACCCGCGCCGTGGGCGACTTCTGGTCCTACATGCTGGTCGCCGACGGCGGCGTTGACATCGCTGCCGAGCCGGAGCTCAAGCTGCACGACATGGCGGCGGTCTCGATCATCGTCGACGAGGCCGGCGGGCGCTTCACCAGTCTGGATGGCACGCCGGGTCCGTTGGGTGGCAGCGCGCTCGCCACGAACGGGCGCCTGCACGACCTGGCGATGACCTTCATCGGCAGCTCATCGCCGGGGGAGGCAGCCGACGTTCACCCGGGCGGTCGGGTGCACGACATCAACTCCCGCCGTCAGCGAGCGACGACCGGACCGGCCGACGAAGACGACCCCCCAACGCCCTGACCCGCACGAGCACCGACTGGCCGAGGAGCAGGGCGGCAAGGTCGAACCAGCCGTAGCCCCCTGCTGCACCTGACGGTGGGTTGCCGATCGAGATGATGCCGGTCGGGTCGTGCCGCTGCCAGGCCCACGTGCCCAGCGAGGTCCCCAGCAGCTCGAGGTAGGTCACCACCAGGAATGCTCCGACGTACAGGCCGGGGGAAGGCCCCCAGCGGAGGAAGGCGACGAGGCAGACGAACCAGAAGGCGCCCAGCACATCGGGTCGGTGCGCCAAGGTGACGCCGTACAGCGACCAACAACCGCCGACGACCAGGACGAGCGTCGTGAGGCTCCGCGTCCGCGCCTGTACGAAGGCCGTCCGGCCGATGGCCAGCGCGGCGAGGTAGACAAGCCCGTGACCGGGTGGAACGTAGGCGGGGACGTTGTGGAAGCGGTACAGATAGACGCCGAGCAGCGGCGAGAACGTCAGCTCCACGCAGGAGGCGAACAGGACGACAACGAGCGTCTGGATGCGCACGAGTGGAGCTTCTCTCGCCAGTAGGACGGCGAGCAGCCCCCAGGTCGCTCCACCGAGCATCCACTGGACGGCCATGCCGGCTTGCGCGTCGACGGCGAGGACGAGAGTGACCCAGGCGAGCACCACACCAACGAGACGAGGCGCCGACCAGGACCGGGACGGGCTGCGCACCGGCACCAGGTCGAGTACGGTCGTCACACAGTTATCCTCGCAGGAGGCAGTCGATGCAGATCCACGACGTCTTGAAGTCGAAGGGCGGCGAAGTCGTCACGGTGTCCCCCGAGACGATGGTTCGCGAGCTTGTGGCGCTGCTGGCCGACCGCAACATCGGTGCGGTCGTCATCTCGACCGCCGAGCGGCCGGTCGCCGGCATCGTGTCCGAGCGCGACGTCGTCCGTGGGCTTGCCGCTGGAGCGGATGTGCTCGACAAGAGGGTCGGGGACATCATGACCAGTGACGTCGTGACCGTGGGGCTCTCTCAGTCGGTTCACGAGCTGGCCCGGCTGATGACCGAGCGACGGATCAGGCACGTCCCGGTCGTCGCCAATGGAGAGCTTAAGGGAATCGTCTCCATCGGCGATGTGGTCAAGTCCCGTATCGACGAGCTCACCTTCGAGCGAGACCAGCTCGAGTCCTACGTCTCCAACCCCTGATCTACGCCCAGTAGGCTCGCCGCATGACCGCCAAGCCTGAGATCGACTTCCCGGACTCGCCACCACCCGCTGACCTGGTGCTCACCGACATCGTCGTCGGGGAGGGCGCCGAGGCAGCGGCAGGCACGACGGTGGTCGCGCACTACGTGGGCGTGGCGCACTCCTCGGGTGAGGAGTTCGACGCGTCGTACAACAGAGGAGAGCCGCTGTCGTTCCGTCTCGGGGTCGGCCAGGTGATCGCCGGCTGGGACGAGGGCATTGCGGGTATGAAGGTCGGGGGTAGGCGACAGCTCGTCATCCCGCCGCACCTGGCGTACGGCGACCGGGGTGCTGGCTCGGCCATCGCTCCCGGTGAGACCCTGATCTTCGTCGTCGACCTCGTCGACGTTCGCTAGACCCGACCGCAGTGGGTCAGCTCAGGCGAACCTGACGATGCAGATGCCGCCGGCCAACAGGCTGTAGATGGCGAAGGGGAGCAGAGTGTGGGTCTCGAAGTAGCGAGTAAGCCATCTGACTGAGACGTAGGCCGCGCATCCAGCGACGAGCGACCCAACCAAGACCTGGCCGTGGATGTGTGCCCC
Organism: Propionibacteriales bacterium; assembly: GCA_038327385.1. GTDB lineage: Bacteria > Actinomycetota > Actinomycetes > Propionibacteriales > Nocardioidaceae > JAWWPG01. The sequence continues at coordinate 4,595 of JBBQKY010000183.1, forward strand.
TGCTGGGCCGGCGAGACTCGGGAGCTTGAGGACGCCGGCAGCAAGGATGACCGGGGTCGCGAGCAGGAAGGAGAACCGTGCTGCGTCGCGGTGAGAAAGGCCACGCGCCAGTCCACCAACCATGGCGATACCGGAACGGCTGATACCGGCCAAGAGAGCCAGTGTCTGGAAGCAGCCGATGACGAAACCTTCTCGGTAGCTCAGCGTGGTCAACCGCCGGGTGGGGCGGGTGAGGACAACCGACGCGCCGGTCTCGTGTCCGGCTACTGAGGCGTTCGGGCTGGCGGTCTCTTCATCGGTCTCGGGTTCCGGAGCCGCTCGCCTCAGCCCCTCCCCCACCAGCAGGATGACGCCGTTGATGGTCAGGAAGATGGCTGCCGCAAGGGGTTTGGCGAACAGGACCCGGAAGGTGTGCTCGAGAAGCAGGCCGGTGATGCCGACCGGGATCGTGGCGATCACCAGGAGCCAGGCCAGCCGCTCATCCGCGTCGCTGGTGACGATGCGACGGGCCGAGATCGATGGACGGACGCTGCGGAGGAACCCGCGGACGATGCGGACCCAGTCAGCGCGGAAGAAGATGAGCAGCGCGATAGCGGTCGCCAC
>JBBQKY010000184.1:0-5166 GCA_038327385.1 Propionibacteriales bacterium
CGAACCAGCTCCGGAGTCAGGTGCAGGTCGAGGGCGATGGTCTCGCCGTGCTCGTTGACGACCGACCAGCCCTCCCGGGGCCGCTCGGCGATGATCACATCGTCAGCCGTGAGCTCGACGGCGCTTTCGTCAGCGACATCCACCGTCGTCCGACCGGTCGCTGCGAGCTCCTCGGCGAGACGTGCCGCGCTTGCTGCCTCGACAGCCGCCGCCACTTGGGGAGTGCGTGAACCGAAGCGCTTGCCCAGGTTGCGGAAGTTGCCCTTGGCCCGGTGGTCCACGAGGTCGCCTGCCGAGGTGAAGGACTCCACGCTCGAGATGTTGAGCTCGGCGGCGACCTCCGCCACCAGCTCGTCACTGAGGCGGGCACGGGCCGCTGACGAGACCAGCGCACGACGCAGTGGCTGGCGCGTGCGCACCTTGGCCTCGGACCGTGCGGACCTGCCCAGCTCGACGAGGCGCCGCGCCAGCTCCGTCGCCTCTTCGAGCTCGTCGTCCACCAGGCTCTCGTCGTACGACGGCCAGCCGGCCAGGTGCACTGAGGCGGGCGCATCGGGGTCGGTCGCGCGACGCAGGTCCTGCCAGACCCGCTCGGTGACGAACGGGACCAACGGGGCCATCAGCCGGGTGAGCACGTCGAGCGTCTCGTGCAGTGTGCTGAGCGCCGCCGGGTCACCGTCCCAGAAACGCCGCCGAGAACGCCGGACGTACCAGTTGGACAGGTCGTCGACGAACCGGGCGAGCAGCTGCCCCGCCCGTTGCGTGTCGAAGCCCTCCATCGCTGCCCCGACATCGCGGACGAGCCGATGCAGCGTGGAGACCAGCCAGCGGTCCAGCACCGGCCGACTCTCCAGCGGCGGGCCGTCGACGGCAGGCGACCAGCTGTTGGCCCGCGCATACAGGACGTGGAACGCCACGGTGTTCCAGTAGGTGAGCAGCACCTTGCGCACGATCTCCTGCAGCGCCGTCGCGCCGAGACGCCGAGCCGACCAGGGGGACCCCGACACCGCCATGAACCAGCGCAGCGCGTCAGCGCCGTACTCCTCCATCAGGGGCAGTGGTTCGACGATGTTGCCGAGGTGCTTGGACATCTTTCGGCCGTCCTCGGCCATCAAGTGCCCGAGGCAGACCACCTCGTCGTACGCCGACCTGTCGAACAGCAGCGTCCCGATGGCCATCAGCGAGTAGAACCAGCCGCGCGTCTGGTCGATCGCCTCACAGATGAACGCGGCGGGATACGCGTTGTCGAAGGCGGCCTGCGAGCCCGCGGTGTACGGGTATCCCCACTGCGCGAAAGGCATGGCGCCGGAGTCGTACCACGCGTCGATCACTTCGCTGACGCGCCTGGCGGGCTCGCCACATGCGCGGCTTCCCTCCGCCGCCGTGTCCGCCGCCCTGTCCGCCGGCGTGTCGCCAGTGGTGTCTGCCGTCTCGTGTTGACAGAAGAGGACGACGTCGTCCACGTAGGGGCGGTGCGGGTCGAGGCCGGCGAGGTCCTCGCCGGCCAACGCGCTCAACTCCGGCAGGGAGCCGACACAGGTCAGGTGTCCGGCGCCGCACCGCCAGATCGGCAGCGGCGTGCCCCAGAACCGGGTACGCGACAGCGACCAGTCCACGTTGTTGCGCAGCCAGTCGCCGTACCGTCCCCACTTGATGGTCTCGGGGTGCCACGTCGTGCGCTCGTTCTCGCGGAGCAGCGACTCCTTGACCTCGGTGGTCCGGATGTACCAGGCGGGCAGCGCGTAGTACAGCAACGGGGTGTGGCACCGCCAGCAGTGTGGGTACGAGTGCTCGTAGGCGACGTGGCGCCACAGCCTGCCCGACCGCTCCAGCTCGCGCACGAGGTCGGCGTCGGCGTGTTTGAAGAACTGGCCGCCGACGAGCGGAACGTCGTTGTCGAAATGCCCGTTCGCGAGCACCGGGTTGACGACGGGAAGACCGTACGCTCGCGCCACCTCGAGGTCCTCCGCGCCGAACGCCGGGGACTGGTGCACGAGCCCCGATCCGTCGTCGGTGGTGACGTAGCCGGCGAGCACCACGAAGTGAGCCGGCGCCGGGAACTCGACGAGCTCGAGGGGCCGCTGGTACGTCCACCCCTCCATCGCCTTGCCGTCGTACGTCGCGGTGACGCGCCAGCCGTCGCCGAGCACCGCAGCCAGCAGCGGCTCGGCCACGACAAGGGACTCGGAGCCGTCGGTGGCGACCACGTAGTCGACGGCCGGATTGACGGCCACCGCGGTGTTCGACACCAGCGTCCAGGGGGTCGTCGTCCAGACCAGCATGGACGCCTGGCCGGAGAGCGGACCGGAGGTCAGCGGGAAGCGCACGAACACCGACGGGTCGGTGACCGTCTCGTAGCCCTGTGCCAGCTCGTGGTCGGACAGCGCGGTCTCGCACCGCGGGCAGTAGGGGGACACCCGCTGCGCCTCGTACAGCCGCCCCGCCTCGAAGATCTGCTTCAACGACCACCACACGCTTTCGATGTACGAAGCGTCCATGGTCCGGTAGGCCGCGGAGAGGTCCAGCCAGTGACCCATCCGATCCGTGAGCGTCTCGAAGGCGCCGACATGCCGCTCGACCGACTCCCGGCAGCGGGCGTTGAACTCGGCGATCCCGTACGCCTCGATGTCGCGCCTGCCGGAGAGCCCGAGCTCCCGCTCGACGCCGACCTCGACGTGCAGGCCCTGGCAGTCCCAGCCCGCCTTGCGCTCCACGCAGAAGCCGCGCATCGTCTTGTAACGCGGAAACACGTCCTTGAAGACGCGGGCTTCGACGTGGTGCACACCTGGTACGCCGTTCGCCGTCGGCGGCCCCTCGTAGAACGTCCATCGGGGCAGCCCCTGAGTCTGGGCGAGGGAGGCTTCGAAGGTGGCCTCGTCCTTCCACAGCTGCAGGATCTCGTGCTCGAGCCGGGGTAGGTCCACGTGGGCGGGGACGGGCCGGTACTGGGAACTCACGGTGACGCTCTCCTCCTCGTCGGTGCTCGCCGACTTCCGAGGATGCCGGCGACCTGCGCTTCGACGAAGGGACGACCCTGGTGTCGACCAGGACCGCGGTACCACCCTCCTTGGCACGGCGCCGTCGCGGGCGGCCGGGCCCTCTTCCTTTACGCCGCAGCCGGGTCTAGTGAGCCACCGGCAGGTGACCGTTCTTCCGGCAGCTCCGAGGTGATCGCCTCATCGTGGCCGTGCGGCAGCCTCAGTGTAGAGGAGCGGGCAGCCGGCTTGCCCCCGCATTTGTTGTACGCAGGCAGCGTTCGGGTAGCCGGTCGTTGAAGCGGGGACGGTAAGGCTCTATCCTCTCGGCACTGCATCCGCAGGAACCAGGAGTCGCGGAGAGGGGTCCACCCCCATGGCTGCAACGAAGAGCTCGGCCACCAAGGCCGCGAAGAAGGCGACGCCGGCACGGGGCGGTCGGCGCGGCACAGCGTCGAAGGCCGAGTCCGCGACCAAGGCGGTCCCGGTGAAGGCTGCGACGAAGAAGGCATCGGCTGCCAAGACCGCGACGACCAAGACCGCGACGACCAAGACCGCGACGACGAAGCGCACACCTGCCAAACGCATTTCGACAAGCCGTACGGCGAGCAAGAGCCCGCAGGCGTCCCCCATGGTGCATGCCGTGCCCGTGGGGGAGGAGCCGTGGACGAAGGCGGAGATCGCGGAGGTGCGGGCGCTCCTCGAGAGCGACATGGAGCGCCTGCAGGTCGAGATCTCCGCGGTGGAGGAGGAGATCGGGCACCTGCTCCGCGAGGGCGGCGAAGGAGCCGGTCACGACCAGGCTGACGTCGGCTCCAACACGTTCGAGCGGGACCACGAGATGTCCATAGCCAAGAACGCACGGGAGAACCTCGTCCTCGTCACGGAGGCCATCGCCCGCATCGACGAGGGCGGCTACGGCATCTGCGAGTCGTGCGGAAAGCCGATTGCCAAGATGCGGTTGCAGGCATTCCCGCGTGCCACACTGTGTATGGAATGCAAGCAGAGACAGGAACGTCGCTGAGCCATGGCGTGGGGTCGCCGGCACGCGAACGCACCGGTCGACAGCTGGCGATCTGGCTCTCGATAGCCGTCACCAGCTATCTGCTGGACCAGGTGACCAAGGAGCTGGCCGAGCGCAACCTGACGGCCGGCGTGCCGCGTCCGCTGCTCGGCGACTGGCTCATGCTCGACCTCACCCACAATGCGGGTGCCGCCTTCAGCGTCGGGACCGGCTACACGGTCGTGCTCAGCCTCGTCGCGGTCGGGGTGATCGTCGTCTGCCTGCGGGTGGCGAGCCGGCTGGCCAGTACCGGGTGGGCGGTGGCCCTCGGACTCCTGCTCGGCGGGGCGGCGGGAAACGTCACCGACCGGCTGCTGCGGTCTCCGGGGCCCTTGCGAGGCCACGTCGTGGACTTCCTGCGGCTGCCTCATTGGCCGGTCTTCAACGTCGCCGACACCTCGATCTGCGTTGCCGCGGCGATCTTCGTGCTGCTGAGCCTGCGCGGCGTACGGCTCGACGGGTCCCGCGGCCCGACCGGCGGGGACGCGGCGTGACCTCGGCGGCGGACCAGCGCGTCGTGTCCGTCCCGGGCGGCCTCTGCGGCGAGCGGGTCGACGTGGCAGTCGCCCGGATGTTCGGCCTGTCCCGGACCCGGGCGGCGCAGCTGGTCGCCGACGGGCACGTCAGGCTCGACGGCGTGCCTCCTGCGAAGTCCGAACGGGTGCTCGAGGGCAGTCGACTCGAGGTCGATCTCCCCGCACCAGCCGAGGCTGCGCACATCGCCGCCACGAGCGCACCGGGCATGCGGGTGGTGTACGACGACCGGGACATCGTGGTCGTCGACAAGCCGGTGGGCGTGGCAGCGCACCCCAGCGTGGGCTGGACGGGTCCGACGGTTCTCGGGCACCTGTGGGCGGCCGGGTACCACTTGGCGACCGGCGGGGTGCCCGAGCGCCAGGGGATCGTGCAGCGCCTCGACGTGGGCACCAGCGGGCTCATGGTGGTCGCCAGGTCGGAGGTGGCCTACTCCCGGCTCAAGGACGCCTTCCGGCGGCGCACCGTGGACAAGACCTACCATGCGCTCGTCCAGGGGCATCCCGACCCGCTGGCCGGCACGATCGACGCACCGATCTACCGCCATCCCCGGCACGACTACAAGTTCGCCGTCGGCGAGAGCGGCCGGCCGAG
>JBBQKY010000185.1:0-5121 GCA_038327385.1 Propionibacteriales bacterium
GGGCAAGGCTTGTGCGAGGCGTGCAACCACGCCAAACAGGCACTCGGCTGGCGCAGCCGGCCCGGGCCGGGAGGCGCGGGGGAGTCCGTCACCATCACGACTCCCACTGGTCACACCTATACATCCCGGCCGCCGCCACTCCCGGGGCGCTGCCCCAGACCGATGCGTGGACCGCTGCCCGTCGTCGACATCTTCCGAGACCACCCGATCGAGCTGACCTACGCAGCCTGACCGCGCAGGTCTCCCGTCTCATCAACAGACCGTATAGGGACGGCTCGAGTGGCCATTCGCCTTCCGAGGCTCGGCGGAACCCAGAGCGTGAAGTCTAGACGGCAGTTCGAGATCCAAGCGACAATCGCGCCGCCTCCCCTCGGTCCCCGGAGACGAAGAAGTTCCTTGACGCTGTCCGGTGACGCTGGCGCGAGCATTCAGGAGTAGCGCCCGGCCCGTTGCAGACTGGCCGTATCCCGCCTACCGTGGCACGCGGACAGGAGCATGCATGCACGAACTCGCGATAACACAGAGCATTGTCGATACCGTGCTCCAGCGAACCGGTGACCGCAAGGTGACCACCGTTCGGCTGCGCGTGGGACAGCTCGCCGGCGTGGTCCCCGATGCCCTGCGCTTCTGCTTCGACCTGGTCATTGCCGGCTCACCGCTCGAAGGCGCCGAGCTGGTGATGGAGCAGCCGGCGGGTGAGGCGCACTGCCGCCGCTGCGGCGACGACTTCCATCTCCCCGACCTCATCCTGCTCTGTCCGTGCGGCAGCGCGGACGTCGACATCCTGGCCGGCCGCGAGCTCCAGGTGTGCTCCGTGGAAGTGGCCTGAGATGTGCTCGACCTGCGGATGCGGTGATGAGGCCGGCACCCGGGTGACGACGCTCCCCCTCGTCGGGGCAGCCCGCACTCATCCTTATCCGCACTCCCACCCGCACCCCCATGGCGAAGCGCACTCGCATGAGCCGGCGCACGCCGGCACTGAGACCGTGGTCCTGGAGCAGCAGATCCTTGCGAAGAACGACGCCTCGGCGGGGCGCAACCGCGACTGGCTGGCCGCTCGCCGGATCGTCGCCATCAACCTGATGAGCTCTCCCGGTTCCGGCAAGACCACCTTGCTCGCGCGCACGATCACCGAGATGTCGCGGTACGACGATGCTCCACCGATCGCCGTCATCGAGGGGGACCAGGAGACACTGCTCGATGCCGAGCGCATCCGGGCCGCCGGTGCGCCGGTCGTGCAGATCAACACCGGAGCCGGCTGCCACCTCGACGCCGAGATGCTGCGGCGAGGGCTGGACGGGCTGGCGCCCGCGCCGGGAGCCCTGCTCTTCATCGAGAACGTCGGCAACCTGGTGTGCCCAGCCCTCTTCGACCTGGGCGAGACGGCAAGAGTCGTCGTCATCTCGGTCACCGAAGGCGACGACAAGCCGCTGAAGTATCCCCACATGTTCGCGGCGGCCGACCTGGTGGTGATCAACAAGTCCGACCTGCTGCCGTACGTCGACTTCGACGTCTCCGCGTGTATGGCAAACGCCCGCCGCATCCGGCCGCGGATCCCCGGATTCGTCGTATCAGCCAAGAACGGCGACCATCTCTCTGACTGGTACGACTGGCTTCGGATGAGAAGCGACTGAGGGCCGGCAAGTCCTCCTTTACAGCCAGTCGCGCTTCGCGTATACAGGAGACCTACGTCACAGAAGCGGGTCGGTGGTCGGCCCCGGTGGCGTCGGAACGGGTGCTCCGAAGGACGGTCGACCATGCAGACAGCCGAAGCCCTGAAGGCGGAACAGACCCTCATCCACGTGTTGTGGATCAATGCGGGACTCAGCTGCGACGGCGACTCCGTCGCCCTCACCGCGGCCACCCAACCCAGCATCGAGGAGATCGCGCTCGGCGCGCTCCCGGGGCTGCCGCAGGTCGCGGTGCACTGGCCGCTCATCGACTTCGAGTGTGGTCCGAACGGCGGTGCCGACGACTTCCTCGAGTGGTTCTTCAAGGCCGACCGCGGCGAGCTGGAGCCGTTCGTGCTCGTCGTCGAGGGGTCGATCCCCAACGAGGCGATCAAGGACGAGGGCTACTGGTGCGGCTTCGGGAACAACCCGGCAACCGGTCAGCCCATGACGACCAGCGAGTGGCTGGACAGGCTGACTCCCAAGGCGACCGCGGTCGTCGCCGTCGGCACCTGTGCGACGTACGGCGGCATCCATGCCATGGCCGGCAACCCGACGGGGGCCATGGGCGTTCCCGATTATCTCGGCTGGGACTGGAAGTCCAAGGCTGGCATCCCGATCGTGTGTGTCCCCGGGTGCCCGATCCAGCCAGACAACCTGTCGGAGACGCTCACCTACCTGCTGTACATGGCGACGGACCAGGCGCCGATGATCCCCCTCGACGAGGCACTGCGGCCAACCTGGCTCTTCGGCCAGACCGTGCACGAAGGCTGTGACCGGGCGGGCTACTACGAGCAGGGCGACTTCGCCACGGAGTATGGCTCCCCGAAGTGCATCGTCAAGCTCGGATGCTGGGGCCCGGTCGTGAAGTGCAACGTGCCGAAGCGCGGCTGGATGAACGGGATGGGTGGCTGTCCCAACGTGGGCGGCATCTGTATCGGATGCACGATGCCGGGCTTCCCCGACAAGTTCATGCCGTTCATGGACGAGCCGCCTGGCGGCAAGCTCTCCACAACCGCGGTGGGCGCCTACGGAGCGGCGATCCGCCGGTTGCGGACGGTCACCACGAGGACCGTCGACAAGGAACCGAAGTGGCGCGTCAAGGGACGCAAGCTCACGACCGGCGCAACTCGCACCTGGTGAGTCGCATTGTTCATGGTGTCGCTCGCGCCGCTTGGTGGGCAGCACCTTCTCAGCACGAGCCGAAGGGTGCACGATGACGTCGACAATTCCTAACCCGACCCACAAGGGCGAAGACAGCAACGGCCTCGTCGAGATGGCGTGGGACCCGATCACGCGCATCGTCGGAAGCCTGGGCATCTACACCAAGATCGACTTCAAGCAGAAGGAGGTCGTGGAGTGCCACAGCACATCCTCGATCTTCCGCGGCTACTCGATCTTCATGAAAGGCAAGGACCCGCGCGACGCGCACTTCATCACCAGCCGGATCTGCGGGATCTGTGGTGACAACCACGCCACCTGTTCCTGTTATGCGCAGAACATGGCGTACGGCGTGAAGCCGCCGCATCTCGCGGAGTGGATCGTCAACCTCGGTGAGGCCGCCGAGTACATGTTCGACCACAACATCTTCCAGGAGAACCTCGTCGGGGTGGACTACTGCGAGAAGATGATCGCGGAGACCAACCCCGGCGTGCTGGAGATGGCGAACTCGACAGAGGCGCCGCACGCGAGCGAGCACGGCTACCGCACGATCGGCGACATCATGCGGTCGCTCAACCCGTTCACCGGCGAGTTCTACCGCGAAGCCCTCCAGGTCAGCCGGTACACCCGCGAGATGTTCTGCCTGATGGAGGGCCGCCATGTGCACCCCTCCACGCTCTACCCGGGCGGAGTCGGCACCGTTGCCACGATTCAGCTGATGACCGACTACATGATCCGACTGATGCGCTACATCGAGCACTGCAAGAAGGTCGTGCCGATGCACGACGACCTTTTCGACTTCATGTACCAGGCGCTGCCGGGCTACGAGCAGTCCGGTCTGCGCCGCACGTTGCTCGGCTGCTGGGGTTCGTTCCAGGACCCGGAGTTCTGCAACTTCGAGTACAAGGACATGACCGACTGGGGCCGCAAGATGTTCGTGACTCCCGGTGTCGTCGTGGACGGCAAGCTGGTCACGACTGACCTGGTCGACATCAACCTCGGCATCCGGATCATGCTCGGGTCGTCCTTCTACGACGACTGGGAGGACCAGGAGATGTTCGTCAAGAACGACCCGCTGGGCAACCCGGTCGACCGACGCCACCCCTGGAACCAGTCGACAAACCCCCGGCCGCAGAAGCGCGACTTCGAGGACAAGTACAGCTGGGTCATGTCGCCGCGCTGGTTCGACGGCAAGGACAACCTGGCTCTTGACACTGGCGGCGGGCCGTTGGCGCGACTGTGGTCGACTGCGCTGGCCGGCCTCGTCGACATCGGGTACGTGCAGTCGACCGGCAGCAGCGTCAAGATCAACCTCCCGAAGACGGCGCTCAAAGGTGCGGTCGAGCTGGAGTGGAAGATCCCGCAGTGGAGCAACACCATCGAGCGCAACCGCGCACGCACGTACTTCCAGGCGTACGCCGCAGCGGCAGCGCTGCACTTCGCGGAGAAGGCACTTGTGGAGATCCGCGCGGGGCACACCAAGACCTGGGAGCCGTTCGAGGTGCCCGAAGAGGGCGTCGGCTGTGGCTTCACCGAGGCAGTGCGCGGAGTCTTGTCGCACCACATGGTGATCAAGGACGGCAAGATCGCCAACTACCACCCCTACCCGCCGACGCCGTGGAACGCCAGCCCGCGCGACTCCTACGGCACCCCCGGCCCGTACGAGGACGCGATACAGGGCCAGCCGATCTTCGAGGAAAACGATCGCGAGCACTTCAAGGGCATCGACATCATGCGCACAGTCCGCAGCTTCGACCCCTGCCTGCCCTGCGGTGTGCACATGTACCTCGGTGACGGCAAGAAGCTCGACCTGGTGCACTCACCCACCCAGTCCGTCACCGGCGAGTAGCCGCTGATGGGGTCTGCTCCGAACGAGCGAGAGGCCGCCGACTGGAAGATCGCGGGCCCACGCATCGAGGCTCTTCTGGACGCCAGCGCCTCGGGGGGCGCAGTGGCGCGCGAGCGGGCCGAGGAGCTGGTACGTCTTGTCGCGGACCTCTACGGCGCAGGTCTCGAGCGGATCCTCGAGGTGTTGTACGACCTCGATCGCCTCGACGACGAGACGCTTGCGGCGCTGGCGGGTGACGAGCTGGTGTCGAACCTTCTGGTCGTGCACGGCCTGCACCCCTTCGACGTCGCGACCCGCGTCGAGATGGCCCTGGAGGGAGTTCGCCCGTACCTCGGGACCCATGGCGGTGATGTCGAGCTCCTGGATGTCACCGATGCCGGGGTGGTGCGCCTGCGGCTGCTCGGCAGCTGCGACGGCTGCCCGTCCTCGTCGGTGACGCTG
>JBBQKY010000186.1:0-5107 GCA_038327385.1 Propionibacteriales bacterium
ATCAAGATCATCAGCGGTCACTTCGGCGCCACGGTGTCACCTGGCAGCAACCTCGAGACCGGCGTCTACTACTTCGGCGGACAAGGAACCGCCCTCGTCGAGAACGTTGACGGCACCGAGACGGTGAAGCTCGGGCCTGACGGCACTGCGCAGAACCTGTGCCCCATCCTGGCCCGCTCGCACAGCTGAGCCGTTGACCCGGCTGATCCGAAGATGGTGCAGCGCACCCCGGACTGCGCATATGGGAGCTGTGGTGGTCCACGCCGCCGATCGGTGGCCGCAAAGTCCTCATCTGCGTTGTTCGGTGTCCAGCACCGCGAGGCTGCTGCCCAACGCCCTGCGCTTTGCCATAGGTTCAGGGGGTGCTGGTTGCCGTTGCGCATGAGACCCGGGAGGGCGAGGCTCGGGTCGCGATGGTCCCTGAGCTCGTCGCCAAGCTGACCGGCCTGGGGTACGACGTCACTGTCGAGCCCGGAGCCGGGCACGCCGCGCAATACGCCGACGACGAGTACGTCGCTGCGGGCGCCACCGCGTCGGGGGACGCGCTGGCGCATGCCGACGTGGTGCTGTCGGTCCAACCGCTCGATAGCCGACAGGCGCGGCGCCTCCGCGAGCGGGTCGCGACGATCTCCTTCCTCCCGCCGGCCCAGTCGCTCGACCTGATCACGGAGCGGCGCGACCTGCTGCTCACGTCGTTCGCAATGGAGCTGGTCCCGCGGATCTCGCGGGCGCAGTCGATGGATGCGCTCAGCTCACAGTCGCTCGTGTCGGGGTACCGCTGCGCGATCGTGGCGGCCGGGCGGCTCCGGCGGTTCTTCCCGCTTAACATGACGGCCGCCGGCACCGTCTCCCCCGCGCAGGTCGTCGTACTCGGCGCCGGTGTTGCCGGGCTGCAGGCGATCGCCACCTGCCGCCGGCTCGGTGCGATCGTCAAGGCTTACGACGTGCGCGCGGCCGCCGCCGACGAGATTCGCTCGGTGGGCGCCACCGCCATCGAGCTCGACCTCGAGTCGCTCGAGGGCTCCGGCGGGTACGCCCGGGAGATGACCGAGGACCGCGCGGCCCGGCAACGGGAGCTGCTGGCGCCGCACATCGCCGCCGCCGACGCGTTGATCACGACTGCCGCGGTGCCCGGCCGGCAGGCGCCGATGCTGGTCACCGCCGAGATGGTCGAGCAGATGAAGGCGGGCTCGGTGGTCATTGACCTGCCGGCGGACAGTGGCGGCAACGTCGAGGGGTCGGTGCCCGGGAGGGTGGTCCAGATCGGGCGGGCACAGGTGTGGGGTGGGTCGAACGTGCCCAGCCAGATGCCCGGCCCGGCGAGCCGGCTCTACGCCCAGAACATCGTCAACGTGCTCACCTTGATGACCGGCGACGACGGGTTCGCTCCCGACTTCGACGACGAGATCGTGTCGTCGATGTGCGTGACCCATGCCGGCGAGGTCACCCATGCGGCGACGCGAGAGCAGCTGGAGGGCGAGTGACGAACCACACGACGAGGACGGCGCAACCATGAGTGAGGCGATCGGGTGGCTGACGATCTTCGTGCTGGCGGTCTTCGTCGGCATCGAGGTGATCTCGAAGGTGTCTTCGACGCTGCACACGCCGCTGATGTCCGGCGCCAACGCCATCCACGGCATCATCCTGCTCGGCGCGATCCTGGTCACCGGGACCAGTGACTCCGGAGTCGTCCTCGTCGTAGGCCTGATCGCCATCGTCTTGGCGACACTCAACCTGGTCGGCGGCTTCGTGGTGACCGACCGGATGCTGCTGATGTTCAGCGGCCGTCGGCGTCAGGGTCCGCCACAGTGACGCCGACATGGGCGCAGGTCGCGTATCTCGCGGCCGCGGTGTGCTTCATCCTCGCGCTGAAGGGTCTGTCGTCGCCGCGAAGAGCCCGCAACGGGAACCTGGTCGGCGCGGCCGGTGCGCTGCTTGCCTGCGTGGTGGTGTTCTTCGCCGAGGACCTGAAGCACGTGCCATTGATCCTTGGCGCGATCGTCGTCGGGTCGGTGCTGGGCGTGGTCGGCGCGCGACGCGTCCAGATGACCCAGATGCCGCAGCTGGTGGCGCTCTTCAACGGCGTGGGAGGTGGGGCTGCTGCGCTCGTCGCCCTGTTGGAGCTCCACCAGCAGGTGCAGGCTGTCGGCGCCTCTGGCATCGCCACGTTCGACCTCGTGGCGACGGCTTTCACGATCCTGATCGGTGCGGTCAGCTTCGCCGGATCGATGGTCACCTTCGCGAAGCTGCAAGAGCTGATAACGACCCGGCCGGTGACGTTCCCCGGCCTCCCGGTGGCCTTCGGCGGCTCGCTGTTGGCCGGTGTCGCGCTCGGCGTCGTGCTGGTGGTCCACCCTGCCGTGTGGGTCGGCGCGGTGCTGGCGCTCGTGGGTCTGGTGCTCGGGCTGCTGCTGGTGCTGCCGGTCGGGGGCGCCGATGTGCCGATCGTGATCTCCCTGCTCAACGCGTTCACCGGCCTCAGCGTGGCGGCCGAGGGATATGTCCTCGGCAACATCGTGCTGCTGGTCGGCGGCACGCTGGTCGGTGCGTCCGGCACGTTCCTCACGAGGATGATGGCGTCCGCGATGGGGCGGTCGCTGGGCAACATCCTCTTCGGGGCGCTCAAGGGCGGCTCGACGCTTGGGGGCGGCGAGGTGTCCGACCGCCCGGTCCGCGCCGCGACCCCCGAAGACGTCGCCATCCTGCTGGCGTACGCGCACCGGGTGATAGTCGTACCCGGGTATGGGCTCGCGGTGGCGCAGGCACAGCACAGCCTGCGTGAGCTGGTCGACGTCCTGGGCGCCAAAGGGATCGAGGTGGACTACGCGATCCACCCGGTGGCGGGGCGGATGCCGGGTCACATGAACGTGCTGCTCGCCGAGGCGCAAGTGCCGTACGAGCAGCTCAAGGAGATGGACCAGATCAACGGGGAGTTCAAGCAGGCCGACGTGGTGCTCGTGGTCGGCGCCAACGACGTCGTCAACCCGGCCGCGAAGACGACACCGGGTGCGCCGATCTACGGCATGCCGATCCTCAACGCGTCCGAGGCGCAGCAGGTCGTCTTCATGAAGCGCTCGATGCGGCCCGGTTTCGCCGGCATCGAGAACGAGCTGCTCTTCGACCCCAAGACGACGCTGCTGTTCGGCGACGCCAAGGACACCATGAGCAAGCTGCTCGCCGCCGTCAAAGCCCAGTAACCGACCATCCGAGACTTCCGGACCGACGATCCGAGACTTCCGGACCGACGATCCGAGACTGGTTGGGCGGGAACTCTCGGATGGTTGGGCGGGAACTCTCGGATGGTTGGGCGGAACCCCAGGATGGTCAGGGGAGGGCTTGCAGGATGTCCTCGACGAGGTCGTCCGGGTCCTCGAGCCCCAGGCTGAGGCGAATGAAGCCAGGCGGTACGTCGTCGCTGCCCCAACGGGCTCGACGCTCCGCAGTGGTGTGCACCCCGCCGAAACTCGTGGCGGGGATGACAAGGCGGACGTCGAACAGCCACCGCTCCGCCTCGGCCTGACCGGCCAGGGTGAAGCCGACGATCGGCCCGAACAGGGACATCTGCTGAGCAGCCACCCCGTGGGCGGGATCGCCCGGTAGACCGGGGTAGCGGCAGCCGCGGACGGCTGGATGGTCCTGCAGCGCCGACGCGACCGCCAACGCGGTACTGCACTGTCGCCGCAGGCGCACGTCGAGGGTGGCCAGCGAGCGGTGCGCCAGCCAGGTCTCCATCGGTCCCGCGACCGCACCGATCTGGCTGCGCCAGCCGGCCAGCGCCGGCAGCAGCGCCTCATCACGTACGGCGACGTGCCCGAGCAGCAGGTCGGAGTGTCCGGTCAGCGCCTTGGTGTCGCTGCCGAGCGAGTAGTCAGCGCCCAGCGCGAGCGGCTGCTGGCCCAGCACCGTCGCTGTGCTGTTGTCGACCGCCACCCGCGCGCCGGCCGCGTGCGCTGCACGGCAGAGCGTCCGGATGTCGCAGACATCCATGCTGGGGTTGGCCGGCGACTCCAGAAGCAGCAGGCTGGCGCCTTGCAGTGCCTCCGACACGTCTTCTTCGGCCGTCGGCACGAGCCGGATCTGCACGCCCATCTGTTGCAGGTACTCCTCGCAGAGCGTGCGTGCGCCGTAGTAGCCGTCCGATGGCAGGACGACCACGTCGCCTGGTCGAACCGCGGAGCACAGGACGGCGGCGACCGCAGCCATCCCGGAGGCGAAGACCAGGCAGGGGCCGCCCTCCAGCTCCGCCAGTGCGCTCTCGTAAGCCGACCAGGTCGGGTTCGTGGTCCGCCCGTAGGTGAAGGGCGCCCCCGCCGGGTCGCCGGCATGCTTGTAGGTGCTGGCGAACACCGGGCTCGGGAGCAGCGGAGTCCCGGGCTGCGGGTCGCCGAAGACCGCTCTGACGACGCGCGTGGCGTCTCGCATGGCGCCCCTCTTCATCTCATCGGCCTGGTTGCGTGTTGGCCGTTCATGTCCGGCCTGGCCTGCAGGATAGGCGAGCCCGCTGCCTGCCCCGACCGCTCGGGCAACCGGATGCCCCGAATCTTAGATGTGGCCGCGCTCGCTCTGATCTGTCACCATCAGGGCATGAGCGCGATGGACTCCGAGTCAGCAGACGCGATCGACTTCGCGTTTGCCGCCTACCGCGAGGAGGGGTCCTGGCAGGTTTCGGCGCTTCCGCCCCGGGCCGCGACTGAGCTCCCGCTGCTGCTCAAGGCCTTGGCCCAGCTCCCCGCGGAGTCGGGGACCCTCGGCATGGTCAGCGTCGACGAGGACTTCTTCCTGCTGGTGCGGGTGAGCGGAGCCTCCGTGCGCATGCTGCTGTCCGACGTCGGGGCCGCGACCGAGTCGCCGCTCGCGCTCGCGGTGGTGGACCACCTCCAGCTCCCGCATCCCGACGACGATGACGACCAGATCCAGCCCGCTGGCGACCTGGCGGTGGTTGCCGACCTCGGTCTGCCGGCCATGGAGCTCGGCGCACTGTGTGACGACGCCGACCTCTACCCCGACGAGGTGCTCAGCGACATCGCGCATCGGCTGGGGTTCGGCCGTGAGTTCGAGGACACGCTCGAGCTCGTCAACGTCTAGATGACCGGCAGTTCCGCCGGCA
>JBBQKY010000187.1:0-5090 GCA_038327385.1 Propionibacteriales bacterium
GCGTCGCGCGGCTCAGCGGGCGCGACGCTCGAGGCGCTCGACGTCCATGATGACGACGGAGCGCGCCTCCAGCCGCAGCCATCCCCGTGACGCGAAATCGGCAAGGGCCTTGTTGACGGTCTCCCGCGACGCCCCGACGAGCTGCGCCAGCTCCTCCTGGGTGAGGTCGTGGCTCACATGCACGCCGTCGTCGGCGATCCGCCCGAAGCGCGACGACAGGTCGAGCAAGGCCTTGGCGACCCGGCCCGGCACGTCGGAGAACACCAGGTCGGCGACCACGTCGTTGGCCCGGCGGAGGCGGGCAGCCAGCTGGGACAGCAGTCCTCGCGCCACCTCGGGCCGGCCGTCGAGCCACTTGCCGAGCTCGTCGTGGCTGAGGCTCTTCATCGTGCAGTCGGTAACCGCGGTCACGGTGGCCGAGCGTGGTCCGGGGTCGAACAGGGACAGCTCGCCGAACATCTGACCGGGGCCGAGGATCGCCAGCAGATTCTCCCGGCCGTCGGTCGACCTGCGGCCCAGCTTCACCTTGCCCTCGACGACGAGGTACAGCCGGTCACCGGCGTCGCCCTCACTGAACAGCACATCCCCTCGGCTGATCCGGGTCTCGCTGAGAGAGTCGCTGAGCGCTTGTGCCGCCTCGTCGTCAAGACCGCGAAACAAGACCGCGCTCCGCAGTCCGTCGCCCTCCACAGGTCTTCCCCTCTCGAAGCCACCCGCCGTATGACGAGGCGTTCAGTCTCGCGCATGCGGCTGCCGAAGTCACGAACGCCGCCCGCGACCGGTAGTAAGGAACGACCTGGGGGCTCCCGCCGGCAAATGAGCCCCACATCGTTCCGAAGTAGGCGCGCGCGCCCGTCGTACGCTAACGGCATGCCCGCTGAACCTGCTGCGTCCGCGGCGCTCGAGCCGGCGACGACCCGCACGGCGCTGGTACGACGGGCCCGCCGGATCGACCGGATCCTGGCCGGCACGTATCCCGAAGCCGCCTCGGAGCTCGACTTCGACTCGCCGTGGCAGCTGCTCGTCGCCACCGTGCTGTCGGCTCAGACGACCGATAAGCGGGTCAATGTGGTCACGCCGATCCTGTTCGCCCGCTACCCGGGTCCCGCGGAGCTCGCCAGCGCCGACCGTGCGCAGGTGGAGCAGATCATCGCCTCGACCGGCTTCTTCCGCGCGAAGACGGAGTCCCTGCTGAAGCTGGCCGCGGCGGTGCTCGAGCGGTACGACGGTCAGGTGCCGGGCAGGCTCGCGGATCTGGTGACGCTTCCCGGCGTCGGTCGCAAGACCGCCAACGTCGTGCTGGGCAACGCTTTGGGAGTTCCCGGCATCACCGTGGACACACACTTCGGCAGGCTGGCGCGCCGCTTCGGCTGGACCAGCGAGACCGACCCGGTGAAGGTCGAGCACGAGGTCGGCTCGCTGTTCCCCAAGCGGGACTGGACAATGCTCAGCCACCACCTGATATGGCACGGAAGGCGGTGCTGCCACGCCCGTAGACCGGCCTGCGGGGTCTGCCCCGTCGGGCGTTGGTGCCCGTCGTACGGCGTGGGGCCGACAGATCGCGCGACCGCGGCGAAGCTGCTGCGCCAGGGCGGCCGGGCGTGACGGGGCGGAAGCTCGCTGCCGGCCTGAGCCTCCTGCTCACCTTGGCAGCCTGCGGCGCGAGCGGCCCACGTGACGTGACCTACACGTTCAACCCCACACACTCGGCGGTGAAGGTCGACACACCACAGCTCAGGGCGCTGAAGGCAGCGGCCGGCATCGCGGCCTGTCCGTCGACGCATGCTGTCGCCGGCGCTGCGGCCGCCAACGACCAGCAAGCCGGCCTGCCATCCATCACGCTGCCGTGTCTCGGCGGAGGCCGCGACGTGCAGCTGGCCGGGCTGCGCGGCCCACTGGTGCTCAACTTCTGGGCGCAGACGTGCGGCTCCTGCCGCGAGGAGTCGCCGCTGCTCCAGGGGCTGTGGGCGTCGGCCGGTGACAGGGTCCACGTGATGGGCGTCGACTTCTTCGACCCGATACCGGCCTACGCGCTGGAGTTCGCCAAGGAATACGGGCTCACGTATCCGCAGGTTGCCGACCCGGACGCGGCGACGAAGGCCGACCTGCACATCGCCGCCCTTCCGACGACGCTGCTCATCGACAGCACGGGGCGCATCACGTACACACAGATCGGGGCGATCAAGTCGGCCGCAGAGCTCCGCAGCCTCGTACGCCAGCATCTGGGCGTCGCCGTTCCGGCGGAAGCGGCAAAGTGAGCGACCAGCAGACGCCGGTCTGGCTGGCGGAGGTCGCCGCCGCCGTCCCGCGCCTGACCCGGCGGCAGCTGAGCGCGTTCGAGCCGCCAAGGGACGCGACGCCGCGCGCCGCCTCGGTGCTGATCCTTCTCGGTGAGGGACCAAGCGGCGCGGAGGTCCTGCTGCTGCAACGCGCCAGCAACATGCGAGACCACCCCGGTCAGGTGGCGTTCCCGGGCGGGAGCCAGGACGCCGGCGACGCCGACCCGGTGGCGACGGCGCTGCGCGAGGCCGAGGAGGAGACCGGCCTCGACAGGTCCGGTGTCGACGTGGTCGGGGTGCTTCCAGCGCTATGGCTGCCCGCTACCGACTTCCTGGTGACGCCGGTCGTCGGATGGTGGCGGCGGCCGGTCGCCGTACACGCGGTCGACCCGGCCGAGACGGCGTCTGTGCACCTCGTCGCTGTCAGCGACCTCCTGGACCCGGCGAACCGCGGTCAGGTCAGGCATCCTTCCGGGTACGTAGGGCCGGCGTTCCTGGTCGACGACGTCCTGGTCTGGGGGTTCACCGCGGGAGTGCTCTCCAGGCTGTTCGACCTCCTGGGGTGGGAGCGCGAGTGGGACCGGCAGCGCCGCATCAGCCTTCCCGAGCAGACGCTCGCCGGCTCCCTGCAGGACCTACGCAGACGTGCGACGGGAACCGCGATCGCCGGCCGGCCATGAACGCGCTCGACGCGATCCTGCTGGTCTGTGCCGTCGTCTACGCCGTGACCGGTTACCAGCAGGGGTTTCTCGTCGGGTCGTGCGCGACCGTGGGACTCATCGGCGGCGGGGTCGCCGGAATCGAGCTGTCCCCGCGGCTGTTGGGCGGCTTCCCCGAGAGCCTGCGTGTCTCGGTCACCGCGCTGGTCATCGTGCTGGCACTCGCATTCACGGGCCAGGCGCTCGGCGCTGCCATCGGGCAGATGGTGCGGCGCCGACTCGTCTGGCGGCCCGCGCGGGTCTTCGATGCGTTAACAGGGGCGGCGCTCAGCGTCTCGGCGATGCTGGTGATCGCCTGGGTGCTGGGCGCCGCCGCGAGTGGGGCGCCGCTCAACGGCATCAACACGGAAGTGCGTGAGTCAACGGTGCTCGGCGCCGTCGACCAGGTGATGCCGAGCGCGTCCAACCGGCTGCTGTCGGCCTTCGACGCCGTCGTCGGCTCCAGCGACTTCCCCCGGTATCTCGAGCCGTTCCAGCTCGAGCAGATCCACTCGGTCCGCCCACCTGCCCGCCGCACCCTGGCGAGTGACGGGGTCCGGGGCGCGGCGCGCAGCGTCGTCAAGGTCCTCGGTGACGCCCAGGGGTGCAGCAAGACGTTGGAGGGCAGCGGGTTCGTCTACGCCCCGCACCGGGTCATGACCAACGCGCACGTCGTTGCCGGCGTCGAGCACCCCTTGGTCAGGCTGGACGACACCGACCATGCTGCGACCGTCGTGTACTACGACCCGGACACCGACGTGGCGGTGCTGGCGGTGCCTGACCTCGAGGCTCCCGCACTCGACTTCGCCACCAGGTCAGCGCCGTCGGGCAGCCCGGCCGCGGTGCTGGGGTATCCCGAGGACGGACCGTTCGACGCGCAGCCGGCCCGCGTGCGCAGCGAGCAACGGCTGAGCAGCCCCGACATCTACGGCGACGGCACCGTCATCCGGGACACCTACGCCGTCTACTCCCTCGTGCGGGAAGGGAACTCGGGAGGGCCGCTGGTGTCACCCGGTGGGGCCGTCCTCGGTGTCGTGTTCGCCGCGTCGTTGGTGGACTCGCACACCGGATACACCTTGACCGGCGCCCAGGTGTCCGCCGCTGCCCACGCCGGAGCGGTGTCACAGCGCGGGGTCAGCACCGGAGCCTGCGCTGACTGAGAGCCAGCTCAGCAGCAGCCGGTTGAACTCGGCAGGCTTCTCCTCGTGCGGGAAGTGGCCGGCGCCGGAGATGACGTCCTGCGTGAACGGCCCGTCGACGTAGCGGGCCGAGGAGTCGGCGCCACCGGCCGGCTCAGCCGGGTCTTCCGCGCCACGGATCTGAAGGACGGGTACGCCGACCTTCCGCCGCATCAGCCGCCCGAACACCCTCCCGTCGGCCCGCAGCCGCGAGCGGAACAACCAGCGGTGGTACTCCAGGGCGCAGTGCGGGGACGGCCACAACGCGAAGGCTGCCCGGTAGCGATCCGCTTCCCCGGGCGACGGGAAGGCGCTGCCAGGGGCCGACCAGGCCGCGAGGTGCTGTGCGACGTACCGGCCCCTGGCGATCCGCCGCTCGGGCAGCCAGGGGACCTGCATGGCGAGCAGGTGCCGCACCGGCTTGGTGGGCAGCAGCCACCTGCCCCATCTCCCGGTCAGAGCCAGCGGATGGGGTGCGGCGCTCACGCACAGGGCGCTCACACTCGCGGGATGCTCCGTGGCGACAGTCCAGGCGACGTACCCGCCCCAACCGTGCCCGACGACGACTGCCGTGCGCGACCCGAGGCCCCGGATCACGCCGACCACATCAGCCGCCAGCGTCCGCGGGTCGTAGCCGCGCGGAGTCTTGTCACTGGCCCCGTAGCCGCGGAGGTCCATGGCGACTGCTCGGTAGCCCGCCTCGGCCAGCACCGGGAGCTGGTGCCGCCATGCCCACCAGAACTCCGGGAAACCGTGGAGCAGCACGACAAGAGGCGCGGAGGGGCTGTCTTCGTCCGGTGGCGGTGATGCCGTGCAGATGTGGAAGCGCGCGCCGTTGGCGGAGATGTAGCGGTGCCGCCACGGACCGGGTAGCTCGATGTCGGAGGTGTAAGCCCTGCCGGCGGGACTCACGGGTGGAGTCAGCCTCTGCTGAG
>JBBQKY010000188.1:0-5002 GCA_038327385.1 Propionibacteriales bacterium
GAGCCGCGCCGAGAACAGATACCAGCACGAAACGGTTCACCCCGGCTGTGGTGGCCGCTGCGATCAGGTTGCGGTTCCCGTCACGGTCAACGGCAGCCGGGCTTGTTCGGCTTGGCCCAGCGAATCCGTGCACCGCCGAGACGACACAGTCGCAGCCTTGCACGGCTGCGTCGAGCGGGCCGCGGCGCACGTCGCCGACCACTGTCTCGATGCCGGCTGGTAGCTGCCGGGCGCGATTGTGGTCGCGCGTCAGCACCCGTACTGCCTCCCCATGGTCGGTGAGCAGCCTGACGATGCGGCTTCCTAGGACGCCGGTGCCGCCGGCGACCAGGATCATGGCGCCGAGCCAGGTCTGGCACCGAGGGGGGCCACCCGGCGTACTGCGTCGTCTGCGTTGCCGGACTCGCGCTCGACTGGCTCCACGTAGAACCTGGCCGCGCGCACCAGCGTCTCCGCCACCTCGAAGATGATCACTCCTCGCATCTCATGACGTGCTCCGTCTCGTCGGGTGCCCAGCAGCTGCCACTCAGACCACACCGTGTCCCCGTCCTGAGCGCTCGCGAGTATGCGCGCCGTGACGTCCGGAATCCCGGCGAAGATCTGCGACCAGTTCCGCCTGACCTGCTCCCGGCCGCGGAAGCCGCGTTGTGGATGGGCGGGAGTCTCGTTGACGTAGTCCTCAGCGAAGCACCTGACGATGGCGTCGAGGTCGTGTTCGTTCGTGGCCCTGGCCAGGCGCTCGACCACTTCTGTCGGCCTCGGTACAGTCACGTCTGCTCCTCCTGCTCAAAATTTTGATATGGTGCCATGTAATAGATACATGAGTATGGAGTGAATTTGTGGAACATGTCAAGAGGCGCTATGACGCGACCGGTCGGCAACAGCAGGCACGCCGCAACCGCAACGCGATACTTGACGTCGCGCAACGCCGATTCCAGGCAGACGGGTACGCCACCACGACGGTCGCCGCTGTTGCGAGTGAGGCCGGCGTGTCCGTCGAGACGATTTACAAGGCGTTCGGTGGCAAGTCCGGACTTGTCACTGGGATATGGGAACGCGGACTCCTCGGGCCGGGCCCCGTTGCGTTCCCGGAACGCTCGGACGCGATGCAGCGTCGCGAGAGCGACCCCCGCGCCATCATCGGCAACTGGGGGAAGCTGACGACGGAGGTGATGCCGCTCGTCGCACCGATCCTGCTGCTCATCCGTTCGGCGGCGGCAACCGACCCGGACATGGCACGAGTGCTCGCCGACACGGACCGGCAGCGGTTGCAGCGCATGCGACATAACATTCAGGCACTCACCCCTCATCTGCGCCCCGGCCTGACCCATGCGGCGGCCGGCGAGCTCTTGTGGCTCTACAGCGCGCCGGACCTGTTCGACCTCCTCGTCCTACGGCGACGCTGGTCGCTCCGTCGCTATGGCCGGTTTGTCACTGACAGCTTGATTGGGGCACTGCTTCCATGATGGAAGCTGACGCAGCCGCGTCCACGTCGTGAGCGTCAGTACCGTCATGGCGAACCCGAACCCGATGTCCTCGATGGGCTGGTAGGCCACTCGCACCCCCGTGATGGCTGCGGCGTCGTACCGGACGATGTCGAAGCCGGTCAGCGCACCGTTCACCAGCAGCTGGAACCCCAGGATGATCGCGTAGCTGAGCCAGCAGGCCCTGGTCCGCAGCACCCGCCCGCCGACGACGGTGTCCAGCACGACAACGGCGGCAATCGCCAGCCCAGTGAGCGCCGTGTAGCTCATCGTCGCTGTGGCTCTCGTGGACGACCCGAGCGCGGCCTCGACAGCCGGTTGACTGCTTCGAAGGTGAGTACGACGCACAGCGGCACCACGACGAAGAACAGCGCTTCCTCCAACGGCAGCCGTCCGGGCAACAGGACGCCCGTCGTGCGACTGGGGTCGTACGACCAGTGACCCGCATGGATCGCGTAGAGGTCCCAGCCGGTGAAGACCGCGAAGGTCGTCAGCAAGCAGAGCCCGAGGCGGCGCAGGTCGCCGAATACCCGATGCCCAAGCAGCACGGCCAGGGGTGCGGTGCAGACCAGGCAGAACGCCAGGATCGCCAGATATGCCAGGTGGCTCACGAGCCCACCACGCCGGTTGCCATGCCTCGCGGCTCCGGTAGCGCGGACAGACGCGAGGGCGGCGACCGGTCCAGTAACAGTGGTCCGGCCGGCGCCAGCGTTATGCCGGCTCGCAGGCCCGGGCAACCGCCAGCTCTGCGCAGGCCGCCCTTGGCGAGCTCAGCGGCAACCGTGCGGAGGATCAGCCGCGCCAGGTGCATCCCGAGGCAGGTCCGTTCACCGGCGGCGAAGGGAATGAACCCCCACGCCGGGAGCGGTTCACTGAACCGCTCCGGCCGGAACCGCAGAGGCTCGGGCCACAGCTTCGGGTCTCGGTGCGTGAGGTAGGGGCTGTACATCACCAGCGTGCCAGGCTGGACCGTGACGTTGTCCAGGGTCACCGGCCGGCGGCAGATGCGGCTGCCCACCCACCCCGCCGGATAAAGCCGCAGCGTCTCGTCGACGAGTGCGGGCAGCAGCTCCGGCTGGCCCCAGGCGGCGTTCTCGGCAAGGTGCCACAGCACCCAGGCGAGGGTGTGCGCAGTCGTGTCGTAGGCGGCGCTGAGGGCGACCCGCGCCTCGTCGACCCCTCCGTCGATCTCGGTGAACGCCTCGACGAGCGTGTGCGGCCGCGCCTCGCGCAGGGACCGAGTGAGCTCGGCATCCATCGTGTGGAACAGCCTCGGTCGCCGTAGGAATGGCGCCGGCAGCCGCCGGTCCAGCGGCGTCAGGAACCTGCGCAGCAGCTCACGAGGAAACGCCCCGCCGAAGAAGAGGTCCGCCAGCAGCTCGCGCAGCAGGTCGCTCGCCCATGCCGCGGCGTCGAAGGTGCCGAGCGGCAGTCTCCCGCTGGTGACCTTGGTGATGCGCGGCGCGAGGTCGGTAAGGGCGGTCCGGTGGAAAGCGGGGTTGAGGGTCTGCCGGCGCTCGCGATGGGCGGGTGCGTCGGTCTGGACCAGCCCACCGGCGAGGTACGGCGTCAGGCCGCTCATGCTGCCGCGACTTCCGAAGGTGGCGAGATCCCCGAGGACGAGCCGGTTCCACGCAGGAGAGAACCCGACAACCGCACGACGCCACAGCCGCAGCGAGAACACCGGGCCGAGGCCCGCGCCCTCGTCCAGTAGCTCGAGTGGCTCGGTGCCCCAGCGGCCGAGGTGCCCCACTGCCCGCTGCGATCGAGGCGACGGAAGAGTCACTGGGACCAGGTCCGTCCTCGCCATACCTGAGTACGGCGCATTGCGTGCGCGAACACCGGTACGGCGGCGAGCGGGCTGAGCGGGGAGAGAACGGCTTGCCACCACTGGCGCCGGTCGGTCTTGGCCTCCACCAGGAGCCGTTCGAGCGCGGCCGCGAGCAACGGCAGCGCCCAGCGTGGGTTTCGTCGAGAGAGCAGGAGCGGCACGGTGTAGGCAACCACGTGCCACAGACCGAACGCGCCGAGCATGACCCTCGAACCGCCGGTCACCGGGAGCAGGCCACGGCCGAGCCCGGCTACCGTCGCTCGGTACCCGGTGTACATCCTGACTCGCACGTCGCTGCCGCCCAGCGCCAGCCCGAGTCGCATACCCGAGCGACGTACGTGCCTGGCCATGGCGACATCGTCGACGACCTCGCCCCGGACCGCGGCGAAGCCGCCCAGTGCGTCGTACGCCGACCGCCGGAACGCCATGACGGCACCGCTGGCGGTAGCCGCCGACGGTACGTCGATGCCGAGAAGCGGAAACGCCAGGAAGCACAGCAGCACGTCGTCGATGAGCGGCACGAGCAGGTGCTCACCCAGGGTTCCGGTGTCCTGTCGGGCGAATACCGAGAGCAGGTCGGCCCGCTGTTGCTGCATCTGAGCGAGAACCGCCTGCACGGCACCAGGCGCCATAGCCACGTCGGCGTCGCAGAACATCAGCACCTGCCCGGTGGCGTGCTGGCTGAGCTGATGGCACGCCCACGTCTTGCCAACCCAGCCGGCCGGAGCCGGCGAGCCGGCCACCACCCGAGCGTGCGGCAGTCCAGCTGTCAGGGTCTCGGCCAGCCCAACACTGCCGTCTGTCGAGCAGTCGTCGAGGACGATCAGCTCGTCGACGTCCTGGGCAGCGATCGAGGGCAGCGTCTGCGCCAGCCGGCTCCGCTCATCGCGCATCGGCACCAGCAGCGACACCCTCGGACCGGGCTGCGGGCCGGGCGTTCCCGGGACTGGACTCAGCACTGGACTCAGCACGGGAAAGGCAGCGAGGTTGATCGACAAATTCACCAGCTTGACCGCGAAGAAGGCCACCACGCAGCGGTATAGAAGCGTCATCGGCGCGCTGCCGCCGCCCATCTGCTGATGCGCTCGTCCCAGCTCGGGCGGCCTGTCATGAGGCACGTGAAGCCAGGAAGGGGCACGGAGGGGTCGCTGGCGGCGAGCTCGGCATCGAGGGCGCCAACTCGAGCGGCCAGCGTATGCTTCAGGTCGCCCTCACCGGCCACCGTCAGGTCGACGTACGCCTCGGGAGACTGCTGCCCGCGCAGTACGACGCGGGTGGCGGCGCAGACCAGCGGCACTGCAGCCTGCCGCGCCAGCCAGGCCGCTCCGGGTGCCACTGCCCCAACGGCACCAGGAGACCGCAGCTCACCCTCGGGGAAGATGACGAGCGTCCGACCGGCGCGCAAGGCGGACAGCGCGGCACGAGGCTGGTCGGCGGGTAGGGCGCCGGCTTTGCGCAGGAAGGAGAACTTCTGCAGGTTCTCGGCGTCCATCAACAACGCGGCATCGTGGCCCGCGGCCCGCAGTACGACGTTGGCGACGAACGCATCCCACCAGCTGTGATGGTTCTCCGCCCACACGAACGGACCTTCGGGCACGGCGCCGCGGACCCACACTCCGCGCAAGCCACCGCGAACGAGCTGCTCGAAGCCGAACATCAGCGCCGGTGTCGCGTCGAGAGCCGTCGG
>JBBQKY010000189.1:0-4989 GCA_038327385.1 Propionibacteriales bacterium
GGTCGACGGTCTTCCAGGATCGGGCATACTCCCTGGGGATTTGCGATTAGTCCAGCGGCTCGGACAGCGGCTGGCGACTGCGTGAGGCGCTGACCACCACGGCCAGTCCAGCGCAGATGAGCACCAGGCCGCCGTACACCGCCAGTGGCGGAGCCTGACCGAGCAGCACCGCGGCGAGCAGCGCGGCGCCCGGCACCTCGAGGAGCAGCGTCATCGAGACAAAGGTCGGGCTGACCGTCGCCAGCAGATGGTTGAACACCGAGTGCCCGAGCAGCTGGGCGGCGAGAGTCACCGCAAGGATCAACAGCCAGCCTTTGAGCGGGAAGCCGGTGACCTGCACCCGGCCGGCGAGGCTCACGACGAGCAGTGTGACGGCGCTCGTGGTGTAACAGATGAGGGTGTACGTCGATGTGCTGGCCACCTGACGCACCCGACCGCCCACGATCGTGTAGAGGGCCGCGAACGCGCCGCCCACGAAGGCGAGCCCGTCGCCGGTCAGTGCCCGCGTGGACACCGTCAGGTCGACCCCGGACACGACAAGCACCCCGCCGAGGGCCATGGACAGCCCGAGCCACACCCTCCTGCTGGTCGGCGTACCGGTCAGCCGGGCGAGGACCACGACCCAGGCCGCCTGGAGGCACACCAGCGACGTCGCCGAGGCCACGGACGTCAGCTTCAGCGAGGCGGTCCAGGCGGCGAAGTGCGCTGCCAGCATGACGCCGGCGAAGCAGCTGCGCACCAGCTCGCGGCGCGGAAGTGCGACGAGCTCTTGGCGGTACCTCGTCAGCCCACTCGGAGCGACGGCAAGAGCGCCGAGACCACTTCGCCAGAAGGACATCGCCAGCGCCGGCACCGACGTCGCGGCCGCCATCAGCGGCCCGGACAGCGAGACACCAACGACACCGGCGACCAACATCGACAGCTGGCTGCCGCTGAGCTCGCGGGCATGAGGGGAACGCTGGTCGTCGCGCACCGGCTCATACTCGCTGCTGCCGTCTGCCTGTGAGACGCTGCCCTCCGTGGCGTACGACGAGATCTCACAGCGTGCACTGCTGGACGAGGCGTTGAAGAAGAGCGCCTTGGTCTGGCTGTGCCTCGCCGGCCGCAGCCATGCGCGCTGGCACGCGTGGCTCGACGGTCACATCTACCTGCTCACGGGCCCCGGCGAGCAGCCCGACCCGGGTCTTGACGAGGGGCAGGTCACTCGGGTCCTCGTCCGCAGCAAGGACGACGGTCAGCACCTCATCACCGTCGATGCCGACACCGCGCAGCTGGGGCCGGCCGACGCCGACTGGACGTCGGCCACGACCGAGCTCGCGAAGCTACGGCTCAACCTGTCCGATGCCGCGAACGCGCCCGCGCGCTGGGCGTCTGAGGAGTTCGCCGTCTACCGGCTGACTCCGCGGCTCCCGCTCGTCGAGCTCCCGAGCCACCTGCCGGACGACAGCTTGCGACGACCACCGGTCCCGACTCCCGCCACGACGGCACGGCCCGCGCCGTGGGTCCTGCATCGGCGAGGCGGCTCCGGCCGGCCGCTGTCCTAGCACCTTTGCGACGTGACTCCCAACGGGCTGCGCGACGGAAGTGACTCCAAGCTGCACATCTACTTCTCGCCCCGGTTCATCTGGCCTTTCGGCTACGGCTCCAGCTCGGGCGCCTCTACCGGGACGCTGCGAGACGGACCTGCAGAGATGTCTTAGGGAAACACCGGAATGCGGTAGTTCAGGACGTTGCCTGAAAGGTCTGTCGACAGGCCTCGATACCGCTGAGTGCGACGTCGTCGCGCCGGCGAGGTAGCCATTGCTCTCTGGTTATGCGCCACCGCTGAATTAGCGCGGGCTCTCCACGCCGGGTGTCCCAGTCCGTTCCGTTCCGTTCATAACCGAGCGTCTCGGAGACGCGGTTCGACCCGGCGTTGTCCAGGAAGGCGTCACTGGCGGCTTCGGCGGCGCCGAACCCGTCGAAGGACAGATGGAGTGCCGCCTCCCGCATCTCGCGCCCGAATCCGCCGCCCCGAAAGTCGGCGGCCAGCCAGGAGAAGGTGGTGACGGTGCCGTAGGTGTCGAAGCCGGAACCGGTGATGTCCTGCATGCCAACGGCTTGCCCATCGATGAGAACCACCAGGTTGAGTCGCCAGAAGTCAGAGGCGACGCGTCCGCGGCCTCGCCAGATCGCTTGCAGCCACTTCTGAACCCGAGTGTCCGGGTCACTTTCGTACAAGGACATCGGGTCATCGAAGGGTGGCGGGTCAGCGTCGGCCTGGCCCGCTCGGACGAGGGGCACCAGTTTTTCCAATAGATCATCGGTTGCCCCTCGCAGCTCGATCCGCGGGGTGGTCACAGTGACGTTCAGAGGGGCGTACGGATGCACATCCAGAGCGTAGAGGGCGACTTTGGCGCGGGTACAACTCTATTTCGCCCCCGGCAATGTCTGAGTGACCTGACTCCCCACAGCGCCCGTACACGCTTTGTGCACGTGAGGTGTAAGATACGTGTATGTCCAAGGTGCGCACCAACATCGAGATTGAGGACGACTACGTCCGGGCGATCATGGACCGCTACGGGGTCCACACCAAGACCGAGGCAGTCGATCTGGCGTTGCGACACCTTGCGGGCCCGCCGCTGACGCGTGAGCAAGCACTGGCGATGCGGGGTGTCCGTGCGATAGATGAAGTTCCGGGCGACGCCTCTCCGCGTGGCGCGGCATGATCCTGGCCGACACCTCGGCGTGGGTCGAGTACGACCGAGCCACCGGCAGCACGTCAGACCAACGCGTTGCCGAGCTGATTGCCACCGACGGGGCGCTGATGGTCACCGACCCCGTCTTGATGGAGGTGCTGGCCGGCGCTCGCAGTGACGCGCGCGAGAAGGATCTGCGACGCCTGCTGCTGAGCTTCGGGTTCCTGCCCTTCGATGCGGTCACTGATTTCGATGCCGCAGCGAGGATCCATCGTCGTTGTCGGCAAGCCGGAGTCACCCCGCGTGGGATGGTCGACTGCATGATTGTGGCGGTTGCCTATCGACGCGGAGCCGCACTGCTGTCCTGGGACGTCGACATGGGCCGTGTTGCTCAGGTCATCGGCGTCGAGCTGGATGAGGCCTCGCTGCGCGCCTAACTCCAGCTGCCGATCCTCCACCGTCCCCGTACGGCCGGTCGGCACGCACGGCGGACAAGTCGTGACGCCGTCCCAGTCGCCGGTGGCAAGTGCGGCGTGATGTCAGCGTCACCACATACCGTCCGGGTCGCCAACCCATCGCTGACGGGGTGACAATGGCGGCCGAGGATCGCTTGGGGTGGGTGGTAGGTGTGGACGAGGCAAAAGCGAAAGCGCGGCGGACGTATAACGCCGCTGCGGACACGTTCGATGAGGCCGCGCTGGGGTTCTGGGATCGGTTCGGGGCGGCGACGGTGGACCGGCTCGACCTCGAGCCAGGAGCCCGGGTCCTGGACGTCTGCTCCGGTGCCGGGGCGTCGGCGATCCCTGCCGCCAGACGGGTAGGCCCGACGGGACACGTCGTCGGGGTGGACCTGGCCGACCGGTTGCTGGGCCTGGCCCGAGCCAAAGCCGACCGACTAGGCCTGAGCTGGCTCGAGCTGCGCCACGGCGACATCGAACAGCTCGACGAGCCACCCGCCAGCTACGACGCGGTGGTGATCGTCTTCGGGATCTTCTTCCTGCCCGACATGACCACCGCCCTGCGCAGGCTTTGGGGACTCGTCGCACCAGGCGGTCAGCTCGCGGTGACCACCTGGGGGCCCGGGCTGTTCGAACCCGCGAACAGCATCTTCTGGGACGCCGTCGCGACCGTCCGGCCGGACCTACAGCGTGCCTGGAACCCGTGGGAAGCTCTGACCGACCCAACCGCGGTGACTGACCTGCTCGCGGCGGCAGGGGCCACCCTCGTGCGCGTCGAGACCGTCCCCGGTCGTCCACGCTCTGTCTGACTCGGGAGACTTCTGGACGATCGTGACCGGCAGCGGGTACCGGGCGACCCACGACGCCCTGAATACGACCGAGCGAGACACCGTACGCGATATCACCCTGACCATCCTCGACCATGACCGGGTCAGAGCTGTCCGAACTGACGTGATCTACGCCGACGCCACCAGGTCCACCTGACCCGTCGAGTGCTCAAGACCTAGTGCCAGCGGGCGGCGCTACCGTCCTGGGATCCAGGCGCGGCAGTTCCCGCGGCGGTCACCTCCGGCTTTACACGCACAGCAGCTTTGGTGAAGAAGACTCGTCGGTACCCGTCCTGGGTGGCGCGGTGCGTCTCCCGGTAGCCGTGGCGTGGGTAGTAAGTGAGGTTCTCGGTCATGGCCGCGTTGGTGTACAGGCGCACCTCGTTCAAGCCCCGCGCCGCTGCACTCAAGCACCAGCAGTCCGACGAGACAGCCGCGCTGCTCGGCTACCCAGGCGCTCCCGGAGCCTGCGATCAACGCGTAGTCGGCGGTCATGGGCGCGGGACGACGGCGGATCCGGGCGACCGCAAACTGTCAGATGACGATCGTCTTGAGCGTCGAACTCGACTTCAAGCGCTTTAGCGGTGGCTAAGCGTCCCGGTATCGGTCCCGCCGCTCAGGAAGTTCCTGGATGCGGGCTGACTTGTCCGCGATGGTCCGGGTGCACGCCCATTGGCTCGAGCACGCCGGGTTTCCTAAGAAGCCGACCAGCACCGAGAACACGGCGGACGGATCGATATCTAACATCTGACGAGGCCATTCGGGCGGCATCTGGAGGCATGTGGACGTGCGCGTGCGCAAAGTACGCTCACTCTCATGTCGACCTCCTACGTCGTGGCTCTGGTCGTCCTTGTGGTGGCCATCGGCCTGGCCCGCCTCGTGCTTCCGGTACTGCCGTGGCGTCTAGTCAGTGTCCGGCTCCATCCCGTCGATGTCGTCCTGGCCGTCCTCGGAGTGCTCGGTCTGGCCTTCCACTGCGGCGCGATGTTCTACCGTTCGACCATCCTGTCCCTTCCGGGCACCGAG
>JBBQKY010000190.1:0-4985 GCA_038327385.1 Propionibacteriales bacterium
GGGCCGCCGGACTCGTTCATGTGCCCGCGAGCTCGAGCGAGGACAACGCGCGGGCCGCCAGGGCCTGGGAGCCTGCCCTCAGCGGCCAGCGCCCGGCCGGACCTGTGCGGGCGTAACGAGGTCCCCATCCGGACAAGGAGCTCGTCGACGACGAGGTAGCCGGCATTGTGCCGGGTCGACGCGTAGGCAGGCCCCGGGTTGCCGAGACCGGCGATGACCCAGACGTCCTCCGTCACAGCGGCCTCAGGTCGTGATCGACGGAACCTGCCGAGCACGACGGTGCCTGCTCAGCTGTCGGATGCCTCGCCGGAGCCATCGGCGTCGGCTGCCTCGGCGGCATCGTCGTCCTCTGTGGTCTCTGGCTCGTCGCGCTCCACGCCGAGGTCGGCCTCCGCGTCGGCCAGCTCGGCCTCGAGCTCCTCGAGTGACTGCTGAGCGGAGATGTTGACGACCATCAGGTCCTCGTCGACGCTGAGCGTCGCGCCGTCCGGCAGCGACAGGTCGCGGGCGTGGATCTGCGAGCCGGCGACGAGGCCGGCGATGTCGACTTCGACAGAGCCTGGGATGTGGGTGGCTTCGACCTCGAGCGGCACGGAGGGACTCTCCAGGGTCACCAGCGTGTCGGGCGCAGCGTCACCCATGAGCACGATCGCCACGTCCACGGTGACTTTCTCGCCGCGGCGGACGATCAGCAGGTCGGCATGCTCGATGAAGCCCTTGATCGGGTCCCGCTGCACCTGCTTCGGAAGAACCAGCTGGGTCGACCCGTCCAGCTCGATCGACAGCAACGCGTTCGCCGTCTTCAGCGCCAGCATGAGGTCGTGGCCGGGCAGCGTGACATGGACAGGGTTCGTGCCGTGCCCGTACAGGACGGCGGGCACCCGCCCCGCGCGACGCGTCCGACGGGACGCGCCCTTGCCGAACTCGGTTCGGGACTCGGCAGCGATCTTGACCTCGGAAGGCACGGGAGCTCCTTGACAGAAAACGTGATTGACGCACCAACAGTCGACATCGGCGCAGCGCTCGATCCTAACCTTCCGCCCGCGCCAGGTGAAATCGCCAGCGCCGGGGGCAAGTCAGGCGTGGCCGTCGAAGAGGCTCGTCACAGACCCGTCCTCGAACACCTCGCGGATGGCCCGGCTGATGAGCGGTGCGATGGAGAGCACGGTGAGCTTGTCAAAGCGGCGGTCATCAGGGATCGGCAACGTGTTCGTCACGACGACCTCCCGCGCCACCGAGTTCTTCAGCCGGTCTACCGCCGGGCCGGAGAGAATCGCGTGCGTAGCGGCGATGACCACCCCGGCCGCTCCGCCCGCCATCAGGGCGTCCGCCGCCTGGCAGACGGTGCCGCCGGAGTCGATCATGTCGTCTACAAGGATGCACACCCGGTCCACCACGTCGCCGACGACGCGGTTGGCCACCGACTCGTTCGGGCGGGTGGCGTCCCGGGTCTTGTGAATGAACACCAGCGGCACGCCGCCCAGCCGCGACGACCACTGCTCAGCGACCTTGATCCGGCCCGCGTCCGGCGACACCACCGCCAGGTCCTCGTGCGCGTAGCTCTTCGCGACGCTGTCGCACAGCACCGGCAGGGCCGCGAGGTGGTCGACCGGTCCGTCGAAGAAGCCTTGGATCTGAGCGGTATGCAGGTCGACCGAGATCAGCCGGTCCGCTCCAGCAGTCTTGAACAGATCGGCGATGAGCCGGGCAGAGATGGGTTCGCGACCGAGGTGCTTCTTGTCCTGGCGCGAGTAGCCGTAGAAGGGCATGACCACGGTGATCCGCTTTGCCGACGCGCGTTTGAGCGCGTCGACCATCAGTAGGTGCTCCATGATCCACTCGTTGATGGGTGCGGTGTGGCTCTGCAGGACGAAGGCGTCGCACCCCCGCACCGACTCCTGGTATCGCACGTAGATCTCGGAGTTAGCGAAGTCCCGGTAGGTCGTCGGAACGATCGTCGTCCCGAGAAGCTGCGCCACCTCTTCGGCCAGCTCCAGGTGGGCACGCCCCGAGAACAGCATCAGGTTCTTCTCGGTCGCCCGTTTCAGGCCGCTCACGGCGTCTCCTCTGCTGGCGCCGTCCCGGCAGCTGGCGCCTTCCCGGCAGCCGTGTCGGCCGTCCGCTCAGCTGCGCTGCCGGCACGGCGGCGGCGTACCCAGTCCAGGATCAGCCGCTGGGGACCGGCGGAGACCGCCAGGGATCCGGGCGGCACAGTGCGTCGTACGACGGTGCCCGCTCCAGTCGCCGCACCGTCACCGATGACGACCGGGGCGACGAAGGTGTTGTTCGCGCCCGTCCGGCACTCAGCCCCGACCGTGGTGTGGTGCTTCGCGACACCGTCGTAGTTGGCGAAGATCGTTCCGGCGCCGATGTTCGTGCCGTCGCCGACATCGGCGTCGCCCACGTAGCTGAGGTGGGGCACCTTGGCGCGATCGCCGATGGCCGCGTTCTTCGTCTCGACGAACCCACCGATCCTGCCCCGCTTCCCGAGCACCGTTCCCGGACGCAGGTAGCTGAACGGTCCGACCGTCGCACCTTCGCCGATACGGGCACCGGTCGCTTGGGTGCGTACGACGGCCGCCCCGTCGGCGACCTCGCAGTCGGTCAGCGTCGTGTCCGGGCCGATCGTCACGTCGTTGCCGACGACCGTGCTGCCGAGAAGCTGCGTGTGCGGATGGATCGTGACGTCGCTGCCGAGGCGCGCGTCGAGATCGACCCAGGTGGTCGCCGGGTCGACGACCGTGACCCCTGAGCGCATCCAGCGCTCGACGACGCGACGGTTCAGCTCGGCGCCGAGGCGGGCCAGCTGCACGCGGTCGTTCACTCCCTCGGTCTGCCAGCGGTCCTCGACGTGAAACGCCTGCACCGTGCCGCCGCTGTCCCGCAGCACCGCAAGGGTGTCTGTGAGGTACTTCTCCCGCTGCGCGTTGTCTGTGCCGACCCGGCTCAGGCCCTTTCGGAGGGCGGCGGCGTCGAACGCGTAGATGCCGGCGTTGACCTCGGTCAGCGCGCGCTGCTCACTCGTGGCATCGCGCTCCTCCACGATGCCGCTCACCCGACCGGCCTCGTCGTCCAGGATCCGTCCGTAGCCGGCCGGGTCGGGCAGTGTCGCGGTGGCCACCGTCATCGCCGCCTCGCCCGCTACGTGGTGATCCAGCAGATCCTGCAGAGTCGCACTGTCGAGCAGCGGGACGTCGCCCATCGTGACGAGAACCACGCCGGTGAGGTCGGCGGGGAGCGCTCCGAGTGCACACTCCACGGCACGCCCGGTGCCGGGCACCTCGTCTTGGTGGGCGATGGTTGCCGTGCGGTCGATCTCGCCGACGTGCGCGGCGACCCGATCCCGCTCGTGACGTACGACGACCACGATGTGGCCCGGCTCGAGCCGGCGAGCGGTGGCGAGGGCATGGCCCAGCAGGCTTCGGCCGCCGATGCGGTGCATCACCTTCGGCGTGGCTGACCTCATCCGGGTGCCGCCACCGGCCGCAAGGACGATCACGGCGGCGGGCCGGGTCGACGTCACGGTGGCGTTCGCTCCTCGGCTGGGTGGCGGATGCGGATGCGGAGCCGCTCCCCTGCCTGGCTTCGATCCAGGACCTCAAGCTTCAAAGGCTCGCGGGCTGCCGGGTTACCCCACAGGGGACTGCGTGGAGGTGATCCGTTCCCGGCGCACCCCTGCGAGGCACAAGTCTGCCATAGCGGCTCGCAGCGGCTTGGGAAACGCCGTACGCATGCACCGGGGTGGGGACGGCTTCCTCGCAAACCTCTGCTCGGACGGGCACCTACGTTACCGTAGGTTGTGCACACGTTCCCGTCTTGAATCGTGAGGACCCCTGATGACGCAGACCACCTCCCGCCCGGCCGGCAGCCAGGAGATGACCGACCCCGCCATCGGGACGCTCGGCGGGGACAAGCAGTCCCGCAAGGAGCAGATCGCCCTCGGCATCTTCATCGTCGTACCGTTCCTCGCTGTGCTGGCCGCGGTCCCGATCGTCTGGGGTGGCTGGCTCGGCTGGCACGACGTGGTGATCACGATGGTCATGTACGCCATCACCGGTCACGGCGTCACCGTGGGGTTCCACCGCTACTTCACCCACAAGTCGTTCAAGCCGAAGCGGCCGCTGAAGGTCGCCTTGGCGATCGCGGGGTCGATGGCCATCCAGGGTCCGGTCGTGCGGTGGGTGGCCGACCACCGCAAGCACCACAAGTTCTCCGATCGCGACGGCGACCCGCACTCCCCGTGGCGCTATGGCGAGACCGTGCCGGCGCTCATCAAGGGCCTCTTCCACGCGCACATGGGGTGGCTGTTCGACACCGAGCAGACGTCGCAGCAGCAGTATGCCCCGGACCTGCTCAAGGACGACGACATCGTGCGCATCTCGCGCTCGTTCCCCTGGCTGGTCTTGATCTCGCTCACCCTGCCCGCGGTGGTCGGCGGGCTGTGGTCGATGTCGTTCGAGGGCGCGCTGACCGCGTTCTTCTGGGGGTCACTCGTCCGGGTTGCGCTGCTGCACCATGTCACCTGGTCGATCAACTCGATCTGCCACGCCGTCGGCCAGCGCCCCTTCAAGTCGCGCGACAAGTCCGGGAACGTGTGGTGGCTCGCCATCCCGTCGATGGGTGAGTCCTGGCACAACCTGCACCACAGCGATCCCACCTGCGCCCGGCACGGGGTCCTCAGGGGTCAGCTCGACACGTCGGCACGGATCATCTGGGTGATGGAGAAGCTCGGCTGGGTCGAAGCCGTTCGCTGGCCGGTGAAGGACCGCCTCGCGATGAAACGGGTCGACGCCACCTCCGCCTGACGGCCACCCCCCAGAGATCCGACGACCAGGTCGCCGGGGCGGCCTGTGATGTCTCAGGACATCGGTAACACATTTGTCTCATGACATCGGTAACACTTGGCCGGTTTGGCCGGCCGCTGCCTTGAGGGTGCACCGGCGCGGGAGCAGCGTCAAGGTCGTTCGTCCTCGCTTCGCTGCGGG
>JBBQKY010000191.1:0-4978 GCA_038327385.1 Propionibacteriales bacterium
GTGGGCGATACTGGGTTCGAACCAGTGACCTCTTCGGTGTGAACGAAGCGCGCTACCACTGCGCCAATCGCCCGCCGCTGCTGCTCGCGGCAGTCGGCACAGGGTAGCGCACGAGTCCGGGCGTGGCCGAAACGTCCGGCCCGTCCCGCGGCCCGCGGCTACCCTTGACCCCGTGATGTTCGGCCATGACACGGAGCAGTCGCTCCAGACGATCGTCGACCTCGTCAACACCGACCCCGAGTACGACGACGCCGAGGGGCTTCCGGACGTCGATGCGCTTCACACGTTCGTGGCGGGGCACCGCATCAGCCACTCCGAGGGGCTCGACCTAGCCGACCTGGCGGCTGTCCGAAGCGTCCGCCGTGGCTTCGGAGCGTTCTTCGGCGTTGCCGAGCCGGAGCGCGGAGCCAACATGGTCAACGACCTGCTCTCCCAGGCACGGGTGCGACCGCGCCTGACCAACCACGATGGCCACGACTGGCACATGCACTACTTCGCCCCGGGTGCGAGCCTCGCGGAGCACCTCACCGTCGACGGCGGCATGGCGCTCGCGCACGTTATCGCGGCCGACGAGATCGGCCGGCTCCGCATCTGCGAGGCGCCGACGTGTCGCGCCGTACTGCTGGACCTGTCCCGCAACCGCTCCAAGCGCTACTGCGACGCGAGCACCTGCGGAAACCGCCTTCACGTCGCCGCCTACCGGGAGCGCAAACGCACCGAACACCTGCTGCAGCAGGCCTGATGGCGGGTTTCGAGGTCGTCCGAGAGACGTCCCTGAGCGCCCAGGAGGCTTGGGGGCGCGTCACCGACTGGAAGCGGCATGGCGAGCATGCGCCGCTCACGACCGTCACGGTGCACGGCGCTCCCGGCTCGCCGGACGAGTCCTTCGTCGCGCGAACCGGGATCGGTCCCATCGGGTTCGACGACCCGATGGCGGTCACCTACCGAAGGGCACCGTCCGCTACCGAGCCGGGTGTGGTGCGGCTGGTCAAGCAAGGCAGGACAGTGCTCGGCTGGGCCGTCGTGACGGTCTCCCCGACCGCCTCAGGCAGCGAGGTGCGCTGGCATGAGGAGGCCCGGCTGCGCTTCACCCGAGGTCCGATCGTCTTCATCGCCAACAAGGTGCTGGCTGTGGCGTTCGGCAGGCTGCTCGATGCGCTGCTGAACGGCTGACCGCCTTTCGGGGCCGACCTCGAGACGTCACGGGTCGGCGTCGAGCACCTCTCGGCGCGCCCACTCCTCGGCTACTGCCCGCGTCACCGGCTGCTTCTTGCCCCACGACCGACGGTCGAGGCGTTTCAGCCCCTGGACGTCTCGTGTTGTCGAGGTCAGGAAGACTTCATCAGCCTCCGCCAGCTCGGCCATCGAGATGTCCCGCTCATGGACGTCGTACCACTCGATGACCAACTCGCGGGTGATGCCGGCGAGGCAGCCGGAGGAGAGCGGCGGAGTGACCACGACCTCGTCGAACACGCAGAAGACGTTGCTTCCGGTGCCCTCGCACAGGTCGCTTGCCGTGTTCGCGAAAATGGCCTCGGTCGCGTCGCGCTTCTCGGCGTAGGCAAGCGCCACCACATTCTCGCCGTACGACGTGGTCTTCAGACCGGCGAGCGCACCGCGCTCGTTGCGCGGCCAGGGGACCGTGACCGCGGAGGTACGGCGGCTGCGCTCCGCTGCCGCCTTGGCGATCACGACCAGCGACGGCGACGCACCGGCAGCTCCGGCCGGCGCCCGACCGGAGCCGAGCGGCGAGATGCCCGCCGTGTAGGTGATGCGGATCAGGCCGGCTTGGAGGTCCTGGTCGGCAAGTGTCGCCTTGATGGCCTGCCGAACGGTGTCCTGGTCGGGCTCGGGCAGACCGAGCCCGCGGGCCGACCGCGTCATCCTGCGAAGGTGCCGGGTAAGGGCGAACGGGACGTTGTCGACGACCTTGACCGCCTCGAACACCCCGTCGCCGACCGTCACCCCGTGATCGAGAACCGACAGGGCCGGAGCCTCCGGATCGATCAGCTCGCCGTTGCACCATGCACGCATCCACCCACCCTAGGCCACTGCGGCTCCCTGAGTTTGAGGCCTAAGGTGGATCGGCTAGTGTTCTGGTTCCGCCGTGAGTCAGCGGCGCTTGCGGACGTGGCTCAGCTGGTAGAGCATCACCTTGCCAAGGTGAGGGTCGCGGGTTCGAATCCCGTCGTCCGCTCGGAGCGGGTCTCGGCAGACCGGTCCAGCGGTGGAGTGGCCGAGAGGCGAGGCAACGGACTGCAAATCCGTCTACACGGGTTCAAATCCCGTCTCCACCTCACCGGCCGCAGATGAGGGCGATTGGCGCAGCGGTAGCGCGCTTCCCTGACACGGAAGAGGTCACTGGTTCGATCCCAGTATCGCCCACTGGTAAAGCCGCAGGTCAGGGGCGTGTTCCTCAACGGAAAGTGTCGCCCGTGCAGGATATGTGCAGAACCGGGTGGCGTCGGGGTTGCGATCCGCGAAGGACAGGACCAGGGAGAGATAGCCAAGGTTGGCGATAGGGGTGGCATCGGCGCCCCCGGAGTTCACGGCTCCCTATCTGGAAGATCACGCGGAGATCACCTGGCTTCTCCCCATGTTGTCTCCGGTGAGCACCTCCGGGAGCGCGCTCGGCCTCGACCTTGAGGCTCTTGACGACTTCACGCCATGACGTGTAACTGCTCAACGCGTTGAGCAGTTCTTGCTCTGTCGAGCAGAGGGCGGCGAACTGGGTCCGGTAGGTCAGTTCGGTCCGGCTCTTGCCGGTGCGCTCCGCGACGGCGGTGAGGTAGCCGTTGGGCAGTCGACCCGCACCATCGCGGGCAGCCAGCAGCTCCCGGCCGAACTCCCAACGGTCACGCAGCGCGTCACCCTCGTGAGAGTCGATGCGAGCGTCGAGACGCGCCAGCGCGCTCGGGCTCGCGCACGGGGTCCGCGTGACCTCCGGACAGGTGTATCAGATGAGAGACGCGCCAGTGTGCACGAAGACCCCCGG
Organism: Propionibacteriales bacterium; assembly: GCA_038327385.1. Classification (GTDB taxonomy): domain Bacteria; phylum Actinomycetota; class Actinomycetes; order Propionibacteriales; family Nocardioidaceae; genus JAWWPG01. The sequence goes on from JBBQKY010000191.1 coordinate 2,996, forward strand.
CGGCGAGCGGGACTAATCGCGGCCGGGGGTCTCGCGTCCGACGCTGGCAGGTCTGCGGGCAAGAAAGGTCGAAAGAGCCCTCGCTGCCATCGCTCGGTGCCCCCGGCGACCGACAGAAGCCTCGGGGCACCGCGACGTTGACGCCGGACGTTTCAGGTGCTCTTGCGGTGCGCTTTCGGCTCGACCATGACGACCCAGCCAGCAGCGATCCACTTGCGGGCGAGGTCGGCGGGCACGTCCACGACCTCGCCGCCGGAGTGCTGGCGTTGGCCGTCGTAAACGCCCCACCCGTCGCACACCCTGACCTTCACCTTGCCGGCGGTCACGACGTGGACACCTTGACGACGGACGCGGGGTGCGGGAACCCGAAACCGACGCGCATGATGGCGCGCACCGCTACCCGGTCGGACGTGTAGAACGGGGACGCGTCGGAGTCGACGACGATATCCTCGCGCACGACAGTGAAGATGCGGCTTCCGTCGATGGCGTACAGGGTGTTGGCGGGCATCCCGAAGGGCGTCACGACCAGCGGGACGCCGAGGACGTTCCGAGAGGTCGCGGAGGTGGCGTCCATGCCGAGGACGGGTGCGTTGTATCCGGTGGCGATTTTGATGGTCGCCAACTGTAAGGCGACGGCGGGGCTGGTGATGAACGCCGTCACGGTAGCGCCCACCGACTCGGCCTTGGAGATCGCCTGCGCGGCGAAGTCCAGCGAGCCGAAGGCGCCAGCGTTGACGTAGGTCTGAGTCCCCGACTGGGCACCGAGACCGGGCGGCGCCGGCGATGCGACGTTCCCGACGAGCGCCGTGTCGACCTTCCGTGAGATGTCACGGGCCAGCCCATCGCCGACGACCTGGGCGGCCGCCGGGTTGGAGTCGGCGGCAAGCTCGGATGTGATGATGCTCAAGCCGGCGACCTTGCTGGGTACGACCGTGTCCTCGTCGAGCGTCGCGTCCGATGGGGAGATCTCGTCGCCCTCGTTCACCCATTGCGCGGTGGGGTCGGCGGCGACCCGAGGAAAGCGATAAGCGTTGGTGGCTTGGGTGATGTAGACGACGGTCGAGACGGCCGGGTTGAAAGCGATGGACAGCGCGGAGACCGGCTCGAGGATGAGCGGGCCGAGCTCTGCTGGACCTACGAAACCGGCGGCTGTGGTGGTGGTGTTCGTCATGAGTGCTCCTACGGGGAGGGCGGACACGTCACTAAGTGGACGTGTGGTGAGTGATTGGCGGTTGCGCTCCTGGCGCTACCGTCGTGCCCTCCTGGGGCGGCTTGCCCGCAACCGGCGACGCCTGGCCTCGGTGACGAACACCCCCATTCTACCGTGATCGCGTGACCGTTTACGTGCCGCGCACCACGTCCTGCCATGACGGTTTCCCGGCATCGACGCCGGGCCTGGCACCGAGCCCGAACGCCGAGGGACCAGTTGGGCGCGGCGGGACGTAGGCGAGGCCGGGGCGGGCCTGCAGCACCCCAGCGAGCGCCGTCCCAACACGGCCGCTGTCGACCGAGCCGTCGTCGCCCAGCAGGTCAGCCAAGGCGACGCCACCGACGTCGAACAGGTCGTCGGGTTGGGCGAGCTGGCCCTCACTGAGCCGTAACACTTCGGCCCGCTGCAGCCGCTCCACGGTGCCTCTGAGCCCGTCGCGTTCGGTCTCGGTCTCCCGGAGCGCACGGCGGTATCTGGCGGCCTCGGCGTTGCCCGTGGAGCTGTCGGGGGCGGCCTCGTCGGCGGCCTGGGGCGGTTCGGTGCGCTCGGGTGGCGTCTCGGGTGTCGTGGCGTCGGCGCCTGGCGGCGAAGCAGTCTCGACGGGTGTAGTGGCGCCGGGCGTGGTCATGATCATGTGCTCTCCAGATGTGTGAGGTCCCATACCCGGACGCGGGGGGCCGGCTAGGTGGTGGCGTGGTCGTCCGTGACGGTGAGCCCGAGCGCGGCCTACTGGGCGCTCTCCGTGTCCGTAGAAGGCCGCGACGTGACCCACG
>JBBQKY010000192.1:0-4972 GCA_038327385.1 Propionibacteriales bacterium
GCGCCGTACCGCCGAACAGCAGGCCGGTGACATCAGCACCGAGCCGGTCCCCTGGATGAGCGACGGCTGCCCTCATGCCGACCGACACCACGATGATCGACGCGATGAAAGCCAGATGCCCGTAAGACAGCACGAACCGCATCACGTCCAGCTGGACGCGCGCCGTGGCGAGCGAGTGGCGGATGGCGTCGGCGGCGAAGTGAAAGTGGACCCACCACAGCCCACAGCTGAGCGCGTACGCCGCGGCGACGGCCGATCCGACGGCGAAAGTGAGTGATGCCCCCGCGTCGGCGGATGCTCCGATGGCGACCACCGACTCCCCGAGAGCGATGAGCACGAACAGTCCGAAGCGCTCGGTCAGGTGCGCCGCGTCGACATGCATGCCGCGCAGTCGAGAGCGCAGGATCGTCGGCGACGACAGGTCTAGGGCGGCAGCCAGCCCCCAAAGAGCTTCTCTCCCGCCGCCCTCGAGCAGGGCACCGATGACAAGCAGCGGCCCAGTGACCACCATGCTGACCGTGTAGGGGTTGACCGGGAAAGACCTACGGCGCACCGAGAGGAGGAGGGTGTTGGTCCCGAGGAGGATGCGACCTGCCCAGTAGGCGAGCGCATAGAGCAGCCCAAGCCCTCCATAGGCCTCCGGGAGCGACAACGCCATTAACACTGCAGCAAGCGCGACTCCGAACACCGCGAGGCGCAGCCCGGAACGAGATATGTCGCGCATGTTGGTCTGTATCGAGGTCCCCACCCAGAGCCAGTAGATAGGCACAAAGACCACCAGCGCTCGCAGCAAGCCACCCCACGACGAGTCCCGGCCGATCAGAGCTGAGACCTCGGTGACAGCGAACACGAAGACAAGGTCGAAGAACAGCTCTGCCCACGACGCTCTCTTCTCAACGCGCTGCGCCGCGTCAGCCACATCGACCATCGCCCTAGTCTGCCTGTCAACCGATCGCCGACGGCCAGAATCCGACGTACGACTCAGCACCCCGTAGCGGAGCTGGTAGGCGGTCCGGCGACGTCACGAGGGAGAGGTGTCCTGCTGCGCGAAGTCCTTGCCGCGGATCAGGGCGAGGGACAGCACCCCGGCCGTGATGGCGATGACGGCCGCAACGAGGAGGATGCGGTCGAGGCCGGCCGTGAAGGCGTGTGCGATGGTCTCGACGACCGCCGAGCGGGAGCGCGCCGGCAGCCCCGCGAGTGCGCGGGTGACGTTGCCGGACTGGACAGAGGCGGTGATCTGCTGCCCATGCCCGGCCAGCGCCGGCACTGACGCCACCCGGCTGAGCACCTCGTCGCTCACCTTGCTGGAGAACAGGGTCCCGAGCAAGGCGATGCCCGTTGCGATCCCCACCTGTCGGAAGGTGGAGTTGATCCCCGACGCCATGCCGGCGCGGGCAGGCTTCACGACGCCCACGGCAGTGGACGCGAGCGGGGGGTTGACGATGCCGACGCCCACACCGGCCACGATCAGACCCGGGAGCAGATGCGTCCAGTCGGAGCTCGCATCGAGCCCGCGCATGAGCAGCAAGCCGACGCCGACGACGACCAACCCTGGGCCGATCAGGAGGCGTACCGGAACGTGGGACGACAACCGGCCGGCGATCGCCGACGTGACGAGGATGCCGCCCGAGAGCACCAGCAGGCGCAAGCCGGTGCCAAGCGCGGTGTAGCCGAGGATGTCCTGGAGGTAGAGCACCAGGTACAGAAGCAGGGCGAACACCGACGCGCTGAGGCCGAATGCCGCGATCGCGCCGCCGCTGAACGTCGGAAGCCGGAACAGCCCGAGGTCGAGCATCGGGTGGTCGCTGCGCAGCTCGACGCCGACGAAGACGACTAGCAGCACTGCCGCGGCGATCAGAAAGCCGAGCACGCGGGTGTCGCCGAAGGAGCGCTCGTTGGAATCGATCAAGCCGTAGACCAAGGACGCCAACGCCGCCGTGAACAACCCGAACCCCACCCAGTCGGGTCGACGAGCATGCGGCGAACGCGACTCTGCGACTCTCGTGACCACGATGACGAAAGCCACCAGCCCGATCGGCAGGTTGACGAAGAAGATCCATCGCCAGGAGAGCCCAGACGTTAAGGCACCACCGAGGAGCGGACCGATGGCCACCGCCAGCCCCGTGATCGCACCCCAGACTCCGAACGCCACTCCCCTGTCCTTCCCGCGGAAGGCGTCCGCCAGCAGCGCCAGGGACACGGCGAACATCACGGCTCCGCCGACGCCCTGCAGAGCGCGCGACAGCTGCAGAACCAACGTGGTGCCGGCGACGCCGCACAGCAACGAGGCAGCAGTGAACACCACGAGCCCGACGAGGTAGAACCGGCGCCGACCGTAAAGGTCCGCGAGACTACCGGCGGTCAGCAGCAGCGCGGCGAGGGTCAGGGCATAGGCGTCGACCACCCACTGGAGCCCGGAGAAGCTCGAGTGGAGCGCGGTCTGGACGTCGGGCAGGGCGACGTTGACGATCGTCACATCCAGCAGCAGCATGAAGGTGCCGAGGCAGACCGCGGCCAACGTCCACCACTTGTTTCCGCGCCCTTCCGCCTCGCCCTCGTGACCTGTCCCCGTGGACCTGGAGACTGACGTGCGCCGGTGCCTGCCCGCCGACGGGCGCTCGGTAGTGGTTCTGGGCAAGACGGCTCCCGATCACTTGGCATGACTCTCTGCGCGACTGCGCTTCGACGACGCTACCCGGACCCACCGACCTTTCCAGCGGCCGCATCACTGCAGCGGCGCCGTCGTAGTCGTCGCGACGGTCAGCCTGAGCGAGCCGGGCGGTGCAGACCGAACGCGCTGATGTCGATGCCGGTGACGCCGGTCGTGGCCAGCTGAGCCAGCACTTCGCCGATAGCGGCCGAGTGTTTGAAGCCGTGCCCCGAGCAGGGTGAGGCAACGATCACGTTCGGGTGAATCGGGTGGACGTCGATCACGAAGCGACCGTCGGCCGTCACCGTGTAGAGGCAGGAGCGCGCCTTGACACACCGTGGGCTGAGACCGGGAAGACGGCCCGCGACGTAACGCTCGTACATCTGGGCTGTCTCCTGCTGACTCACGTCGCGAGTGACGGCGTCGGGGGTGGTGGCCGCCCCATAGCTCTCGGTGGCGACCTTGACACCGCCGGCCGGACCGTCGACCATCGGGAACCCGTACACGAAGTCGTCGGACTCGGCGCCGAACTCCCACATGAAGACCGGCAGGTCGGCGTACGACGGGTACTCAGCGGCGTCGCACAAGGCGAACCAGTAGAGGACCTGGCGGTACACCGTGAACCGGGAGGCCAGATCTGGGATGAGCTCGTTGACCCACGGGCCTGCGGAGATGATGACCTTGGCCGCGGAATACGCCCCGTCGGGAGTTGTGACCGTGACCCCGTGGCCAGCGTCTCGGTACGACGTGACCCGCTCGCCGAACCGCAGCTCAGCGCCACCTCGCTGCGCCAACCGGAGCTGTGCCTCGACGCACTTCTCTGGCCTGACGAATCCCGCCGCCGGCTCGTAGTACCCCTGTTCGGCGCCAGTCAGCTCGAACTGCGGGAACCTGGTCTGGAGTTGGCTGGCCGTGAGGGCCTCGTGCGGGACCGCGTACTGGTTGGCCGCCGCCAGCGTTCGTCCCAGGAAGTCGCTGACGCCATGTCGGCCGCGACCGTCCGGCACCGCCATGAGCAGCCCGCCGCACTGCTGAAGCAGGGCATCCCCGGTCTGCTCCTCGATGTCCCTCCAGATCTCGTGGGAGCGCCTGACCAGCGGCACGTACTCGAGTCCCTCTCCGACGGCGAGGCGGGTGATCCGGGTGTCCCCGTGCGTCGAGCCGAGCTGGTGTGGCGGGGTGTACTGGTCGATGCCGAGCACCGTGGCGCCCAACCGGGTCAGCTGGTAGCTGGCAGCGCTGCCCATGGCGCCGAGGCCCACCACGATGACGTCGTACAACACGTCAGAGGGTGTAGCTCTTCGTCATGGTGCGCACCGTGAAGGGCGTGCCCGCCACCGCAGGACTGCAGTCGCGCGCATCCGCCCTCACGGTGATGACTGTTGAGTCGCGCTCCTGGGTGATCGTGAGGCGCTGGTACTGCTGTGCGAAGCGGTAGGGGCCAGCGTGCTCAGGGACGTCGTGTGGGTAGCTCCACTGGTAGGAGTCCTGGTAGTGCATGTGCAACTCCATGTCGAGCGGACCGCAGCAGATCGAGGCGAAGCCGTTCTTCTCGTTGGTCCCGTCGTCCTGCTGGAGCCCGTGGCTGTCCCCGAAGACGATGAACATCTGCGCACCCCTCGAGGCGGCGTAGTCGCTGATCCGATCGCGCTCGTAGATGTACGACGGCCACTTGTCGCAGTAGGTCACCGGGATGGGTGGGCCGGGTGAGGTGCCGTTCCAGGCGCAATCGGAGTACAGGACGATCAGCTGTCGTCCCTGGACCGCGTGGTCGATCTCCCTCTCGAGCCAGGCGAGCTGGACCGGTCCCAGCATGGATGAGGCGGGCGAGCGCGGGTCCGTGGAAGTCGCCGTGTTGTCGGTCTTGTCGATCGAGCGGGTGTCGAGCTTGACGTAGCGCACGTTACCCTCGACGTCGCTGCGCCACCTGCCGTGCTGCGGGGACTCGGTGTCTGCCATGCGCGCGGGCACGACCCGGCGCCACGCCTCGATGTTCACCTTCGTGATCGAGTCGTTGAAGGTGGCGCGGTTCTCACTCTTGCCGTTGTCGTTGCAGTCGTGGTCGCTGACGATGTAGTCCATGCAGCCGATCGCCTGGACCGACTGCGGGCCGGGTGCGCTGGAGTTGACCGACCAGTTGTCCAGGTGGGTGGTGATGTCGGTCGTGAGGTTCTTGGGGTAGCCGAAGTCACCGAGATGGACCATCCGGTCCGGCCGCCACGCCACGATGTCCTGGAACGCTGCCGGGTTCGTCGGCGCTGACTGGCCGCACGACCCGACCGCGATCCTCGTCGTGCAGGCGACGCCGACGGCCTGCAG
>JBBQKY010000193.1:0-4960 GCA_038327385.1 Propionibacteriales bacterium
GCTCCGCGGCGCGGATGTCAGCCATGTCTTCGGCCAGTTCGATGAGGCGATCGAGATCGTCGGCGTCGATGACTACCGCTACGCGTCGTCCACGTCGAGCGACATAGACCGGCTGATGATCGGCGCGAGCACGATCGATGATCCGCGAACTGAGTGCGCATCGGAGATGCTGAGAGCTGCGGGGGTTCAGGTGGACCGAGGGGAGGCGTGCCGGCGTTCCCTGTGCCGTGTCAGGTTGTCGAGGTAGTCCAGTCGGCGTCTGCGAGGGCCTGGAGAAGTAGTGCCCGTGCCGACCAGTGCATCCGCTCGGCGGCCTCCTCACGGGTGAGCCCGGCGATGTCGGTGAGCCAGACGAGTGACTCGATGCCGACGGCACTGCGGACGGACAGTGCGAGCCGGTGGATCTCGGCGTCGGCGACCTGCGGTCGCAGAGGGACGAGGGCCTCCTCGAACCAGGCGATGGCCCGGCCTTGACGTAGCGGCAGGGACTCGATCGAGGTCTTCGGGTCCAACGAGAGCCGCAGCATGGTTCGTTGCTGGTGCTCGGTATCCACGACGATCCGGATGAAGGCGTCGACGGCACCCAGGAGACGTGCCTCGGGGTCGTCACCGGCTTCGTCCGGGACAAGGGTTCTCGCGGTGGTCTCGGGATGCGCAGCGACCAGCAGGTCCTTCTGGGTAGGGAAGTAGCGGTACGCGGTAGTACGCGAGACCGACGCGGCCACCGCGGCCGCCTCGACGGTCGGCGCCACACCGCCGAGGGCGACGAGGTCGCGTGCGGCGGCCACCAAGGCGTCGCGGGTCCGCTGCTTCTGCCGGGTCCGGCCGGTGAGCTCGTAGGGCGTTGACATGACCTTCATGGTACCTTAATGTCGTTATGGGACACGAGTCACATAACGAGAGGGGGTCCCGATGGCGACGTTGGAGACGACCGTGCGGCCATGCGGAGCGGGTGAGCGTCGCTGGTTCTGCGGCGGAGGGGTTCACACCTGGCTGGCCACCGAGGACGAGACGGGCGGCGCGTACCTGCTCTTCGAGGACGCGCTGGACGCGGGCAAGGTGACCCCGCTGCACCAGCACTCCGAGGCGGACGAGACGTTCTACATGCTCGAGGGCGAAGTGCGGCTGCACATTGCCGGCGACGAGCGGGCCCTCGCTGCGGGCGGGATCGCGATCATCCCGCGCGGCGTACCCCATGCGTTCTTGGTGACGACGCCGACGGCACGGATGCTCTGTCTCCAGACGCCGGGCGGCGGAGAGGCGTTCTACCGCCACGCAAGCGAGCCGGCCGGCGTCGGTGAGCCGCCGATGCCCGACTTCGGGCGGGTCCGCGCTGCAGCTGCTGTGACAGGTGCGATCGAGATTCTCGGCCCGCCGCCGTTCTGACCCCCTGGCACTGTTCGCTCGTGGACGGACCGGTGAGCAGGAAGGCGACGTCAGGCATGCGCGCGACGGCTGCGGGCCCTTCGTAGTCGACGCTAGTCGACGCTAACTGATGCCCACGGGTCTGGCATGGGTCTCACTCAGCGGGCTGTTCCGGTACGACGATCGCGCCCTCGCCAATCGGCTGGACCTGACCGGCGACCCAGCACATCGTGGCCGCCCCATCGTGCGCCGTCACCCGGCCCGAAAGGTACGACGGCCTGCCGAGCTCGACTCCTTGCACGATGTCGTAGCGCGTCACACCGTCGCCGGAAGCGAGCTCGGCCGCGACCAGCGCGATTCCCAGCCCTACGGCGGCGGAGCCGGTCGCGGGGTCCTCGGGGACGGACGGGCCGGGCACGAACACCCGCGACCGCACCGAAAGGGCTGCGCCGGCCGCCGAGCCTTGCGACGTCGCGTAGACGTTGAGCCCGATCAAGGGGTCCCGCAGCACGGCACCGCCGAGGTCGACGTCACGCATGTCGGTGAGCCTCGGGCGAGCCCCGGCCAGCGCCGCCGCCGCCACCGGTAGATGCACGAACGAGATGCCGCATCCGGCTGCGAAGGCCTCGCCAGCAACGTCGTTGCCGTCCAGACCCACCGACCGCGCGCAGCCGACCGCCGCCTCCTTGGTAAGGGCAACAGACAGGTCGCGGGGCTCGGAGCGCAGCTCGAGCGGCTCGTCCGCCGCCACCGGCACGTCGACTCCAATCAGCCCGGCGCCGCACGCCTGAACGCGCGAGCCGGTGTCGATGACGCCGCGTCGGGCGAGCACCCACGCCGTACCAAGCGTCGGGTGACCGGCGAACGGGATCTCCTGGCTCGCAGTGAAGATCCGTACTCGGTAGTCGGCTCCGGCTGCCCTGTCCGCCGCGGTCGGCGGCAGCGGGAACGTAGTCTCGGCAAGGTTGAACTCGGCGGCGATCGCCTGCATCTGGTACGTCGACAGGAGCTCCGCCCCGAGGACGACGGCCAGCTGGTTGCCGGCAAATGGCCGACGCGCGAACACGTCGACAAGCACGTAGCGAAGGGGGTTGTCGACCATAGGGGAACAGTAACCAGCATCCATCTGAGGGCCGTGCGTGCAGCCGCCCGGAGGCCGCCTTGCCCGGTAACCTCAGAACGTGAGCGCAGCAACGATCCGGGTCTTCGTCGCCAGGCTGGCGGGCCTGCCGGTCTTCGACCCCAACGGGGACCAGGTCGGCAAGGTACGCGACGTCGTTGCCGCACTGCGGATCGACAACCGGCCGCCCCGCGTGCTCGGGCTCGTTGTCGAGGTGCTGGGGCGGCGGCGCATCTTCCTGCCCATGACACGGGTCACCAGTCTGGACTCGGGACAGGTCATCACCACAGGTCTTGTGAACATGCGGCGCTTTGCTCAGCGAAGCACCGAGACCCTGGTGCTGGGCGAGCTTCTCGACCGGACCGTGACGGTGATCGACACAGGGACCACCGCGACCGTGTACGACATCGCGATGGAGCAGCTACGCACCCGCGACTGGCAGCTGGCACGAGTCGCCGTACAGATGGGTTCGAAGCGTTTCGGACGCAAGGGGCAGACGCAGATACTCGAGTGGTCCGAAGTGAGTGGCCTCGCTGGCAGCGAGGTCGGACAGGGCGCGACCCACCTGCTCGCCGCCCTCGACACGATGCGGCCGGCAGACCTCGCCGGCGTCATCCACGACCTCTCAGCGAAGCGGCGGGGCGAGATTGCGGCAGCCCTCGACGACGAGCGGCTGGCCGACGTCCTCGAGGAGCTTCCCGAGGACGACCAGGTGGAGATCCTCGAGCAGCTCGAGAGCGAGCGGGCGGCCGACGTGCTCGAAGAGATGTCACCCGACGACGCGGCCGACCTCATCGCGGAGCTGGCGCCGGAGACAGCCGAGAAGCTGCTCGCCCTCATGGAGCCGGAAGAGGCCGAGGATGTCCGCCGGCTGCTGAAGTACGAGGAGCGGACTGCCGGCGGAATGATGACCACCGACCCGGTGATCCTGGGTCCCGATGCCACCGTCGCTGAGGCGCTGGCGCAGATTCGCAACGCCGAGCTCAGCCCGTCGCTCGCGGCGATGGTGTACGTCTGCCGACCGCCGTTGGAGGCGCCGACCGGCCGGTTCCTCGGGGCTGCCCACTTTCAGCGGCTGCTCCGCGAGCCGCCGTCGAGCCTTGTCTCCGGCGTGATCGACAACGACATCGAGCCCCTGCGGGTGGAGGCTCCGCTCGACGAGGTCACCCGACTGCTCGCCCACTACAACCTGGTTGCCAGTCCGGTGGTCGACGACGACGGGCATCTGCTGGGCGTCGTGTCTGTCGACGACGTGCTCGACCACCTGCTGCCGCAGGACTGGCGGGAGCATGATGCGCGGGCCGTGGCGGTGCACGATGGCCCGTGAAGAGCCGCACGATGAGCGCCGCGAGCCGCAGCGCCCGACCCGGTCCCGGACCGGTGGCCCACGGCTCGACATCCCCCGGGAGACGCGGCGGGTCGTCGTACCGCGCCCGAGCTACGACCCCGACACGTTCGGCCGTTTCGCCGAGACGTTCGCGCGCTTCATGGGGACCGCCCGGTTCCTGATGTACATGACGGGCTTCGTGATCATCTGGATCACGCTGAACGTGGTCGGGATCTACGGGCTCAAGTGGGACGCCTACCCGTTCATCTTGCTTAACCTGTTCTTCTCGACCCAGGCGTCGTACGCCGCTCCGCTGATCCTCCTTGCCCAGAACCGCCAGGAGTCCCGCGACCGGGTGATCGCCGAGCGCGACCGGGAGGCGAACGCCAGGGCGCTGGCGGACCAGGACTTCCTGGCGCGCGAGGTCGCCTCGCTGCGGGCGGCGATCGGCGAGGTGACAACGCGGGACTTCCTGCGGTCGGAGCTCCGCGGGCTGCTCACCGACATCGATGAGCTGGCTGCCGGACGCAGCCCGGAGTCGGAACGAGGTAGGGCCCCCGGATCGGCCGGCTGAGCGCCGGGCCGGGGTCGCGGCGTCCGTAGCGGACATGCTCGCGAAAGCTTCCAGCATTGCCCGGACCTGTTCGTCGGTGTAGATGTAGGGCGCCGGGCGGGTCTTGCGCCTCCCGAACACTTCACGCGGCGGGACCTCATGTGCCGGCTCCAGGGAGTGCAAACCCGCGGAGTCGTTCGATGTCGACGCGGGCGTAGTTGGTCGTGGTCAGCGGGTCGTGGTGACGCAGCACCTGATCGATCGCGGCCAGCGGAATCTCGGCACGGATCATCGCCTCGCCCAAGGTGTGCCGCAGAAGATGCGCTCCGAAGAGATGCGATCCCGGCGCGCACGCAGGCTCGCCCGATCATCGAAGAGGCCGTCACCCGCTCCATCGACCGGCGCGGAGCGCGGGCAGCCAGGAACACCGTGCGCAACTTCGGCGCATCGCTGGGACGCGACCGCATCAGGTAGTCGACCAGCGCCTGGCCGACCTCGGCCGGAAGCGGCATCCGTTCGTCACGGCGACCCTTGCCACGCACGGTGATCTCGCCGTGATGCCAGTCGATGTCGTCCAGCCGCAGCCCGGCGACCT
>JBBQKY010000194.1:0-4918 GCA_038327385.1 Propionibacteriales bacterium
CACAAGGTATGGCAGTCGGCCACCAAGCGCGTCCAGGATGGAGACGTCACCTTCACGGTGCCGACCGCCCGGACACACGGCATGTCCATCACCGTCTCGCCACGCTGGTCGGACCTGGACGCGGTTCCTCTGGTGGCCTTCCGCTACGCGGGCACAGAGGTCGGAGAGGTCATTCCCAACTCATTGGCCGCCACCGAGACCCGTGGAACAGCCTGCTGGGCTGGCACGAGCGCGAAGGCCGTCTCGATGGACATCCGCGTCGTGAGCTATGCCCACCGCACACAGTCGGGGGACCCAGGTCGAGCCATCCGCGTCTGGTCCAAGACGACCCGTCATGCCATGCTTCCTTATCTCGACGCCTACAAGGGCAGCCTCGGGACCCAGGACGTCGTCTTCTGTCAGAGCTGACCCACGCCGACTGGTGGCTGGAGCGGTCTTCGGACTCAGGCCGCCTAGCATGACGTCGATCGGCGGAAGGATGTCGTGAGAAGGGGCAGCTCGCATGCAGTCACGGTGACGGTCGTGGCCGTCGCCGGGATCGTCGGTCTCGGCGGCGGCCTGATGGCAGGGCGCATCTGGCCTCGAGACGGCTCTCCGGCCGTCTCCAGGACGCCGCAGTCCTCCTCTCCGGTAACGCCGTCGTCCTCCACCCCGAGTGGGGCTGCTCCGCTGTACTACGCGGACGATGTCATCTACGACGGCGCGCGCCAGATTCCGTTCCGGCCGCAGTACGGCGCCATCGTGAGTACGGTGGCGCGGACGTCAGCCGGGTGGCTCGTTTTCGAGCTCATCGGCCAAGACGGTGGTCGACTCGTGTTGGTGGGTCGCGACGGACGCGACGTACCGATCAAGACCCGGGGTGCGCTGTACTTCGCTCTGTCTCCCGAAGGCGATGCGGTGGCTGTGCCACAACCGGGTGGCTCGGATATTCGGCTTTTCGACCCGGCTGACGGCTCCGTGATCGAGACGGTGACGACCACGCTGGCGTCCGTGGGGCAGGTGCGCTTCGCGTTCAGAGATCTCATATTCAACGGCTACACCACAAGTGGAAAGGAGGAGATCGTTCGGTATGACTCGGCACTCGACGTCCTCCCCACGTTGCACCTCGACGTTCCGGCCGGCAGCGCCACCTTGTCGGACGTATCCGCCGATGGCCGTTACCTGGTGGCCGAGTACCTGTCCCAGATTCATGCGTGCATCGCCGTGTTCGACCTGCAACGGCCTCCCCAGCCGCTGTGGAGCAGCTGCAGACTGAGCCCCGCCGGGGGGTCCTCCATCAGCCCCGACGGGACTCGGGTCATCGTGTCGCCGTCTCCGCAGAGGGGTGGTCCGGCCACGGGGCCGACCATCCTCGACCTGAGGACGGGCCGCCCGAGCGGGACGTTGCAGATAGGACTTCGTAGTCCGGTGGCATGGGTCGACTCCAGCCGTGTCCTGGTCGTGAACCCAGTGGACAGAGCTGAGACGGCATTCACCGTCAGCCAGTGCGCCGTCGACGACGGGACATGTCAGTACCTTCCCGGTGCGACACGCACTGACCCGGCCGCTGAGGTTGCGGTTGGCGCGACCTTCTGACGTCGCATCTCAAGCACGAAGGAGCGGGCGGACATAGGCGCGGGCCGTATGGATCCGCGACTTGACAGTTCCCAGCGGCACGTCGAGGACGTTGGCGATCTCGGCGTAGTCGAGCTGCGCAATGTCGCGCAGGACCAACGGCGCCACCAGCTGCGGCTGCGCCGCCTCGAGCGTCTCCAGGGCGTCGAGCAGGTCGAGCCGGCTGCCGGCGATCACGCTCGTCGTGCGTGGGTCCGCCCTGATCGGAAGCTCGCCCATCGAGTGCTCGGCCGCGCGTCGCTTGAGCGAGCGGTAGGTCTGGCGGGCCGAGTTGCCTGCCACCGTGTAGAGCCAGGTAGTGAACTTGCTGGCCCCTCTGAACGTGTCGACCTTCGTCGCAACCAGCAGCAGCGCATCCTGACAAGCTTCCTCCGCATCCTGGCGACAGGGCAGCATCCGAGCGCACAGGCGCATCACAGCGGGCTCGATCTGCCGCAGCAGCAGCTCGAGTGCCTGCTGGTCTCCCCGGGCGGCGCGCGCCGCAAGCGCGTCCAGCGACTCGTCCCCGAGCGGCATCCCGGACATGGTGCACCTCCCTCCTGGACGGCTGGTCCTGCAGACTACTTCTGTGCCAGTTCCTGAGACCCTGGGTCGTCTCCATCTTGTACGGCGCCTTGGCTCGGGAGGCTTCGCGACTGTCTGGCTCTACCGTGACGACACGCTCGACTCCCTCGTCGCCGTCAAGATGCTTGCTGACAACTGGAGTGAGCGGCTGGACCTGCGGGAGCGGTTCCTCGAGGAGGCCAGGATCCTCCGACGAGCGGACTCCGACCACGTCGTACGGGTTCATGACATCGGCGAGACCGCCGACGGCATCCCGTACTTCGTCATGACGTACGCCGACCTGGGCACAGTGGCGGAGCTGATCAGAGGAGATGACCCCCTCGACGTTGCTGAGACCATTGACCTGGTCGAGCAGGCAGCCGACGGACTATCGGTACTGCACGCGTTGGGAGTCGTCCACCGCGACATCAAGCCGCAGAACCTGCTCTTGCGCAGCGACGGCGACGGGCGTCGCCTGCTCGTCGCGGACCTCGGTCTGGCGAAGCCGATACTTCATGCCTCGGGCATCACCCAGGTGGTCGGTACCCAGGCGTACATGGCACCGGAGCAGCTGCACATGGCGGAACCTCTCGACGGCCGGGCTGACATCCACGCGCTGGGCGCGGTCGCCTACCACCTGCTGACGGGGCATCCGGCGCGCAGCGGGGACATGACGTCGCTGATGAACGCCAAGCTGCCGGCCAAGCCCAGCACGTATCGCCCAGAGCTGCAGCCATTGGACGCCGTTCTGCTCCGAGCGCTCGAGCCGCGGCCGGATCGGCGCTGGGACGACGCCGCGTCCTTTGCCGCGGCGCTGCGAGCACGGGCTGGTGGCTCCGGGTCGGCAGTCACTGGCTCCGGCAGTCGCCCTCGATCCGTTGCGGCCATCCACCTGAGCGTCTGGATCCTCGCGGCCGTCATCATGGTGGTCGGTTTCATCGTGGGCTACAGAGTTCTGAGCTGATGAGCTGGTCCGGACGTCCCTCACAGCGACCACCCGCTTCGACATAAGCGAGAATGCGGCCATGCCGAGCGACTCCTTCTTGAAGGCGATGAACCTTGTCCATCGCGGCCTCCTCATCGTCTCCGGGGAGCGCATCGGCTGGTCGGCAATGGACATGCCGGTGCTGGAGCTCACGACGACCGGGCGCCGAAGCAGCCAACCGCGGAAGGTGATGCTGACGTCGCCGTACCAAGAAGGGTCCGCGCTGGTCGTGGTCGCCTCCCGCGGTGGCGACGACCACCACCCGGCGTGGTTCCTCAACCTGCTGGACCACCCGGAGGTCGACGTGAAGCTGCAAGGCGGCGCCACCCAGCGGATGCGGGCCAGGGTCGCCGACGCAGACGAGCGACGCCGGCTGTGGCCGCTCGTCACTGCCGACCACAAGAACTACGCGGACTACCAGTCGAAGACCGCTCGAGTGATTCCGCTGGTCCTGCTCGAGCCGATCGACAGCTGACCTACTGTCATCGGGCCGCAGTGCCACTGACCACGAGGGACGCCGTTCCCGCAGGGTTCACCGTCGACTCGTAGTAGTCCTCGGCCCGCATCCACCGCTCGATCCAGCCGGCATCGTTCTCGCCGCGAGCATGCAGGCGGCTGTGTCGGACAGGTCGGGGTACGTCGACGTACACGCTGGCGTCCCAGTAACGCTGAAGCCTTGGCCTCAACAGATACACACCCT
Organism: Propionibacteriales bacterium; assembly: GCA_038327385.1. Taxonomy (GTDB): domain Bacteria; phylum Actinomycetota; class Actinomycetes; order Propionibacteriales; family Nocardioidaceae; genus JAWWPG01. The sequence goes on from JBBQKY010000194.1 coordinate 3,843, forward strand.
CGACGACGACGATGCCCAGGGGGTGGACGGTGATCCAGTTTCCGAGTGCGTTCTTAAGCCAGTCATACCGCTGGAATCGCGCTTGCCTCGATGCGACGAGAGGCTTCAACACTTGCTCTTCCAGACGTCGATGGTCGAAGTAGTGCTCATACCCCTGCTCGGCGGTCCACGTCCTCCAGTCGCGCTCCTCGGGGCCGTAGAAATCATCACCATGAACCACCGTCAGGTCAGGTCGACAAGTGAGAAGCGCCTCCGCCAGGGAGGACTTGCCAGCAGCGCCAAGCCCGTCGATCGCGAGCAGCACCGGCCGGTTCGAGACTGCCGGTCTGTCGGCCAGCGCCAAGACCGCCTCGATGGTCCGGTCGTCGATCGGCACGCGCGAATCATCGCACTGGCCCGGCAGACCCGACCGCGACATCCTCGATGGGCGCCGTCAGAGCGAGTCGTTCATCCCCATCGCGGCGACGAGGAAAGGCAAGAGGCTCGGCTCCCGTTTCACGCAGGTACGTCGACCCGGAGCTCACCCAGGAGTGGCGGCAGCGCAACTCTTACATGTACGACCTGCGGCGCGACGTTGACCGCTGGCGGCAGGCGGACACCAGCGGGTCTTGCCGACCACGCGAAAGCTTCTCCAGCGCTGGGCCGACCCAACAGGCGAGAACCCGGTCATGTTCTGCCAGCGTGAGGTCGAGGAGACTCGGACCCACTCGTACGTCCTCGACTTCGCAGAGACCGTCGGTCGCCGCGGATAGCCTCCTTTCCCGTCGGGAACCCGCGTGACAAGGAAGGGCATGCCGTGCATAATGTAGTCGAAACGACGACGACTTGCTGACCGTGCTGTGGAGGGCAGTAGACGTCCGACACATCACGACGCGGTCGGAGCGCTACCGCGATGCGATCGATCTTGAGCTGGAGTGGATTGATGAGGCGGTAGCCGACTCTCGCGCCCTGGTCTGGGATCCTGACCCACGGTCTCGCACCGGAGCTCTTCGGATCGTCGGTTATTCCCCGAGCGCGGGCTTTCTCGTCACGGTCGAGGCGGTCAGGGTCAGTGGTCGGCTGTGGGGCACCACGGC
>JBBQKY010000195.1:0-4915 GCA_038327385.1 Propionibacteriales bacterium
GAGCGCCGGAGTGTGAACAGCGTCGTCGGTGACGACGAAGAGGTTGCCGCGTCCGGTCTCGAGGAGAGATCCGTCGCCGTCGCTCACCAAGGCGTCACACGTCGTCGACCAGGTGCCCTCGGCAGGCTCGACCGCGGCTAGCCGGCGGCGGTCGTCGTACTTGTGGGATCCGAGGCCGCCCGGAAGGACAACCGGCACGAGCCGCCAGGCGGCCGCTGAGCGCTCCGGCAGAGGGCTCGACGTCAGCTGGGGCACGCCGATGCCCTCCGAGTCAGGGGCGACGGTGATCCGCAGCCGATGACGCCCAACCAGGCTCGAGGCCGACGCGCGGACCCGGCCAGCAAGATCCGCGGGCAGCGATGAGCCATAGCAGTCGGCGACGCTCTTCGCGAGCCTGGTCAGGTGTTGGTCGAGGTCGATCGGGCGCCCACCCACAACCAGCAAGGTCGTGAACAGACCCGCCGCAGGGTCAGCAGGGAGCAGCGTCGCCGCGGCGGTCGGATGTGCGAGCTGCGTGCCCTGGCCCACAGCGACAGGTGCGAGCGCCTGCATCTCCGCGGGGTCGAGTCGGGCTCCGATCGCCTCGATGAGAGGAGCCGCCTTCACCAGTGTCTCGACCAGCTCGCCCTGCGGCGTCGACTCGATGACGACTCCGCCCCCTGCGCCCAGCCACACCCGCTCGGCGGCGAACTCGAAGGTGCGGATGGCAACGTTCATCTCCAGGCCCGCGCAGGGGCTGACGTAGCCGATCGCGCCGGTGTACGTCTCGCGGCCGGTCGCCTCGACCTCGTTGATCACCTCCATGGCGCGAACCTTCGGCGCACCGGTCACCGAGCCGGGCGGAAAGGTCGCCCGCAGCAGGCTCGTGTCGGTCTCGTCCGGCGCGAGCTTCCCGACCACGTCGGAGACCAGGTGCCACACTCCGGTGTGCCGCTCGGCGCGGGCGATGTCCTCGACCCGGACGGACCCCGGCAGGCAGACGCGGCCGAGGTCATTGCGCATCAGGTCGACGATCATCACGTTCTCCGCGCGGTTCTTCGCCGAGGTGGTGAGCTCGTGGACGTCGCTGTCCAGCGACGCGGTGCCCTTGATCGGTGACGTCCTGACTCGCCGATCCTGTCGGCGCAGGAACAGCTCCGGCGAAAGGCTCGCGATCGCCCCCTGCGGGGTGCGGAGGAATGCGGCGTACTTGGGCTGGAGGTGCTCCACTCCAGCGCAGAACGCATCCAGCGGATCGCCATGGAACTCGGCCTCGAAGCGTCGGCAGATGTTGGCTTGGAAGATGTCGCCGGCTGCGAGGTGATGGAGCGTCGTATCGACTGCTGCCCGGTGACCAGCACCGTCGGGGTAGGCCGTGAAGTCGCCACACGTGTAGGGCGCCGCCGGCGCCTCGGTGTCACGCAGCAGCATCTGGACGATCTTCAGCTGCGCTTCGATGCGCCGGCCGTTGGCTTCGTCGACCAGTCCCTCGAACCACCAGCCCTCGGCGTCCTGGACGAGGACATGGTCGTAGTAGGCCAGGCTGGATGGTGGCAGGGGGACCGGCCGACACGGTGCCGGCGGCAGCTGCTCGACCAGGCCGCCGAGCTGGTAGCCGAACGCCCCGACCCAGCCGCCACCGAAGCTGCCAGCGCCCTCGACGCGTGGCAACTCGCCAACGGCCGCGAAGGGGTCCGCCTCAACCGGAAGCGTTCGCGCGGGAGCAAAACCGACCACCGCACTGGAGTCATGCCAGCCTCCCACCAGCCCGAACAGCCCGGCCTGGTCACGGAGAGCTCTCAGCATCTGCAGGGGTCGAAGGCATGAGTCCACTCGCTGGCGCACAAGGGTGACGGGCATCAAGCGAGCTTCAGCAGGGCGTTCTCCACCACCTCGGGCATCGCCGGGTGGATCCAGTACTGGCCGGTGGCCATCTCCTGAGCAGGAAGGCCGAAGCTCATCGCCTGGATGAGCGGCTGGATGACCGTGGGTGCTTGCGGGCCGATGATGTGGGCTCCGAGCAGCTGCCCGGAGGCCGGGTCGGCGAGCAGCTTGACGAAGCCCGTGGTGTCCTCCATCGCCCAGCCGTAGGCGATGCCGTCGTACCCCTGCATCGAGGAGGTGTACGGCGTGCCTTCCTGGATCAGCTCGTCCTCGGTCCGCCCCACGGCGGCTATCTGCGGGCTGGTGAAGACCGCCTGTGGGACGAACCGGTGGTCCGAGGCCCTCGGGTCCTCCGGGTGCAGCAGGTTGTGCTGCACGACCCGCGCCTCGTGGTTGGCGACGTGCTTCAGCTGGTGCTCGCTGCTCACGTCGCCGAGCGCCCAGATGCCTTCGACCATGGTCCGTTGGTACTTGTCGACCACCACCCGACCGTCCGGGTGGGTGGTCACGCCCGAGGCTGCCACGTCGAGGGTGTCCGAGTTCGACATGCGCCCGGTGGCGACCAACACCGTCTCGGCCTGAAGCACCCCGCGATCGCTGAGGTCCCCGCTGTCGGCCAGCTGCAGGCGGGCCAGCCCCGAGCTGGTCGACTCCACCGTCGCCGTCAGGGTGGACAGCCGCACGTCCCACCGATCACAGACGATCGACGTGAGCCGCTCGGAGATGTCGCGGTCGGCTGACATCAGCAGCCGTGAGCTGCGCGCCACCACGGTGACCGCGGTCCCCAGCGCCGAGAAGATGTGCGCCATCTCGACGGCTATCACCCCACCACCGAGGATGACGAGCGATGCGGGCAGCTCGTCGAGACGCATGATCGTGTCGCTCGTATGGAAGGGGAACTCTGCCAGTCCCGGCACCTCGGGAACGACCGCTCTGCTGCCCGCGGCGATCACCACGCGGTCCGCGCTGACCTGCTGCCCACTGGCCAGCTCGAGCCGCTTCGGTCCGGTGAAGCGGGCCCGCTCGGCGTACAACGTGACGTTGCTGCCGTCACGACGGTACGTCTCCCCGCCGGCCGAGATCGGGTCGATCCTGCCGAAGATGCGATCGCGGATGTCGGGCCAGCGGACCTTGTCGACGAAGGAGTCCACCCCGAATCGGCTGCTCCCGCGTGTACCGGCCGCCAGGTCCGCGGTGTGCACGAACATCTTGGTTGGGATGCACCCGACGTTGAGGCAGGTGCCGCCGAAGGTCCCTCCCTCGATGAAGGCGACGTCCAGAGCGGCGAAACGCGCGTCGACGATCGAGTTCCCGGAGCCCGTTCCGATGACCAGGAGGTCGTGGTGGCGCATGCCTCTACGATGCCACGCTGTCGTCCGGAGCGGAATCCGGAGGGCTGCAGGCCCTAATCTCGTGCCCTCAGGGCGGTCCATGAACCGCTTTGCGTCGTCCAGTCCCGGGATTCGGATCGTAAACCGTTGTATTCGCTCTTATCATGATGTAGGGGTGTTTATTGCTAGAAATACGGCGTAAGGTAACAACTCGTTGGACAGGGCGACCCGCCCGGGGGCTCTGAGGTTCGCATCGACCTGGCGTCTTTCGCGCCAGGCACACGAGGGGGAATCATGAGGACGAAACACGTAGGAATGCTCGTGTCGGGGCTGCTGGTCGTGCCAGCCTCCGCCGGCCTGGCATCGGCGGGCGCATCAGCCGCGCCGGCACCCCAGAGCACGCAGGTCTCGATTTTCTCGGGCAATGCGTTCGGAACGACGGCCTTCGTCGGCAGGACCGCCGTGGCGGGCAAGAGCGCGTCGGTGGCCTTGTGCACGACGAAGGCGGGAGTCAACCACGCGAGCAACGTCGCAGGGGTCTCGGTGCCGAACCTGCTGCAGACGGGCGTCATCAACACTTCCGTCAGCTCGCACCGGACGACGACCGGCCCGAACACGCGGGCCAAGGCGAACGTGGCGAACGCACGGGTGCTCTCGGACGTGATCACGGCGACCAGCCTCCGCGCGTCCAGCACGACCAGCCACGACTCCACCGGCTTCCAGCTCCGCGGTGCGAGCGCTTTCGTTGACTTGACCGTTGCCGGGCAGCAGGTCCGCAGCCACCCGGCTCCCAACACGACGATCCGGATCACCGGTGTCGGGCGCGTGGTGCTCAACGAGCAGAAGCGCACCGTCGGCACGACAACTGCCTCACTGACCGTCAACGCGATGCACGTCTACGTCACGAAGAACCTGACGGGCGTCGCCAAGGGCACCCAGATCATCGTCGGGCACGCCACCAGCACCCTCGGCGTCAACCTCGCCGGCAGCCTGGACGGGATGGCCTACGGCACCACGGTGTTCGACGGCAACACCATCACCTCCGGTCCGAGCGCCAAGGTGATCCTCGGCTGCGCCGGAACCGACGGGAAGGTCAAGACCAACTCCGTTGCGAGCGTGAGCGTGCCTGGCGTCATCTCCACGGGGACCGTGACCAGCACGGCCCAGGGCACCATCACAACCGACAGCGCGATGGCAGAGACCACGAACACGACTCAGAACGCCAACGTGCTCGCGGGTCTCGTGAAGGCTGACGCCGTGAAGGCCGACGCTCACGCCACCAAGTCCGGCGGCACCATCACCCTGAGCGGTGGCGGGTCCAGCTACACCAAGCTGGTCGTGAACGGGAACCCGATCTCCGGTCACGTCGCACCGAACACCAAGATCGTCGTCGGCAACGTCACGGTCTGGCTGCACCGCGTGATCCGGAACTCGAACAGCATCGAGATCCGGATGATCGAGGTCGTCGTCCATGGCGTCAACAGCCAGGGTCTGGTCAAGGGAACGCACATCCAGGTCGCCGTGGCGGAGGCCTCGGCGCACTGACCTGAAGCCGGCTCACTGCCAGCCGGGGAGCTCGGCGGCACCGGACGCGTGGATCAGCGCCGTCCGGTCGCCGCCCTCCTCCCCCACAACCGAATAGTCGCCGTACGCGCCGATCTCGAGCAGGGTCGGCGCGTACGGCGACTCAGTTCTGAATGCGCCTCGCACATGACAGCGTT
>JBBQKY010000196.1:0-4829 GCA_038327385.1 Propionibacteriales bacterium
CCGCGAGCCGTGTCGTGCCGGGCCTCGTCGGCGATGATCCCCGCCATCGTCTCGCCGCGGTACATGTGCACCGGCTGGTCGAACCGGGCGTAGACGGAGCCGGTGGTGTGCCGCATGTAGTTGCGCCCCACCTGACCTGAAGAGTTGGCCAGCCCGTCCGGGAACATCGCGCTGGCGCTCATCAGCAGCAGCCGCGGGCTCTCGATGCTGTTGCCGGCGACGCAGACGGCCCGGGCCGCCTGCCGGTGCAGGTTGCCTTCCTTGTCGAGGTAGAGGACCGCGTCGGCCTTGCCCTGCGCGTCGTGGGTGATCTGCACAGCCTGACAGTCGGGCCGCAGGTCGAGCTTCCCCGTCTCGAGCGCCCGCGGAATCTCGCGGACCGCCGTGCTCCACTTCGACTTGTGCTTGTCCCCCTGGAAGTTGAACCCGTCCTGGATGGACGCGGGCCGTCCGTCGTACGGCGCGGCGTTGGTGGCGTAAGGCCCGGTGGCATAGAACCTGTAGCCGACCTTCTCCGCGCCGTTGGCGAACACCTTGTAGTTGTTGTTGGCCGGCAGCGGTGGACGCCCGTGTCGGTGGGTCGTGCCCATCGCCTTCTCGGCGCGGTCGTAGTACGGCACCATGTCCTGCAGCGTGAGGGGCCAGTCGAGGAGGTTCGCTCCCTCGACTCGGCCGTACGTCGTCCGTGCCTTGAACTCGTGGCTGCGGAACCGGGGAGTCGCACCGGCCCAATGGGTGGTCGTGCCCCCGACGGCCTTCACCACCCACGCCGGCAGGTTGGGGAAGTCGCGGCTGACCCGCCACGAGCCCGACGTGGTTCGCGGGTCGAGCCAGGCCATCTGGCCGAAGGCCGGCCATTCCTTGTTCTCGTAGTCCTCGCTCGTCAGGTGGGGGCCGGCTTCCAGCAAGACGACCGGGACGCCTTTGGCGGTGAGCTCGTAGGCAACGGTCCCGCCACCGGCTCCGGAGCCGATCACCACGACTGTGGGTTCGCCCTTCTCGATCTCGGCCATCACTGTGCCTCCTTCGTGGAGATGTCCTGGGCTTCCTGGGCAGCGACGCCGGGGTGTGATGCCGCGGCTTTGGCGGAAGCCGGCTGCGGCTGTGCCTGGTCGGAGACGCCGCCTCGGGCGAGGTCGGGAGCCACTTCGACGATCTCCTCCGCGCCGCCGTACTCCTCGATGCGAGGCGTCGGCAACCAGTCCAGGTCGTCGAACCCACGGTCGACGTAGCCGCCCTTGTCGAACGACGGCCCCTCGTAGCCGAGCGCGTCCCAGGTGTCCGGGTCGTCGTACAGATGGACGACAGCGGTACGGCGCAGCAGGCCGAAGAACTCGGTGCCCTCGACGTGCTTCAGGATCGCCGTAGCCTCCTTCTGGTCCAGGTCGAGGAAGCTACCGCCCGACAGGCTCTGCAGGCTGCCGAGTCCCTGGATCAGGAGCAGGCGGAGCCAGGTCGAGGCATCGGCTGCCTCGACGATCTTGTCTGCGGTCCGCTCGTACGGACCGACAGGAAAGCCCTCGTGGGGGAACGCGACACGGACCGCATGGACGAGGACGGCTCGCGCATCGTCGGTCATCGTCAGAGCGTCGAGCCGGGGGGAGTCAGCGTGAAGGGTCATTCATCCTCCAGGAGTTCGGGTGCTACTGACAGCAGACACGATGAAGCGTGTGCCTGTCTAGAGCCCCGTTTGATGCATCGTGCAGACGCCGACGCATCGGGTTGCGGACGAGGTCCGCCGTGCCATCATGGCCTGACCGCCGACGCCTAGAAGGGGCATCCGATGATCTTCATCGCCGTCAAGTTCAAGGTGAAGCCCGAGCATGCCGACCAGTGGATGGACGTCGCCGGCGACTTCACGCGGGCCACTCGACGCGAGCCGGGGAACCTCTGGTTCGACTGGTCACGCAGCGTCGAGGACCCGAACGAGTATGTGCTGATCGAGGCGTTCAAGGATGATGCCGCCGAGGCTCATGTCAAGAGCGACCATTTCCAGAAGGCAACGGCGGAGCTGCCCGCCTATCTGCAGGAGACTCCCCAGATCCGCAACACGGTCATGGAAGGCGATGACTGGGACCGGATGGGCGAGATGACGGTGGGCTGATCGCGCAGGCGCGGGAGCCTGCTGCGCAGGGCGCATGTTTAGGGTGTAAGGCTGCCGGGTACGACGAGGGGGCGGGGACACTCACACGGAATCACCTCGGGAGGCGTGATGACTTTGGACAGCAGCGGCGGTGCCACGGCGGCGGGAGGCGGCTCGGATATGCCGCGTTCCGACTCGACCGACTCGACCGACTCCACCGACTTCGAGACCACCGACTATGGGAGAAGAGACACCTCCATCCCGGTGCGTGAGGAGTATGTCGAGCCGCAGCAGACGCAGGTACGGGAGGAGACGGTCGTCCATCACGAGGCTCGACCGGTGCCCTCGACCAACGACAGCAGCCCGGTGAACGTTTCCGTGGGCGCTGAGCGCCAGGACGGCGTGCGGTGGGGTCCCATCTGGGCCGGCCTGCTGACGGCGCTCACCACGTTCATCCTGCTCGAGCTGATGTTCTACGCATTCGGCTGGCTGACGCTCGATCCCGGCTCGAACCAGCCGGGCACCACGCGTTGGCTGGTGACCGGCATCCTGGCCCTGGTGGCCTTCTTCCTCGGCGGTCTGGTCGCCGGGGCGACGTCGATCTGGAAGGGCCTCTTCAGCGGGCTCCTGCACGGCTTCCTGGTATGGGCCCTCGGGGTTGCGGCGTTCATCGCGTTGACCTTCTTCGGCGGCAGCGCGCTGCTCGGCAGCTTCGGCAGCCTCGCCCACCAGCTCGGGGTCGGCCCGCAGCAGGTGCAGAAGACGGCGCATGTCACGAAGTCCGAGGCCAGCCAGCTCTCCGGCACGGCCAAGGATGCCGCTGGACCCGCCTTCTGGGGCCTGGCCCTGCCTCTTGCGTCCGCCATGGCCGGCGGCCTCATCGGCTCCAAGATCTGGCCACGCCGCAAGGACACCGATCCCGAGACTGTCCGGCTGCGCGGCTGACATCGCAAGGCGCTACCCAATTACACCCAGACCTACGCCCTGAAGCGCGAGACCGCTACAGGGTGTAGGTCTTGGTCATGGTCCGCACCGTCTTGGGGGTGCCGGATACGCCCGGAGTGCAGTCACGCGCTTCGGCGATCACCGTGACTGTCGACTCACCCGGCGCCTGCGTCACGGTGAGCCGCTGGTACTGCATCGCGTCGGCGTTCTTTCCTTCGACCTGCGAGACGCCGGATGGGTAGTTCCACTGCACATCGGACTGGTAATGAGCATGCAGGTAGCGGTGGAAGGGACCGCAGCAGATGCTGGCGAAGCCGTTCTTCTCGTTTGTCCCGTCGTCCTGCTGGAGGATATGGCTGTCACCGTAGGCGATGAACATGTTGGGCCCCAGCAGCGAAGCCGCGAAGTCGCTCATGAGGTCGCGCTCGTAGATGTACGACGGCCACTTGTCGCTGTAGGTGTTGGGGATCGGCGGACCTGGGGAGGTGCCGTTCCAGGCTGGGTCGGTGAACATGATCACCAGCTGACGAGCTGCTGCGGCCGCGCGGATCTGGCCCCTCCACCACCCCAGCTGCACGGCGCCGAGCATCGTCGAGCTGGACGAGCGCGGATCGGTGGACGTGCTGACGTTGTCGCTTCTGTCGATGCTGCGGGTGTCCACCTTGATGTAACGGACGTTGCCCTCGACCTCGGCTCGATACCTTCCATGCTTCGGCGACCTGGTGTCCTCCATCCGCGCTGGCACCACCTGCTGCCAGGCAACGAGGTTCGCCTTGGTGACGGGATCGTCGTAGTTGGGCGGGTTCTGCTTCGTCTGGGATGAGTCGTTGACGTCATGGTCGCTGGCGATGTAGTCGACAGCGCACAGCGCCTGGATGGTCCTCCGCCCGTTGTCCTGCGCGTTCCACGTCCAGTTCTCGATGTGGGTGGTCGGGTCAGTCGTGAGGTCGTTGGGGTAGCCGAAGTCACCGAGGTCCATCACCCGATCGGGTCGCCAGGCGGCCATGTCGTTCCACACCGCCTCGCTCGATGGAGCGGTCTGCTTGCAGGAGCCCACCGCGATCTTCGTCGTGCAGGCCGCGCCCGGGGCCCGCAACGTCGTGAACTGCGATGCCACCCCGACAACCTCGGCCGACTGCCCGGGAGGGCTGTCGGTCACCTGCCAGTAGTGCTTCGTGCCTGGGGTGAGCCCGGTGAGCGTGAACCTGCTCCAGCCGGTCGAGTCCGGTTTGGCCGGGCCGAAGAACGTCGCCGTGTTCATCTTGGAGCTCGTGGACACCGCCACCCCGACGCCTTTGAAGTTCTCCGTGAGCGTTGCGACCTCCACCGAGGTATGCAGCGCATCACCGGCCCACGCGGCGAGCACGGTGGGCACGGGCTGCCCCTTGGGCGCGGCGCCCTCGACCAGTCGCGACAGCAGGCTGCCGGTCTGCTGCACCCCGCGCCATCCGAGCGCAAGAGCGCTGGTGGCCAGTCCGGACGCCTTCAAGAAGTCTCGCCTCGACGGCGTAACCATGACACCCTCCCCATTCCGCCTAGCCGAAGCGGCCGGGCAGTAATCACGCTTCGATGCTAGAGACTAGTGGCAGAGCACTGAGACCGCTCGTCCAGCCTTCACACCAGTCGGCCCCGGTTGGCGATGATCAGCTCGGCCACAACAGCGTCGTCGGTGCCGGCGCGCACGGCGGCATCTCGGATACGCTCGAGCGCCTCACCAGAGGAGATGTTCTCTCGTGCCGCGATGATGCCGCTCGCGATGCTCATCTTGTCGATCGTTTCCAGCGTGGCCGCGCTCTTGCGC
>JBBQKY010000197.1:0-4813 GCA_038327385.1 Propionibacteriales bacterium
CTGCTGGTAGCTGCGCCGGTCACCGACCAGGCTGGAGCCCACCGCCTCCCGGAACGGTCCGTAGAAGGCCGAGGAGTACTTCGCGGCGTAGGCGAGGATCGCCACATCGACGTGCCCGGCCCGGTCGAGCGCGGCGCGGACGGTGGCCACCTGCCCGTCCATCATCCCGCTCGGCGCGACGACGTGGGCGCCCACGGCCGCCTGGGCGAGCGCCATGTCGGCGTACCTCAGCAGCGTCGCATCGTTGTCGACGCGACCGTCGTCGTCCAGCACTCCGCAGTGCCCGTGGTCGGTGAACTCGTCCAGGCAGAGATCGGCCATTAGCACGGTCGCATCGCCCAGCTCCGCCGCGAGGTCGCCGATGGCGACGTTCAGGATCCCGTGGGGGTCGGTGCCACCGCTGCCGACCCGGTCCTTGTGCTCAGGACGAGGCACGCCGAACAGCATCAGTCCGCCGACGCCGCTCTGCACGGCCTCCACTGCCGCCTTGCGGAGCGAGTCGCGACTGTGCTGCACGACACCGGGCATGCTGGCGATCGGCCGCGGGTGGTCAGCTTCCTCGCTGACGAACAACGGCAGTACGAGCTGGCGGGGCGCTACCGACGTCTCTGCGACGAGCCGGCGCATCGCCTGGCTCGTCCGCAGCCGCCGTGGCCGGATCGCCAGTTCCGCGGACCTCGCGGACCTCGCGGACCTCGCGGACCTAGCGGACCTTGCGGACCTTGCGGTCATCTCAGGTCGGGCGGCGGCGGGTGCCGACCCGGCGCTCGGACGGCTTGATGACCGGCAGGCCCGCCTCGAGCAGACCCAGCCGGCGAGCCGTCCCGAACTCGGCGAGCGCGTCGGCGAGCGCCTCGACGGACGGCTTGGGCGCTACCACGTCCACCCGCAGTCCGTGCTCCTCGCACGTCTTCGCCGTCGCCGAGCCGATGGCCGCGATGATCGTCGCCGTGTGCGGTTTCCCGGCGATGCCGACGAGGTTGCGCACCGTCGACGAGGACGTGAAGACGACGGCGTCGAACTTGCCGCTCTTGATCGCGTCGCGGGTCGGCGCTGGAGGCGGCGCGGCTCGCACGGTTCGATAGGCGGTGACGTCGTCGACCTCCCAGCCCAGCTCGTGCAGGCCCGCCACCAGATTCTCGGTGGCGATGTCGGCCCGGGGCAGGAAGACCCGGTTGATCGGATCGAGGAGCTCGTCGTACGGCGGCCAGTCCGCGAGCAGGCCGTTGCCGGACTGCTCGCCGGACGGCACCAGATCGGGGTTGATCCCCCAGGTGGCGACCGCCTCGGCCGTCTTGTCCCCGACTGCCGCGACCTTCAGGCCGGAGAAGGCGCGCGCGTCGAGGCCGTACTCGTCGAACTTCTCCCGGACGGCCTTCAGCGCGTTGGTCGACGTGAACACGATCCACTCGTAGCGCCCCTCGACGAGCCCTCGGATCGCCTTGTCCATCTGGAGCGGGTTTCGCGGCGGCTCGACCGAGATCGTCGGAACCTCCTCCGCCACACCGCCGTAGCTTCGCAGCTTGGCCGACAGCGCGCCGGCCTGGTCCTTCGTCCGTGGCACCAGGATGCGCCAGCCGAACAGCGGCTTCGTCTCGAACCACGACAGCGAGTCGCGCATGGAGACGACCTCGCCGATCACCGTCACAGCCGGTGCCTCGATCCCGGCCGCCCGCGCCTCCGCCGCCACGTCCGCGAGGGTGGACACGATCGTGCGCTGCTCGGTCGTCGTACCCACCGAGGTCATCGACACCGGGGTGGAACCGTCGCGCCCGGCCGCCTGTAACGCCTCGGCGGCACCCGCGATCCCCTTGACCGCCGACAGCAGCACGATGGTCTGGCTGTCGGCGTGCCGTGCCCACTCGATCTTGCCGTCGCCGAGGTTGAGCACCGTGACCTCGCGCGCCGTGCGGGTAGTCAGCGGCACCCCGGCGTAGGCCGGCACCGCCGTCACCGAGCTGACCCCGGGAACCACCTCGAAGGTGACCAGCGCCTTGGCGCACGCCGCCGCCTCCTCCGTCCCGCTGGCGTACATCCACGGGTCGCCACTGATGAGGCGTACGACGTTCTGCTGGCCCTTGGCATGCCGGACGACGAGCTTGGCGCGGGACGCGTGGGTGAGGAGCTGGCCGTCCTCGCCGTAGCCGCCGTCGACCACAGTCACCTTGTCGAGCCGGTCACCCAGCAGGCTGCCCAGGAGCTCTTCGTGCTGGGGGTTCTCGGTGATCACGACATCCGCTTCCTGGATCAGCTCAACGGCACGCAGGGTCAACAGCCCAGGGTCACCGGGGCCCGTGCCGACGAACGCCACCGACCCGACAGGACGCTGAGCGGAGCCCAGTCGGTCGTTCGGTGAGGGGGCAGTGGAGCGGGGCGAGGTCTTGGCGCCTGCTGTCTTCGTCATCGTGCGTATCACCATCTTGTTGTTGTGTGTTAGGGACAACGCTTTGCTTGCAGAAGTCATGAGACCGGCTCCCTGACGAGCTCGGCTGCACCGTCGGTGAGCATGTCGCGGGCAAGCCGGCGACCCATCGCCTCGGCATCCTCCGGGCGCCCGGTCGCCGAGAGCCGGACGAGAGCGCTCCCGTCGACCGCAGCCACGACCGCCCGCAGCCACAGCTCGGGACCGTCGTCCCCGGCGGCGACGTCGGCCAGTGCGCCCACCGGGGCGGAACAGCCGGCCTCCAGCTCGTTGAGGAGCGCCCGTTCGGCGGTCACCGCGGATCGGGTGTCGGCGTCGTCGAGCGCCGCTGCAACCGCTCGGCACAGTGGGCCGTTGCCGGCCGCGACCTCGACGGCGAGCGCACCCTGGCCAGGTGCCGGCAGCATCTGCAGCGGGTCGAGGATCTCCGTCACACCGCCTTCGACGCCCAGCCTGACCAGCCCGGCTCGTGCCACGACAACGGCATCGACGTCGCCCTCGGCGACCATCCGCAGCCGGGTGTCCACGTTGCCGCGGACCGCCACGACGTCGAGGCCCAGCCCAAGTGCGCGGAGCTGGGAAGCGCGCCGGGGGGAACCGGTGCCCACCCGAGACCCGGCTGGAAGCTCACCGAGCGTCAGGTTGTCCCGCGCCACGAGCGCGTCCCTCGGGTCCGCCCGCGTCGGCACGGCCGCCACCGTGACCCGCGCGTCGTCGGCCGTTGGCAGGTCCTTCAGCGAATGGACGGCGACATCGACGTCACCGGCCGCGAGCGACTGCCGGACCGCGCCGACGAAGACCCCCTGTCCACCGATCTCGGTGAGGGGTGACGAGCTGCGGTCTCCCGCCGTGGAGACACCGACCAGCTCGACATCGGCGCCCAGCGCCGTCTCCAGGCGAGCTGCCACCTCGCGGGCCTGCGCGAGCGCGAGCCTGCTGGAGCGGGTACCCAATCGCAACGTGGTCACAGGCCGTCCCGCTGACCGCTCACGGCGTCGACGGCGGAGGGGCCGAGGGCGAACAGCTCGGCCAGCGCAGCGGCGTACGACGGCTCCGGCACCCGCCCGGCGAACTGCTTGACCCGGACCGTCGGCTCGTGCAGGAGCTTGTCGGCCTGGCGGTGCAGGGAACGCGAGATCTCGCGACGTTGCAGCTCCGTCAGCTCCGGCAGCCTGCTCCAGAGCCGGTCCAGCTCGGCGTCGACCACGGCGGTCGCCATCGTGCGCAGCGCAACCACAGTCGGCGCCACCCGGTCCTGGTCTCGGGCCGCGGCGAACGCCTCCACCTCGGCGGCAACGATGTCCTCGACGGCCCGCACGTCCGATGAGGGGGGGACGACGACACCCCTGTCGGCGTTTCCCGACACCTTCGCCGCCACGTCGGTGAGCCCGATCAAGCTCACCCCCGGCAGCTCGGCGACGGCGGCGTCCACGTCCCGGGGCAGTGCGAGGTCGACGATCGCGAGCGGAGCCGGGTGTGGGAGCGACTGCCGAGCCGCGGCGACTGTCGCGGCGTCGACGACGAGCCCGGCGGCACCCGTGCAGGAGATCACCAGGTCAGCGGCGGCCACTTCGGCCTGCAGCGCCGCCAGGTCTCCGGCCCGCCCCGCGCAGCTGGCCGCGAGCCTGCTGGCGTGCTCGAGGGTGCGGGACAGTACGACGATGTCAGTCGCCCCGGCCCGACGTACCAGGCTCGCGGCGAGCCCCGCCACGGAGCCCGCGCCGACGATGCAGACTCTGGCCCGCGAGATGTCGCCGACCACGGCGCTGGCCTCGTCGAGGGCGACGGAGACCACGGACCGCCCGGCGGCATCGATGCCCGTCTCGCGGTGGGCCCGTTTGCCGACACGCAGCGCGTGCTGGAAGAGAGTGTTGAGCGCCGGCCCGACGGTCTCCTCGTCCTGCGCGAGACGCAGGGCATCCCGCACCTGTCCGAGGATCTGGCCCTCCCCGACGACCATCGACTCGAGCCCGGTCGCCACCGAGAACAGGTGCGCCACCGCGCCCGCGTCGTAGTGGACGTACAGCGACGGGACGATCTGGCCGGCGTCGTGCGGGCCGGCGTGGTCGACGAGCAAGGCGGTCAGGTCGTCGACGCTGCCGTGGAAGCGCTCCACGCGGGCGTAGATCTCGACCCGGTTGCAGGTCGCCAGTACGACGACCTCCGAGACGTAAGCAGTGTCGAGAGCGGCGGCGCGCAGCTTGGCGGCCCCGCCTACGTCGAGCGCGAGACGCTCGAGGAGGTCGACCGGAGCGCTGCGGTGCGAGACGCCGATCACCAGGATGCTCACCACGCACCCGCCTTCAGCTCGAAGGCAGCAGTCATGCCACCGTCGGCGAGCATCGTGTTGGCCTTGCGCTGCTCGTGGTAGGCGAGGATCTGCAGCTCGAT
>JBBQKY010000198.1:0-4794 GCA_038327385.1 Propionibacteriales bacterium
CCGCTGATGACCGGGCGCATGTCGGCAAGCACCGGGCGGAAGTCCATCGGGCCGCGACCGGTCCGCTGCGCGTCGTTGCGCGCCGTCGCCCACAGGCCTTCGTGGAGCAGCACATCGCCGGTCATCACCATGGTGATCGACACCGGCGGGCCGGCCGCCGTCGGCGGGCTCGAGCTGGTCGGTGGGGTCGCACTCGTCGGTGAGCTCGGCGACGTCGAGGGCGACTGCGCTGAGGTCGACGTGACGACGCTGTGCGGCGGCGTCACTCCGGTTGGGTGCTTGGCGCTGTCGTTGCTGCTGCATGCCGCCAGCGAGGCGACGACGACAACCGCTGCGGCGGCCAGCGCATTGCTGCGCGTACGTCTCCTCATCAGATCCCTCTCCCCGTTCCGTGCGAACGCCGGGTCAGGACGGCAGCACTTTCCGCCAGCATGCCATCCATCGCGGGGGCGCCCGCGTAGGCTCACTCTCGGAGGTGGTGATGCTCAGAACTCGCAGCAAGGTTCGCGTGCTGGGGCGCGACGACGTCGCCGCTGCCCGCCGAGTTCTCGACCAGGACCCCATCACCCACGTCTTCGTCGACTACCGGGTGCGGGCCACCAGCCTGGACCCGCGGTGGCTCGGTGGCCAGATGTGGGGGTACGACGACGGAACCGGCGTGGTGGCGTTGTGCCATGCCGCCGCCAACCTGGTGCCTGTCGGCGCGACGCCGGATGCATTACGCGCGTTCGCGGCGCAGGCCCTGGCGCAGGGCCGGCGTTGCTCGGCGATTCTCGGCCCCAACGACGACGTCTGCCGGCTGTGGGATCTGCTCGGCACGGAGTGGGGTCCGGCCCGCGAGATCCGGCCGCACCAGCCCTTCCTCACGCTGGGATCCGCTCCTCTCGTCGCGCCGGACCGGCGCGTGCAGCGGGTCCGCCCCGACCAGCTCGACATCCTTTATCCGGCCTGCGTCGCGATGTTCACCGAGGAGCTGGGCATCTCACCGGAGCTCGGCAGCGGCGCGCGGCTCTACCGCAGCAGGGTCTCGCAGCTGATCGCGAAGGGGCTGGCGTTCGCTCTCATCGAGGACGATCGCGTGGTGTTCAAAGCGGAGGTTGCGGCCGCCACTCCGCATGCCGCCCAGGTCCAGGGCGTGTGGGTGCATCCCGACCATCGCGGCCAGGGCATCAGCGCGCCTGCTGTGGCTGCGGTCGCACAGACGGTGCTGCGGGACGTCGCACCGGTGGCTTCGCTGTACGTCAACGAGCACAACCTGCCGGCTCGGCGCGCTTACGCCCGCGTGGGTTTCACCGAGCACACCCGTTTTGCCACGATCCTGTTCTGAGGGCGCCCACATGGCGCTGAGATCCGACAGCTGGACCGTCAGGGCAGGCTGCACGTCGGATCTTGGTGCGAGGTGCGGGGCGGCGACACGATGACATCCCCGGACATCGCCGCCACGCTGCGGGCCGCCGGCTGTGTCTTCGCGGAGGAGGAGGCGCACATCCTCGTGCGTGAGGCGCGAACTTCGCTCCACCTGACCGAGATGATGGAGCAGCGGGTTGCCGGCCTGCCGCTCGAGCACGTCCTCGGCTGGGCGGAGTTCTGCGGCCTGCGGTTACCGGTGGATCCCGGAGTGTTCGTGCCACGCCGCCGCACCCAGCTCCTCGTCGAGCAGGCCGCGGCCATCGCCCATGACTCACGCCGGGGCGACGGCGAACCGTCGGCCGTCCGCCCGGTCGTCGTCCTCGACATGTGCTGCGGGTCCGGAGCTGTCGGTGTGGCGTTGAGCGCCGCGCTCGGCAGCGCCGAGCTGTACGCCGTGGACGTCGACCCGGTCGCAGTCCGGTGTGCGCGCCGGAATGTCGAAGCCGTTGGCGGTCAGGTGTTCGAGGGCGACCTGTACGCGCCGCTGCCGGCATCCCTGCGGGGCAGGGTGGACTTTCTGGTCGCCAACGCGCCGTACGTCCCGACCGACTCGATCCCGCTGATGCCGCCGGAGGCAAGGCTCCATGAGCCACGGGTAGCTCTCGACGGTGGCGACGACGGGCTCGACGTTCAGCGGAAGGTCATCGCGGCCGCGGCGCAGTGGCTGACACCAGTCGGCCACCTGCTCGTCGAGACCAGCGAGAGCCAAGCGCCGTACACCGCTGAGGCGTTCGAGAGGTGCGGACTCACCACGCGAACTGTGTCGTCAGCGGAGCACAGTGCGACGGTCGTCGTCGGCTCGCCGTCTCGCTAGGCCGTGCGCAGGGGTGATGTCCAGGCAACCGCGCAGGCGACCAAGCCCAGCGAGGCCATCAGCGCCAACGCGTCCCGTACGCCGACGAGGTGTGCCAGAGCGCCCCCGGCGAGCGCTCCGAACGTCCAGCCGACGCCCCACGCGAGCATCCGCCCTGCCGTGTTCACGCGTCCCTGCAGGTGCTCCGGTGTGACCTGCTGCCGGTAGGAGATCGAGTTGACCGTCACGAGGGTGTAGAGGCAGCTCCACAGGAAGAGTCCGACAGCGCCGAGCACCCACTCGCCGGCGAACGGCGTCGCGATCCCGAGCACCGCCGAGGCCGGCAGCGCGCTGAGGGTTATGCGGGCTGCCGTCGTACGACGCAGCAGCCGTGGCAACGCGAGGTCAGCCAGGATGCCGCCGACGCCCCAAGCCGAGAAGACCAGGCCGAACCGCCACCCCGATGTACCGATCCCCAGCACCTGGTCGCACCAGACGACGTCCAGGGCGACGAAGGCTCCGCCGGCCATGCACTGCAGAGTCCCGACTGCCGTCATCGTGCGCACGCCGTCGTGCGCCACGAGGAACCGCAGGCCGTCCCCGATCTCGCTGAACAAGCCACGTCCGCCGAGCCGGGAGGAGACGCGGTCAGCGTCGTACAGCACCCGCGTGACGGCGCGAACCAGCGCCGCCGACGCGGCGAAGCTGAGCGCGTCGACGGCGAGCAGAGTTGCTGGGTGCACCACGGCCAGCCCGACGCCGACAAGCGCCGGCGCGACCATCTCCACGGCGGTGGCCGCACCGAACACGAGCGCGTTAGCCTCGGCGATCCGGTCCCGGCCGACCAGAACCGGCAGGGCACCGAAGTTCGCGCCGTCGAAGAACACCGCGACGGCGGGTCCGGCGAACGCCACGAGCAGGACGTGCGGGATGGTCAGCAGCCCCGCCCAATGAGCGATCGGCACCGAGGCGAGAAGAGCGGCATCGGCAAGGTCCGCCGCAACCATGATCCTTCGGCGGTCGTGGCGGTCCGAGAGCGCACCGGCGACCAACCCGAACGCAACGTACGCCGCCGCCTCCAACGCCGACACCAGAGCCGTCAGAAACGCGGAAGCGGTAAGCCGGTAGACCAGCACGGGCAAGGCGACCAGCGTCACGGCGTTGCCGACGGTGGACAGCATCCGCGACCACCAGTAGAGGCGGAAGTCTCTGTCGCCGCGTAGGCGAAGCCCGCTCGCGGCGGTCGTCATACAGCGGACTGCCGAGCCGACAGCACGTCCACCGCAATGCCGTCGCCGTCGACGACAGCGAGTACCTGACCGAACACCTCGTCGCGCAGGGTTGGGGCGAAGCCATTGTCGGTCAACCGGGTGGCGACGGAGTCGAGCGGCTCGCTCGTCTCGAACGAGAGGCGGACAGCGCCCGCCTCGGCCAGATGCGGGCCCGCATTGTCGGTCAGCGGGTGCAGACCGACAGCTCCGTGGGCGCCGCCCGAGAAGCCGAAAGCGGCGAAGTGGGCGCTTGACCCGCCGCGCCTCTGCATACCGAGCTCTTCGAGGAAGGCGCCGTAGGGGCCGAGCGGGTCGGTGAAGCGGACAGCAAGCACCTGCCATCCCGCCTTCGCCTGACCCGACTCGTTGACGCGGTAGCCGTACAGGTCGGTACTGCGCTCGTCGATGGCGATCTCGTCGCCGAGCGGGTCGCGGCAGGTCAGCACCCGGCCGTACGCCTCGTCGTACACGGTCACGTCCGGGACACCGTCCGCCTCCAGCCTCTTGGCGAGGACGTCGACGTCGTCGGCCTCGAAGCTGAGCGACGTCAAGCCGCTGGGTGCCCGGCGGGCTGAGTTCTCGGCGGAGTGCAGAGCGACCATCCCGCCACCGTCCGAGTGCCCTCCTCCGGCGACCATGTCGACCCACCCTCCCGAGACGGACTCGACCCGGGGCTGCAGGCCCAGGGTGGTGAGGAATGCGCGCATGCCGTCCACGTTGTCGGTGAACCGAACGGGCCGAACGACGAGGTCACTCATCGGCGTGCCTTTCCGTTGCGCTCGAGGTACTCGCCCATGGCGCGCTCCACGAGGGCGGACAGGCTCGTGCCCTCGTCGATCGCCCGGTGCTTGATGCGACGTACCAGGTCAGGGGGGAGGTAGACGTTGAACTGGGTCTTGTCAGCCTTGCTGTCGCCGGCCATACTCATGCCAGGATGCTAGCATTCTAGTCCTGTAACCGGAAGACACTTTAGGGATGGGTCATGACGATGAAGCTGGGGTACGTCGGACTGCTGAGCCGGACCGACGAGGACAACGCTGCACTGGCCGCCTTCTTCGCGGACACGCTTGGGCTCCTCGTCGAGGGCGACGCGGCGGAGGGCTACGCGGAGGTGCGGGTGGGAGACGCGACAATCGCCTTGCACCGTGGTGCGATGGTCGACTTCGCCCCGCTGGGCGGGCTGCTGCTGCAGATCGCCTGCGACGAGGTCGACGCGCAGGTGGCGGCGGTGCGGGATCGCGGCGGCGACATCGCGCTCGAGCCGGCCGACACCGACTGGGGTACCCGGCACGCCTATGTGCGCGGTCCGCAGGGACTCCT
>JBBQKY010000199.1:0-4760 GCA_038327385.1 Propionibacteriales bacterium
GGCGCTCGGGTACGGCGAGGCTGTCGACGTGGTGGCGGAGCTGGCCGATCTAGAGGCGCTCGACGACCAGCTGGCGCAGGGCCACCCCGGGGCGACCCTGGACGACGTCGACGTGGACCTGCTCGAGGAGCACCTCGACGCGCGCTCGACCGCTGACTTCCGGGCGCTGCGGGAGTTGGAGCGCGAGCTCGAGCGACAAGGTTTCCTGACCCGTGGCTACGACGGCCTGCAGCTCACCGCACGGGCAGTGCGCCAGCTCGGCGAGACGGCGCTGAAGCGGGTGTTCGCGCAGGTCAAGGCCGCCGGCTCGGGCGAGCACGAGGACCACCGCACCGGCTCGGCGGACGAGCAGACGGGACTGACTCGGGAGTGGACCTTCGGGGACGAGCTGCCCATCGACGCCGTGCGCACCGTCTCGAACGCTCTGCGGCGGGGTGCAGGTCTTCCCGCTCGGCTGGTCGTCGAGGACTTCGAGGTGACCGAGACGGAGCGACGGACGACGGCTGCCGTCGCCCTGTGCGTCGACCTGTCCTACTCGATGGTGCAGGAGGGTCGGTGGGGCCCGATGAAGCAGACGGCACTCGCCTTGTCGCACCTCATCTCGACGCGCTTTCGCCATGACGCGCTCGAGGTCATCGGGTTCGACAGGTCCGCGCGCCGCCTCTCACCCGTGCAGCTCGCCCAGGTAGAGCCGGAGTGGGTGCAAGGCACCAACCTCCAGCACGCACTGATGATCGCGGCCCGCCACCTGCGCCGCCATCCCGACGCCGAGCCCGTCGTGATGGTGGTGACCGACGGTGAG
The DNA here is from genome assembly GCA_038327385.1 of Propionibacteriales bacterium. GTDB lineage: Bacteria > Actinomycetota > Actinomycetes > Propionibacteriales > Nocardioidaceae > JAWWPG01. The sequence continues at coordinate 803 of JBBQKY010000199.1, forward strand.
CCCACCGCTCATCTGCAGAGCGACGGGTCGGCGTACTTCAGCTGGCCCCCGACGACTGCGACGCTTCGCGCCACGGTGAGCCAGGTCGACGCGCTGGCTCGGTTCGGCGCCGCGCTGAACTTCTTCATGCTGGGCGACGACCCGGGGCTCGCGCGCTTTGTGGATGCCGTCGCGCGGCGGGCCGGGGGCCGGGTGCTCACGCCCGACGTGTCGCGGCTCGGCGAGTACGTCGTCGCCGACTACCTTCGGTCTCGGCGCGGGCGGGCCAGCTCTCACAGGTAGTCCACAGAGCAGGCACATCGCCCCGCCAGTGCGGTCGGCGAGGGTGGACTCATGAGCACGGAGACGTTGCCCGGCGCACTGACCACCACCCCGGCGCCCGAGGCGTCACGCCCCCTGCTGACACGCGTCTGGCAAGGCCCAGCCGAGGAGGCGCGGTGGCTCCGCCCCACCCTCTTCGGCCTCTTGATTGCCACGGCGTTCCTCTATCTCTGGGGACTCGGGTCGTCGGGTGGGCCAACTCGTTCTACTCGGCCGCCGCACAGGCCGGCTCGGAGAGCTGGAAGGCGTTCTTCTTCGGGTCCTCCGACGCGGCGAGCTCCATCACGGTCGACAAGCCACCCGCCTCGCTGTGGGTGATGGGGCTGTCTGTCCGGGCGTTCGGCCTCAGCTCCTGGTCCCTCCTGGTCCCGGAGGCACTGATGGGGGTGGCCTCTGTCGGCCTGCTCTACGCGTGCGTACGGCGGTCCACCGGCTCGGCCGGCGCCGGCCTGCTGGCCGGCGCCGTTCTGGCGCTGTCGCCGGTAGCCGCTCTCATGTTCCGCTACAACAACCCGGACGCCCTGCTGGTGCTGCTGCTCGTTGCAGCCGCGTGGGCGACGTTACGGGCGGTCGAGGCGACGTGGCGGGGCGACGGCACAACGCGTCCCCTCCGCTGGTTGGCATTCGCCGGTGTGCTCGTCGGGTTCGCGTTCCTCACGAAGATGTTGCAGGCGATCCTCGTCCTCCCCGGGTTCGTCGTTGCCTATGGCTGGGTCTGCGGCAAGACGTACAGCTATCGCGAGCGACTTCGTGACCTGGCGGTGGCCTTCGCCGCCATGGTGATCAGCGCGGGCTGGTGGGTGGCGGTCGTGGCACTTTGGCCGGCTGCCGACCGTCCCTACATCGGCGGCTCGCAGCACAACTCGATCCTCGAGCTCACGCTCGGCTACAACGGCTTCGGGCGGCTCACCGGCAACGAGACGGGATCCGTCACCGGCGGCTTCGGCGGCGGCGGTGGGGTGTGGGGCAACAGCGGCTGGCTGCGGATGCTCGGCTCTGACGTGGGCGGCCAGGTTGGCTGGCTGCTTCCCACCGCCTGCCTGCTGCTGGTGGCAGGCTTATGGCTGTCGCTCCGCGGCCGGCTGGCCGGGGCCAGCGCGGCGCTGGTCGTCTGGGGCGGTTGGCTGCTCGTGACCACCGCCACCTTCAGCTTCATGCAGGGCATCTTCCACGCCTACTACACGGTGGCGCTCGCGCCGGCGATCGCTGCTGTCGTCGGCACCGGCACGGTCCTGCTCTGGCATAGCCACGAGTACCTGGCGTCCGCGCTGACGATGGCCGTCGCCGTGGTCGTTGCCACCGCGACAGCATTCGTCCTGCTCGGCCGGACTCCCGACTTCCTGCCGTGGCTGCGTTGGACGGTTCTCGGCAGCGGGCTCGTCTGCGCTCTGCTGCTGGCTGGCGGGCGGCGGCTGCCGGTGCCGGTGCGTTCCGGGGTAGCCGGCCTGGCGGTGACGGCAGCCCTGGCCGGCCCGGCGTCGTACTCGATCGACACAGCGATGGCCGCGCACAGCGGCGCGATTCCGAGCGCCGGCCCCGCCGCGGCGGGCTCGTTCGGTCCCGGCCGTGGCGGCTTCCCGGGGACTGGCTTCCCGGGCACTGGCTTCCGCGGCGGAGCTGGTCAGCCCGGGTTCCCGCCCGGCTTCCCCGGGGGCGCCGGCGGACCGACCGGGGCGCCAGGAGGTGGCGGTGGCCTGCTCGACGGCAGCACGCCGTCGGCGGCGCTGACGGCACTGCTGAAGGCCGGCTCCGGCGACTACACCTGGGTCACCGCGACCATCGGGTCGAACAACGCGGCAGGCTACCAGCTGGCGACTCAGCTGCCCGTCATGCCTGTCGGCGGCTTCAACGGGAGCGATCCGAGCCCGACGCTCGCCCAGTTCGAGGCGTACGTCAGGGCCGGAGACATCCACTACTTGATCGGGTCCGGCACGAGCGACGGCTTCGGAGGGATCTCGCCCGCCGGCAACAGCAGCACATCGATCTCCACCTGGGTGGCTGCCCACTTCACCGCGAGGACTGTGGACGGCGTCACGATCTATGACCTCTCGGCCGGCCCGACGTGAGCGTCGACATCGTCATCCCGACCCACAACGAGGAACACACCCTCGAGCGGTGCGTGTGGGGGGTCCTCGACCACCTGAGCGACCTGCCGTTCGACGCTCGTATCACGATTGCGGACAACGCCAGCACCGACCGGACGCCGATCGTGGCGGAGCGGCTCGCGCGGGAGTATGCGGACGTCCGTGTCATCCAGGTGCCCGGCAAGGGCCGGGGGCTGGCACTGAAGACGGCGTGGTCGCAGTCGGCTGCCGACGTTCTCGTGTACATGGACGTCGACCTGTCGACGAACCTCAACGCGTTGCTTCCGCTGATCGCGCCGTTGGTGAGCGGCCATTCCGACATAGCGATCGGGACGCGCCTGGCGCCCGGTGCACGAGTGCTGCGCGGGTCGCGGCGGGAGATCGTCTCCCGCGGCTACAACCTGCTGCTCCGTGCCACGCTGGGGGTGGGTTTCGGCGATGCGCAATGCGGGTTCAAGGCCATCCGGTCGGATGCCGCGCGGTGGCTGCTTCCCCTCGTCCAGGACGACAGCTGGTTCTTCGACACCGAGCTTCTCGTGCTCGCGGAGCGAGCGGGGCTGCGCATCTACCAGGTTCCTGTCGACTGGGTCGACGACCCGGACAGCCGGGTCGACCTCCTTCGAACGGCTGTCGACGATGTGGCGGGCATCGCCCGGCTGGGCTGGAGCCTCGCCCGTGGGAGGGTCCCCCTCGTGAACCCGGGACCTGGGCGGCCGGCGGCGGAGCGACCCCTGCTCACCCAAGTCGCGCGCTTCCTCGGTATAGGGGTCGCCTCGACCCTCGCGTACGCGCTGGTGTTCCTGACCCTTCGCACGCAGGAGGGCGCGACGGTGTCCAACGTCGCGGCGCTGGTGACCACCGCTTTCTTCAACACGGCCGCCAACCGGCTGTGGACGTTCGGTGTACGGGGCCGGGCGCGGCTGGTGAGACACCACGCTATGGGGTTCGTCGTACTGGTGGCCGGCCTGGCGGTCACCACCGCCGCGCTGTGGCTCTCGGGCGAGGCAGGGGTGCACGGCAAGGCGGCAGAGCTGACAGTCCTGACCGGAGCCAACCTGCTGGTGACGCTGGCCCGCTTCAGTGCGTTCCGGCTGTGGGTCTTCCGCTCACCGGCTCCGCTGGGTCGTCAGCCACTCGCGTCCGGCGCTGCACCGGTCGACTTCGCCCAGGACCAGGCGTAGGCGCCGTCGTCGCTCGCCACGCCGGCCTCACCCAGTTCGAGGGGACGGAAGGTGTCCACCATCACCGCCAGCTCGTCGAAGTACTCCACGCCGATCGAAGTCTCGTAGGCTCCGGTCTGCGGACCGTGCGCGTGGCCGCCGGGATGCAGGCTGACCGAGCCCTTTCCGATGCCGGAGCCCTTGCGCGCCTCGTAGTCACCGTCGACGTAGAACATGACCTCGTCGCTGTCCACGTTCGAGTGGTAGTACGGCACCGGGATCGACAGCGGGTGGTAGTCGACCTTGCGCGGCACGAAGTTGCACACCACGAAGTTGTTGGCCTCGAAGACCTGATGAACCGGCGGTGGCTGGTGGACGCGCCCCGTGATGGGC
>JBBQKY010000200.1:0-4752 GCA_038327385.1 Propionibacteriales bacterium
CCCACCACGGTGCGTCCGCTGGACGGTGCAGGGCCAAGGCGCCGGTGGCGACGACCAGCGCTGCGAACAGTGGCCCGACAGCGTGCGAGACGCGCCGCTGGTGCTGTCGCTCGTAGGCGGCGAAGTCCGCCTCTCCCACGCCCGCGAACTGGGGATAGACGACGAGGCGGATCGTCCACTGGAAACCCGCGTACAACGCAGTCGTCAGCAAGAAGCCGACCGTCGTGAGCGACATAACCCCCAGTCTGGTCCCCGGGCGAGGCGCACGGTGCTGACTCTTGTGCCGCCACTCGAAGAGTGGGAGCGTGGCAAGCGAGCTAGCCGTCGCGCTTCATCCAGTAGGAGAGGAGCCTGCATGTCTGTTCGCACGGAGCAGAGCGACAAGTGGGTGCGGGCGTTCGTCGGCGACGTGGCCGTTGTCGACAGCCGACAGCCGTTGTTGTTCTACGAAGCGGATTTCCCGGTTCCCGGCTATGCGTTCGCCCGCGACGACGTCCGTGCCGATCTTCTCCGCCCCTCTCGGGAGCCACCACCGAGCGAGCCGTGGTTCTTCCTTCCGCACGGACCGGTGAAGAGCTGGTTCGACCTCGAGGGCAACGGGCGCACGATCCCCCATGCAGCGTGGATCCGAGATGCTCCGGAGCTGGTGGATCGGCTGATCTTCAGCTGGCAGCCCGGGGTCCTGGACCGATGGCTCGAGGAGGAGGAAGAGGTCGGCGGCCATCCACGGGATCCGTACAAGCGCGTCGAAGCCTTGCTCAGCATGCGCCATGTCGTCGTCTCGCTGGATGGAGTCGTGCTCGCGGACTCGTCGAAGCCGGTGCTCCTCTTCGAGACCGGCCTACCCACTCGCTACTACATCCATCGCGACGACGTGAACCTCGACGCGTTGTCGCCAAGCTCCAACCGCAGCCACTGTCCCTATAAGGGGATCGCCGACTCGTACTGGAGCGCTGCTTGGCCGGGCGGCCCGGCGAACGTCGCATGGTCCTACTCGAACCCGTTTCCCGCTGTGGGGCACATCAAGGACATGGTGGCGTTCTACAACGAGCTGGTGGACGTCGAGGTCGACGGCGTCGCCCAGGACCGCCCGGTCTCGCCCTTCAGCAGCAAAGAGCACCGTCCCGGCTCATAGCCGGGGATCGACGGGTTCGGACTCCAGAGCGAGTACGGCGAACACGGGCTCGTGGATTCGCCAGAGCGGCTCCCCGCGGGCAGCCCGCTCGAGTGACTCCAGCCCCAAGGCGTACTCCCGCAGCGCCAACGAGCGCTTGTGCCTCAGGTCGCGGTCACGCAGGCGCGTGAGGTTCGCCGGCTCGGTGTAGTCCGGACCGTAGATGATGCGCAGGTACTCGCGACCACGAACTTTGATACCTGGCTGGGCGAGCCCGCGGGGGGTCCGCGTCAGGTTGTTGAGCGGCTTGACCACCATGCCCTCACCGCCCCCGGCGGTCAGCGACTCCCACCAAGCGGTGCCGGCTTCGACGGACGCAGCCTCGGTGGTGTCGACGAGAGTGCGGCGGGTTGGTCGGAACGTCTCGGGTGCGGTCTCGACCAGTCGGTCGGCGACGGTGAGGTGCCACTCGTGGTCGCGATCGTGATACGTCCGGCCCTCGGTGGCAAGCACCTGGAAGGGCGCGATGCCGACGCCGTCGAGTCCGTCGGTCGGCCAGCAGTAGCGCCGGTAGGCCGCGGTGAACTTGTCCGCGTTGACGCCCCGCCGCCGCATGTGGTCGATGAGGTCGTCGAGACCTACTCCGCGACCACTGGCCGTCCGCAGGCCGGCAAGCGCCGCCGGGACAGCCGCCCGCGCCGCTGCTCCGACGGCGGCGTACTGGTCCCGCAGCAAGTCCTCGGCCTTGGCAGACCACGGCATCAGCTCGGAGTCGAGGAGCACCCAGTCCGTCTCGAGCTCTTCCCAGAGCGCTGCCGCATCGACAGCAGATCGGACGCGGCCGAGGAGGATCTCGGTGAGGTCGCGGGCGAAGAATGAGCGGCCGGTGCGGGTGTAGGCCGCGCCCGACGCACCGAGGCGCTTCGTGGCGGATTCAGCGTCTCGGTACACGAGAAGCATCGCCCGGGACCCCATGTGCTTCTCCTCACAGATCAGCGTCGTGACGCCGAAGGAGTCGTACGACGCAAACGCCTCCTGCGGGTGTTCGAGGAGATCGGGAAGCCGCGAGGTTGCAGCCGGCGCCATGGTGGGCGGCAGGTAGGGCAGCCACCTCGGGTGCAGGGCGAACCTGCTCATCACCTCCAGGGCGCCGGCAGCGTTCTCCTCGCGCACCGTCACGCGGCCGTGGTGGGCGGTCTCGACGACCCGTCTCCCCAGCACGTCGTTGACGTCGAGCAGGTCGTGCTCCCGTGCAGCGTCGGGCGCCGGCGCCCCCGCCGCCGGAAACGGCTTCACGGGCTCGTACCAGACCTGCTCGGCAGGGACCGACACGACGTCCTTCTCCGGGTAGCGAAGGGCGGTCAGCTTGCCGCCGAACACACAACCGGTGTCCAGGCAGAGCGTGTTGTTCACCCACTCCACCTCAGGAGTCGGGGTGTGTCCGTAGAGCACCATGGCCTTGCCCCGGTAGTCGCTGGCCCAGGGGTAGCGGACGGGCAGTCCGAACTCGTCGGTCTCACCCGTCGAGTCGCCGTACAAGGCGAAGCTACGCACCCGCCCCGATGCGCGCCCGTGATAGGCCTCCTTGAGACCGGCATGGGCGACGACCAGTCGCCCGTCGTCGAGCACCAGGTGGCTGACGAGGTCGTAGCAGAACTCCGCGACCTCCTGGCGGAAGTCCTCGGTCTCCTCGGCCAGCTGAGCCAACGTTTCGGCCAGCCCGTGGCTGAGCTGCACCTGCCGACCGGCGAGGGCCCGGACGAGCTTGTTCTCGTGGTTGCCCGGGACGCACCTGGCGTGACCGGACTTGACCATGCCCATGACCAGCCGCAGCACTCCGGGTGCCGTTGTCGGTCAGGGCAGATGCCGGATGTCAGTGTTGACCTGCGGCTTCGCGGAAGGTTGCGAGGACGATCTGGGCAGTCACCCGGGTGTGCGCCGAGATGTGCAGGGCGTAGCGGGAGTGGTCGTCGAGCCACGTGATGATCTCGCAGTCGGCGCCGGGGGTGCCGTCGGGGCGGGTGAGGCGGTAGTGGGTGAAGTCGGACTGCCAGGTCTCGTTCGGCTGGTCGGCTTCGAACCGGATGTAGGACGACTTGGGCCGCTTCGACGGGTCGGGGGTGACCGTGCCATGGCGAACCAGGATCCGGTTGATCGTGGCCCGCGACAGCACCGTGTCGTGATGATGCTGCAGATGCCAGCCGATGGTGTCCGCGCCGGCGTCCAGGCCGGCTGCGTCGAGCCGCTTGCGCAGCCGCAGCACCAGCTCGACCGTCACATCGGGGGTGCGGCGGGGGTGGGTCTTCGGTGCCCGCGAGCGGGGGACGAAGGCGGCCTCGCCCTCCTCGCGGTAGCGGGCCATGAGCCGGCTGATCCACCCCTGGGAGACGCCGTAGGTGCGGGACACCTCGGACTGGGACGTCCCGGCGAGGACGGCGGTGATGGCAAGGCGACGTTTCGACATCGTGCAGCCTCGACCTGCTTGCCGATAGAGCACGCAACGCCATGCCGATGACTCGAGACATCCCTATTCCGATGACGCGAGACACCCCATTCCGATGTCCTGAGCCACCACACTGTCAGCCCGACCAATTTCAGGCTCGGAGATCTGTGATCTCCGAGCCTGAAAGCGTTTGAGATTTGATCCACCCTCCAGAAACTCTCCTTTGCGGACGCTGCCTGGTACCGCCGTCAACGACGGGGGGGAGTGTGACGCATGAGAAACCTTCCCAACGTCCACGCAACCGCACTCCCTGGGGACGGCCCCTTCAGGTCGCCGGTTGTTGGGTTGCCCGGTCTGACCGTCCGCGACGCTGAACGGGTCGCCGCCGCCATTGAAGCCGAGCTTGCCGCGTCCACCCGTACCGTCTATGCCTCGGCTTGGCGGCAGTGGGAGGCCTGGTGCCGCGGCCGTGGCATCACGGCGCTGCCGGCGGCACCTGAGGCACTCGCCGCGTTTCTCGCCGAGCGCGCCGAGGCCGGACTCTGCTACGGGACTCTCGACCTCGCCTGCTCCGCGGTCGCCTACAAGCACCACCAAGAGGGCCTGCCCGACCCCACGACCGACATCACAGTGCGGCGCGTGCGTCGTGGTTTGCGCCGCATCATGGACGCCGCGCCCCGTCGACAGGCACATCCGCTGACCGTCGAGGAGGTGGGCCGCATCGTGTCCGCCATCGACCCAGCGACCGCGATCGGCGCTAGAGACCGCGCGGTTATCCTGCTGGGCTATGCATCGGCTCTTCGCCCCAGCGAGCTGGCCGCACTTCGTCTGGCTGACATCGTCACCCGACCCAGCGGGCTCCTGGTGAGGGTGCGCCGTTCCAAGACAGACCAGGACGGCTACGGCCAGCTTGTCGGCGTCGCGCGCGGACATCGCAGCCACACTGACCCACTGGGTGCCCTCAAGGGCGTGGACCAACATTCGGCCCGCGGGTTCGGGCCTGCTGTTCACCCGCGTCCAACGCCCGGGCATCGCCACGAGCGAACCTATCGGTCCTGGGGTTCCCCCCGTTTGGTGGACACCTTGATAGCGGGACTTTGGTCTCGCCGGGAGGATGTTCACATGTCTGGAAAGCCGAAGTCTCGGGCGAAGCGGAAGAGCTATTCGCCGTCGTATCGTCATGACGCGGCGCATC
>JBBQKY010000201.1:0-4697 GCA_038327385.1 Propionibacteriales bacterium
GGGGCAAGCTCCTCCGTCGGCTGGCTCGCGGGCTGGCGTAGATGCCGGTTGAAGCCGCAAACCCAGCAGGCCACCAGCGCCAGGCAGACGCCAGCGAAGACGTCCAGGACGTAGTGGTTGCCGGTCGTGACCACCGCGACCCCAGTGAGCAGCGGGTAGAGGAACACCAGCCCGCGCTTGGACTTCGATCGCAGCATCGCGAAGGCCACGAGCGCGACCCACATCGCCCAAGCCAGGTGCAGCGACGGCATCGCGGCGAACTGCGCCGGCTCGACCGGGCCGCCGTGGCTGCTCCCGAAACCGGCAACGGCGACGGAGTCCACGAACCCGGTGTGCGGCAGCAGCCGGGGAGGCATCACCGGCAGGACCACGAAGACCAGCATGCCGACGCAGTTGGTCAGCACGAGCGAGTTCCGCGCCGAGCGGTAGATCTGCGGGAACCACAGGTAGCAGCAGGTCAGGACGGCCATCGTGCCGCTGATGTGGGAGTACTGGTACCACCACACGAGGAGCGTCGAGGTCGTCTCATGCAGCGACAACCAGTGGTTGCTCAAGCTCTCGATGTCGACACGGAACCAGCGCTCGATGGCCAGCACGTCGCGGCCGTTGTGCAGCGACACGCTCGTCCGCACGCTCTCGAGCGACTTCACGTAGTCGTAGAAGTGCAGCAGGATGACCACGACGAGGATCTCGCCGAGGAGGATCGGGCGCATCGACGCCCGCCGACGCTCGGTCCAGGTCTGTGTCCAGGTGCTCATCTGCTCACCAAATCCGCACTCGCTCCTCCGGCTCGAGCCAGAGCCCGTCTCCCGGTGTCGTCTCGAAGGCGGCGTGGAAGTCGTCGAGGTTACGCACGATGTTGGCCCGAAGGTCGGGTGGCGAGTGCGGGTCGACGGTCAGCAGCTGCCTTGCGAGTGCCTCACGATACTTGCCGCGCCAGACAAGTGACCAGTTGAAAAAGACCCGTTGGGTGCCGGTGAGCCCCTCGACCTCCGGCGACTGGGCGCCGGCCAAGCTGATCTCGTACGCCTTCAGCGCGATCGTCAGCCCGCCGAGGTCGCCGATGTTCTCCCCGACGGTGAGCGCGCCGTTGACCTTGTGGCCAGGCAGCGCGCGTGGCTCGAGGTCGTTGTACTGCGCGATGAGCTTGTCGGAGCGCTCGCGGAAGCCTGCCCTGTCGTCCTCGGTCCACCAGTCCTGCAGGTTGCCCTCTCCGTCGTACTGGGCGCCCTGGTCGTCGAAGCCGTGACCGATCTCATGCCCGATGACCGCACCGATGCCGCCGTAGTTCAGCGCGGGGTCTGCCTCGGGGTCGAAGAAGGGCGGCTGCAGGATGGCTGCGGGAAAGCAGATCTCGTTGGTGCCGGGGTTGTAGTAGGCGTTCACCGTCTGCGGATACATCAGCCACTCGTCGCGGTCGACGGCGCTGCCGATCTTTTCCAGCTGGCGGTCGGTCTCGAACTCATGACCTCGCTGCACGTTGCCGAGGAGGTCGGCTCGGTCGATCCTGATACCCGAGTAGTCGCGCCACTTCGGTGGGTAGCCGATCTTCGGTCGGAAGACGGCGAGCTTGTCGAGCGCCTTGCGCCTGGTTTCCGGGCCCATCCAGTCGAGGCTCTCGATCCGCTGCCGGTAGGCCTCGACGAGGTTAGCGACAAGCTCGTCCATCTGCTGCTTGGCCTCGGGCGGGAAGTGTCGCGCGACATACTGCTCACCCACCGCCTCGCCCAGCGCCGACTCGACGACCGCAACGCCTCGCTTCCACCGGTCCCGCTCCATCTCGGTGCCGGCCAGCGTTCGCGAGTAGAAGTCGAAGCTCTCCGTGACGACGGCCTTGCTCAGCAGGTGCGCCGAGCTGTGCACGACGTGCCAGGTCAGCCAACACTTCCAGTCGTCGAGGGGTACGTCGACCAACGCCGCGCCTAGGACGGTGAGGTAGCTCGGCTGACGGACGATGACCTCCGCGAAGGCGCCGTCCGGGGCAGCGAGACCGGCCGCCCAGACGTCGAAGTCGAAGGCCGGCGCCAACGCCGCCAGCTCCGCGCGCGTCATCAGGTTGTAGGTCTTGATGACGTCGCGGCAGGCGACCGCGTCCCAGTGGCCGGTCGCGAGCCGCGTCTCGAGCGTCATCACCCGGCGGGCCGCCTCCTCGGCATCGTCGACGCCCGCGAAGTCAAGCATCCTCGCGACGTGCCCGACGTATGCCGTGCGAACGTCCGCGAACTGGTTCTCGCGGTAGTAGGCCTCGTCGGGAAGCCCCAGTCCGCCCTGGTAGATGTTGACGAGGTACCGTTCGGAGCGGCGGTCATCGGTGTTGACGTGCGCGCCGAATGCGCCGTCGGCCGCGCCGCGACGCTCCAGCCGACCGATCAGGCCGGCAAGCTCGGACGTGCTGGCGAGCGCCGAGATGGCTGTCAGGTCGGCGGAGAGGGGAAGGACACCAAGCTGCTCGATGCGGTCCTCGTCGAGGAAGCTCGCGAACATGTCGCCGATCTGCTGCGAAGCGACCCTCGGCTGCACGTCTCCACGCTCCGCTGCGGTGGCTGCCTCATGAAGCAGATCCCCCACATGCTGCTCGGCGTTCAGCCGGAGCTGGGTGAACGCGCCATAGCCCGGCAGGTCCGGCGGGATCTCGACAGTCGCGTACCAGCCACCGTTGACGTGGCCGAACAAGTCGTCCTGTGGCCGCACGTCCGGGTCGTTGCCCTCGCGCACAGCGTTGGTGATCGACAACGCGCTCCCACCTCGTCGTACTCTGCCCACCGCGAGCCCTGCCCGCCGCGACGGGGAAAGCCCGATCGGGCGTGAAGGTTCGATCCTACCGTGAGACGGCGCTCACCCCTCCCATATCGGGGCAATAGCGCGCGAGCCGACGCCTCGCCGCGAGCCCGCCAATCCGATACTCCATCCGCGCCGAATGCAGTCGCAGAACCATCCACCCGGCCCGGCCGCTGAGCGGTCGAGCCATCTCGTCTCAGAGGAGGCGGCATGAAGGAAGAAACGCGTCGAGGCTTTATCACCAAAGCCTCGGTCGTCGGTGCAGCGGCAGCGGTCGGCGGTCTTGCGTCGACGTCAGCAGCCCAGGCGGCGGAGGGCAAGACCCCCGTCGTACCCGACCACAGGCTCAAAGGCGCCCCGCCCCAGGACGTCGTCCTGCACATCCGCGATGCCAAGACCTCCGAGGTCGCGCTGATCGCCGGAAACGAGGAGATCGTCTTCCACGACCGCCAGCTGGTGTCCTCGGTGCTCAACCAACTCAACAAGAGCACGAAGGAGTAGGCATGTCGTCCCACCGCGAAGCCCCGGAGACCTCCAAGGACCCGGTAGCCGACAACACCGATGTCTATGCGTTCGTTTCGCCCGACGCTCCCGACATGGTCACGATGATCACGAACTACATCCCGTTCGAGGAGCCGGACGGCGGCCCGAACTTCTACGAGTTCGGTAACGACGACGTCCTCTACGCGATCCACATCGACAACGACGGCGACGGGCTGCCCAACATCTCGTATCTGTTCGAGTTCCACACCATTATCCGCAACAAGGACACGTTCCTCTACAACACCGGCCCCATCGACTCGCTCGACAGCCCGAACTGGAGCCGTCGGCAGTTCTACGACCTGACCAAGGTGCTCAACTACGGCACCGTGGACGCGGTGTCGACAGTCCTCGCGACCAAGGTGCCGAGCCCGCCGTGCAACGTCGGCCCCCGCTCGACGCCGAACTACAAGGACCTGGCGACCGAGGCGATCCACACCTACCACTCGCGTCGCAAGGTCTTCGCCGGACAGCGCAAGGAAGGCTTCTACGTCGACCTGGGCTCGATCTTCGACCTCGGCGCGCTCCGCCCGTTCCAGAACCTGCACCTCATCCCGATGGCGGCCGCCCCCGGCGTCAACGGGACCCGCGGCGTCAACGTCCACAGCATCGCTCTCCAGGTGCCGATCACGGACCTGACGCGTGACGGGACGAAGCCGTCCGGCGTCTACGACCCGAAGGCGGTCATCGGCGTCTGGGGTGCGGCGTACCGGCACAAGCTGCACATCCAACGCCAGCACCGCATGGTTGACTCCGGCCCCTGGGTGCAGGTCTCGCGACTCGGGAACCCGCTGGTCAACGAGGTCATCAACCCGATCAAGGAGAAGAACCGCTGGAACACGTTCGGGCCGGCGCAGGACTCGATGTTTGCCGAGTACGTCGCGCACCCCGAGCTGGCCCGGCTGCTGCCGGTGCTCTACCCCGGGGTGTTCCCGCACCTGGCGAACCTGAAGGCGGCTCGGGCCGACCTGCTGGCGATCCTGCTGACCGGTATCCCGAAGGGCCTGATCGACGGCTTCCAGAACTACACCGGGGCGACGCAGGCGGACATGCTGCGGCTCAACATGGCGATTCCGCCGGCCAAGGACCCGAGCATCTACGGCATCCTGGGCGGCGACCTGGCCGGCTTCCCGAACGGACGCCGGGTTGCCGACGACGTGACGGCGATCGAGCTGCGGGCCATTGCGGGTGCGACGTACCCGCTGGTCGACCCGAACTACAAGCCGGACGCGGCAGCCGGACAGCTGACGGATGGGCTCACGCCGAAGAACACCGATCAGAACTACCTGAGCCACTTCCCGTACCTGGCGACGCCGCTCAGCGGCTTCGACTACCCCCGCGGTCACTAGGGGCTCAGGGTGACGACAGCTCAGGACACC
>JBBQKY010000202.1:0-4695 GCA_038327385.1 Propionibacteriales bacterium
GCCGACATGATCGCGATCCTGGGGTCGATGTTCTTCGTGGTCGGGGACATCGACAGGTAGCCCCAGCCCGGGTCAGGAGATCAGGCCCTTGTCCTTCAGGTACTGCGAGGCGACATCGGCGGGCTGCGCGCGTTCAACCGCCAGCTTGAGGTCGAGGGCCGCCAGGTCGGCCGTCGTCAGCGTCGCGGACAGCTTGTTCAAGATCGTGGCGACGTCCGGGTTGGCCTTGATGAAGTCGGTGTTCGTAGCCGGAATCAGGTTCTGGGCCGGCTGGATGCCCTTGTCGTCCTGCAGGATCACCAGGTCCTCCTGGTCGAGGGCACCATCGGTCGTGGCAACCTCACCGAGCTGCGACTCACCCTTTTTCAGGGAGTCCTTGACCTGCGTCGTGTCGTAGCCCAGCGGGAGGATCTTGGTGATGTTGAGTCCATACGTGCCGGAGAGGCCGGCTTCGCAGTCGGGACGGCCCTTGCAGTCCGGGGCGGCGGCCAGCACGATCGGCTGCCCGAGCGCCCCGAGGTCGGAGAGCGTGGTGAGGTTGTTCTGGTCGGCGAAGCTCTTGGTGACCGCGAAGGCGTTCTGGTCGGTGGCCTGCGCCGGCTCGAGCATGGTGATGCCTGCTGCGTCGGCGAGTGGTTTGAGCGCCGCCAGTGTCTGCTGTGCGCTGTTCTTCGTGATGGACGCTGCATTGGCCCCGTTGGCCTGCGTGTTCAGGTTGTCGGCTATCCCGGCGAGGTAGTCGGGGACCACGTCGACAGCGCCCGACTCGAGCTGCGGCAGGTAGACGTCCCGGGTGTCGACCAGATGCACGTTGACCGTGTAGCCGGCGTTCTCCAGCACCTGCTGGTACATCGCTGCCATGATCTGCATCTCGCCGAAGTTCTGGCCCGACAGGGAGATCGTGCCCTTGTCACCGCCGCCAGTGGGGGAGCCGGCTGGCGGGTTGGACGTGCTGTCGTTGCTGCAAGCCGCGCCAAGCAGCAGGGCGCCGAGCGCCAGTCCGCCGCCGACCATGCGTCGTACGTGCATCCCCAGTACCGCCTTCTGTGTCCCGCAGCCGCCGCAACGGCTCCGCGTGTCCGGTCGGGCACCGGGTGGCACCCGAGTTATCGAGCAAGTCTCTCACCTCTGCGGGTGCTAGCCACGTACCGTTACGCAACCGCGACCATTGCACGTTGGCGACGCTGGACCCTGACGAGCGGGTCGGCATACCGCTCGCTGAGAGCGGCAGTGACCTCGAGCACGATTGCGACCGCCGCGACGACGATGGCGCCGGCGAGGCCCTTGCCGTAGTCGCTGCGGTAGAAGCCAGCCGTGATCACGTTGCCGAGACCCGGACCCGCTACCAGAGCCGCGATGGTCGCCGTGGCCCAGACCTGGACCAGCGCCAGCCGCAGGCCGGTCAGGATCAACGGCGTCGCCAGGGGCAGCTCGACCGAGAAGAAGAGCTGGCTGCCTGTCATCCCCATCCCCTTGGCCGCCTCGACGGTGTCCCGGTCGACCTCTGTCATCCCGACGTAGCTGTTGGTGATGAGCGGCGGCAGCGCGAACAGGGTCAGCGCCACGAGAGTGGCAAGACCCGCTCGGCCAAATGGGCCGAGCACCGCCGTCCCGAGGGGTCCGACGGACAGCAGGATGAGCACGGCGAACGTGGGGATGGCGCGGCCCACGTTGGACACGTTGATCGCCAGGAAGCCACCGCGGCCGAGATGACCGAGCACGAGCGCCGCCGGGAGCGCAACGACTGCCGCGAGGAGCAGAGCCGTGAACGTGAGGAGCAGCTGCTGGCCGAGCTCGACAAGCATGCCGTCGGATCCGGACCAGTGAGCCCCGTCGAGCAGGTAGCCGAACGCGTCACCGATCATCAGCGGGTCCTCGCCTTCCACGTCCACGGCGTGAGCACCCGCTGAGCCAGCAGGATGACCAGGTCGAGCACGAAGGCGAGCAGGACGCACAGCACGCTGGCCGCGAAGATCTGCGCCTTGAAGCTCTCCTGCACCCCCTGCGCCAACAGGTTCCCGAGACCGCCGTAAGAAACGATGGAGCCGATCGTCGTCAGGGCGACCGTCGAGACTGTCGCGACGCGGAGGCCGGCCATGATGACGGGGAGCGCCAGCGGGATCTCGACAGTGAACAGCATCCGGGTGGGTGCGTACCCCATTCCGACAGCGGACTCGCGAACGTCGTCGGGTACGCCGCGCAGACCCGCGAGCGTGTTGCGTACCAGGATCGTCAGCGAGTAGAGCGCAAGGCCGATGATCACCGTCTTCTCGCTGATCCCCGTGAACGGCACCAGCAGTGGGAAGAGCGCAAGCGACGGAATCGTGTAGACGATCGTCGATGCGCCGAGGATGGTGGTCTCGAGCCGAGGCAGCCGACGCGCGACGACGGCGAGGGGAAGCGCGACTACCAGGCCCACCAGGACCGAGATGACGGTGATCTCCGCATGCTGCTTGGTGGCCGAGACCAGCTGGTCCTGGTAGTCGCGCAGGTACGACGTGCAGAACCAGTGGTTGACGTACAGGCTGTAGCACGAGCTGGTGGATTCCAGCGCGGGTAGGGTCACGCCATGGACCGTAGCGAAGACTTCATGATCCGGCTCCTGGGGGTGGGCAAGACCTATCCCGGGGGGACGGTCGCGGTCCGCCAGCTCGACCTCGACGTCTTGCGTGGAGAGCTCGTGGCGCTCGTCGGCCCGTCCGGGTGCGGGAAGTCTACGACCCTCAAGATGATCAACCGGCTCATCGAGCCGACCACCGGGCGTATCGAGATCGACGGCGAGGACGTCACCCACATGAACGCCGTGAAGCTGCGGCTGCGCATCGGGTACGTCATCCAGCAGATCGGGCTCTTCCCCCACCAGACGGTGCGCGCCAACGTTGCCACGCTGCCGCGGCTGATGGGCTGGGACCACCGGCGGACGAACGAGCGGGTGGACGAGCTGCTGTCGACCATGGGCCTCGAGCCTGCCGAGTTCGCGCACCGCTATCCCGCCCAGCTCAGCGGTGGCCAGCGGCAGCGCGTCGGCGTCGCCCGCGCGCTGGCGGCCGATCCCGCCGTGCTGCTGATGGACGAGCCCTTCGGCGCCGTCGACCCGGTGGTCCGCACCCGCCTGCAGGACCAGTTTCTCGCCATCCAGCAGCACCTTGCGAAGACCGTCGTGTTCGTGACCCACGACATCGAGGAGGCGGTGCGGCTCGGCGACCGGGTTGCTGTCTTCGAGCCGGGCGGCCGGCTTGCCCAGTTCGACACGCCGGCCCGCGTGCTCGGAGAGCCTGCCGACGCCTACGTCGCCGAGTTCGTCGGCTCCGACCGGGGGCTACGACGGCTCGCCGTCACTCCCATCGCGGAGGTCGACCTCGAGCTGCCGCCCGTCGTACACGAGGGTGACTCGCTCGCCGACGCTCACCAGCAGATGACCGCACAGGACGCCCGGTGGGCGGTCGTCCTCGACGGCTCCGACAACCTGCGCGGCTGGATCTCGCTCGAGCGCAGCTCCGGTGCCGGCACCGTGTCCGAACGCGGGGAGCGCATGGACGCCTGGGTCGCGAGGGACGCCTCGCTCAAGGATGCGCTGTCGACGATGCTGCAGTGGGACGCCGGCTGGGTCGCGGTCCTCGACGGCGACCGGTTCCTCGGAGTCCTGACGCCCGGCACGCTGCACGAGGCGCTGCGCCGCTCGGTTGGTGCGGACCTCGAAGGGACCGACCTCGATGAGTTCGAAGTGGCTTCAACCGGCCCATTACACTGAGACCGCTACCACAGGCGCTGTGCCAACAGCCAGAAATCGGGGACCTTGATGATTCGGTCGATTACCCTTCTCGGGCTCACCGCCGGCTGCCTAACGGTGGCGACATCGCCACCGGCCGGCGCGGCACCTGACACGCGCGCGGCCGAGCAAGTGCGTCCGGCACTTCCGTGGCACCTGCACAACATGCAAGCAGTCGACATGCTCACGACCGATGACGGGTGGGCCGTGGGAACAGCCAGCCGACGAGTTCTCCGCCCATGGGCGGCGCACTGGGACGGAGCCTCGTGGCGACACGTGCCGACGCCCCCTGTCGGCGCACTCCTGGAAGACGTCGATGCGATCTCCCCCAACGACGTGTGGACGGTCGGTCTGCGCAACCTCGCCGGGCGAGCGCTGATAGCGCATTGGGACGGCACAGCGTTCGTGAACGCCGGCCCGTCCCGAGCACACAGTGAGCTGCGCGCCGTGTCCGGCTCCGTCGCTGACGACGTCTGGGCCGTCGGCCACGTTCGCGACGACGGGCTCGTCTACCACTGGAACGGCGCCGGATGGGACGCCATGACCGTCCCACCCCCATCAGGTGCGCAGCAGCTCGATCTGATCGCGGTCTCGGCACTGGCCCCGGACGACGTCTGGGCCGCGGGACATACCGATGCCAGCGGCGCCAACCAGTCGATCGTGGTGCATTGGGACGGGCAGGCATGGAAGCGCGTCGACTTCCCGAACCCCGGCCTCGGCGTGACAGTGAACGACATCACCAGCCTCTCCGCCGCTGACGGGTGGGCGGTCGGGAGCTACCAGAGCGCGAGTCCCCGACGCCAGAAGCCATTCAGCGCCCACTGGGACGGTTCGACCTGGTCCGTTGTCCACGTACCCCACAAGGCTGGAACGCCGCGCGTTTTGTACGGCATCAGCGCGGCCTCCTTAAACGACGTCTGGGCATC
>JBBQKY010000203.1:0-4625 GCA_038327385.1 Propionibacteriales bacterium
GTCGAGGGGTGTTGCGCCGATCCTGCGGAGCACCGCGTTGACGAGTCGCACCGGCCGCTCTCCCACGGCTTCCCGGACCAGCTCGACGCTGGTGCCGACGGCCGCGTGGCTCGGGACTCGCATGCCGTGCAGTTGGTGGGCGCCGAGACGCAGCGCCGTGAGCACCTCGGGCTGGAGCGACGCGGGTGCCCCGGAGAGGCTGGCGGCGATCATGGCGTCGTACAGGCCCTGCATGCGGATCGTGCCGTTGGCCAGCTCGGTCGCGAACCCGGCGTCGCGGCCGGTCAGGCCGGCGGCTGCGAGCAACGACGGCAGCGTCAGGTTCAGGTAGGCGTCGTCGTCATCGACCGCCCGAAGTGCCGCGAAGGCGATCTGCCGAGCGGGGTCGAGCCGAGTACGCGAGCGTGCGCGGCGGGCGAGCGAGTGGTTCGGGACGTCCTTGGACGTCACGGATCGAGCCTCGCCAGCGCGCTGCGGATCCCGCGGACCCAGTCGGCCGCGGGCATCCGGGGTTTGCCCGGAGGCTGCACGTCACCGAGCTCGACGGGATGGGTGCCGGTCCCGACGAGGACGGCCCGCTTGGTGGCGACCACCTGACCGGGCTCTTGGCGCGGCTCGTCCGGGCGCAGCGTGAGCGGCCCGAGCTTGAGCCGTTGGCCCGCCGCGAGGGTCCACGCGCCCGGGGCAGGAGTGCACCCGCGTACCAGCCGGTCGAGCGCGAACGCGGTCCGGCTCCAGTCGACACGTCCGTCGTCCGTGCCGAGCTTGGGCGCGAACGAGACGCCCTCGCTCGGCTGCTCCCGCTCCTCCAGGATGCCGTCCTCGATGCCGTCGAGGGTGGCCACCAGCAGCGCGGCGCCGTGGGTCGCCAGCCGGTCGAGGAGGGTCCCCGCTGTGTCGTCGGCGTGGATGGTCTCGGTGAAGAGGCCGTACGTCGGCCCGGCGTCGAGCTCTTTGACCAGCCGGAAGGTGGTCGCCCCGGTCACCTCGTCGCCGGCGATCAGCGAGTGCTGCACCGGGGCTGCTCCGCGCCAGGCGGGGAGCAGCGAGAAGTGCAAGTTGACCCAGCCACGCGCAGGAATGTCCAGGGCCGCCTGGGGCAACAGACCGCCGTACGCCACCACCGGACAGCAGTCCGGCGCGACCTCGGCCAGCCGCTGTAGGAAGTCGCGGTCGCTCGGGCGCTCTGGCCGAAGGACCTCCAGCCCCTGCTCGGCGGCGAAGGCGGCAACCGGGGACGGACTGAGGGCGCGCCCTCTGCCCGCTGGCGCGTCCGGGCGCGTCAGCAAGGCGGCGACCTCGTGCCGACTGTTCAGAACCGCCTTCAGCGACGGCAGCGCCACGTCGGGCGTGCCGGCGAAGACGAGCCGCATCGTCAGCGGCTCCGGCCGAGCATGGGGTGCGGTGACTCCCTGACCAGCGGGACGGCCAGGCCGCTCCACTCCGCCTCGCAGATCGCCTTCATGGCCGCCTTGCGCGTCAGTGCGTCGAGCCGGTCGACGAACAGCACGCCGTCGAGGTGGTCGGTCTCGTGCTGGATGACCCGGGCCAGATGCTCGGTGCCCTCGAGCGTCACCGGCTCGCCGTACATGTCGTAGCCCCGCGCGACGACCCCGAACGCCCGGGTGCAGTCGAACGCGAGTCCGGGGATCGAGAGGCAGCCTTCCTCGCCGGTCTGCAGCTCGTCGGTGAGGATCAGCCGCGGGTTGACGAGGTGGCCGGCGACGCCCTCCTCGACGTAGGTGAAGACGCGGAGCGCGACGCCGAGCTGGGTAGCCGCGAGGCCGGAGCCCGGCGCGTCGAGCATGGTGTCGGTCAGGTCCTGGACGAGCGTTCGCAGCTGGGCGTCGAAGTCGGTGACCGGAGCCGCGACCTCGCGCAGCACCGGGTCGCCGAACAGCCTGATCTCCCGCACCGCCACCCCCGAATCCTACCGACCCACCATCCGGCCGTTCGCGTGCGACCATCCGGCCGTTCTCGTGCACTGTCGGCCGCCGTTCTGGTGCGAAACCCTCGGATCGTATGGTCGTGGGTCAGAGGTCGGTGGGGTCGACCTGGACGCGAACCGGCGGCAGCTTGCGGCTGCTCCGGCCGGCCTGCAGGTGCTGCAGCTCGCGGGACAGCGCGGCACCGCGCTCGGCGGCGATGCGTACGACGACCCGAACCGCGTGATCACCCGCCTCGACCGGTCCGAGTATCTCGGCGCCGCGTGGCGGGCTGAACGCCGCCATCGCCTCGGTCAGCACATCCGGCGCAGCCGTTACCGTCGCCATCCGGGCGGCCGGGGTCAGCCGGGCCGAGCGGCGCTGGGCAAGCTCACGCGCCGCGAAACCGGCGGGATCCCAACGGACCAGCGCCTGCACGACCGGCAGGCTCGGCTCCCCCACGACGACCACCCGACCGCCCATGTCAGCCGGGCGGACCAAGGCGGCGACCCGCAGCCAGCGGCGCAGCGCCTCCTCCTCCGCGCGCAGCCCGGGCATAGCAAGGGTCAGCCAGGTGTCCATCAACACGGCTGCGGCGAAACCACCGACGGCCGACGGCTCCGCCCCCGGCGTCGCGACGACGATCGCAGGCCGACCATCGACCTCGTCGAGAACGCGCTCCCCCCCGGAGACGATGATCGAGGTCTGAGGGAAGGCGCGCCCCCACTCCTCCGCGGTCCGCAGCGAGCCGACGACCGGCGCGCGCAACGAGGAGCCACCGCAGTGCGCACAGACCCACTCGGCGGCCTCCCGGCCGCAACGGCCGCACTGCGGCGCGGCACCGCCACGCGCCCGGCCGAGGGGTCCGGCGCAGCGGGGGCACCGAGCCGGGTGACGGCAGCGCGAGCACGCGAGGCCGGGCTGGTACCCGTACCGCGGAGTGTGGACCAGCACCGGCCCGGTCTCCAACGCCTCCCGCACGGCCGCGAAGACGCCCGCGGGCATCCGCGCCGACCGTGCCGCCGGGTCGCGCGCCAGGTCCGCGTCCGTCTCACCAGTGACGTGCACCTGCGGGGCCGCCGCTCGCACGGCATCGCGGGAGCCAGTGATCTCGCTCGCCCATCCGAACTCGACGAGAGCCTGTGCCTCCACCGACCGGCTGTGCGCGCCGACCAGCATCGCCGCCTGCTCCGCGTAGGCGCGCAGCACCAGCACTTCGCGCGCATGAAAGTACGGCGACCGCGGCTCGGCGTACAGGTCGTCGCCGTCGTCCCACAGCGCGACGAGACCGAGGCGGTGGACCGGCGCGAATGCTGCCGCCCGGGTACCGACGACGATGTCGACGAGCCCACGGGCGACTGCGAGGAAGGCCCGATAGCGAGCAGCAGGACCCAGATCGGCGGTGAGCACGATGTGGGACCCGGCACCGAGCAGGTCATTGAGCGCCGACGACAGCCGCGAGGCGTCGCGGGCGTCCGGAGCCAGCAGCAGGCTGCCCCTCCCGGACCGCCGGGTGGCCGCGGCGCTGGACGCGAACCACGCCGCCCAGTCCGAGCCAGCCGGGGCGATCCATACCGCCCGGGGATGCTCCCCCGCGGTCAACCGGTCCACCCACGCCCGGCCGCCGACCTCCGCGTTCCACCGCGCCCGCAGATCGGCGAGCGGTGCGTCGAGCGGCCGGTCGGCTTCCGCCGGGGGCTCGCCCTCCACCCGGGCATGACGAGCCGGCACCGCCAACCGAAGCACATCGGCCAGCGTGCCCGCGTAGCGGTCGGCGACCATCCGTGCGGCCGCCAGGGCCGCCGGCGTGAGCACCGGCTCCGCCGAGACGACTCGCCGAAGTGGCGTGAGTGCCCCGACGTGGCTGGTTTCGGCAACCCGAGCGAGCAGGAAGCCGTCGACGTCGCGACCCGCGAAGCGGACCTTGACCCGGCACCCTGGCACCGCCATGTCGTGCATCGACGCCGGCACCAGGTAGTCGAAGGGCCGGTCCAGGTGGGCGAGCGGCAGGTCCACCGCCACCTGCGCCACCGGTCGCTCGGCAGCCGGTGCCTCCGGCGGCTTCGGCTCGCGGTGCCGCACTTCCCGCTTGAGCAGCACGAGCCGGTCACTGTGGCGGGCGGTGCTGCTCGTGGTCCTCGACGTCATGACGAGTCCAGTCATAGCAGCCGCCGGGGACGAGAAGCGCCGATCAACGACTCCGGTGGAAAGCGGCGAGCGGGCTGAGCCGGTTGACCGCCTCCTCCGCCAGTGGGGTTTCTTACACCGTAAGACGGGTACATGAGCTCAGCGGTCGGCGTGAGTGCGCCGACAACCGAAAGGGATGTCATGGGTCTTCTCGACGAGCTCCTTCAACAGGGAAACGACAAGCAGAGCGACTACGCAGAGTTCGCCAAGCGGTACGACCAAGGGCCGGAGGACGGCTACGACGACGACGAGGTGGGCCGTCGCTACACCGAGGTCGCCCGCAACGTGGACCGGCCGACCTACCACAAGGCAGCCAAACAGTCGCTGAGCAAGATGAAGCCGGCGCAGCGCCGGAAGTACGGTCAGGAGCTACAGCAGCACGCGAAAGCGCACGGTCACGACCTGGACTACGACGGCAAGTCGACCGACCCCGGCAAGCTGGCCGATCTGACGGCGCAGCTGCATGACAAGGACCCTGGCCTGCTCGGGCAGCTCATGGGCGCGGCGGGCGGC
>JBBQKY010000204.1:0-4551 GCA_038327385.1 Propionibacteriales bacterium
ACCGGCCAAGGCCGGACACGATGGACAATGAGATGGAAGCCAGCCCTCAACGCGTTCGCCATCACCTTCGCCGACCGCTGGCCAGCAGCAGAAACCTACTGATGAAAACCGCCGGAAACACCGTTCCTGTTACAGACCCGAGACCTGTGCTGATCTCCGGGTCTCGCTCAGCGCCTTCTGTGAGGGCGGGCGCTAGAGCCAGGTCATCGGGTCGACCGCGGTGCCGTTGACGTAGACCATGAAGTGCAGATGGCATCCCGTCGAGTAGCCCGTGGTGCCGGAGTAGGCGACCAGCTGACCACGGCTGACCTGTTCGCCGGGGGACGCCACGTAGGACGTGAGGTGGTTGTACGACGTCCAGAGGCTCACACCGTTGACGAAACCGTGGTCGATGAAGAGGCGGTTCCCGTAGCCGGTGTTGAAGTACTCCGACGTCACCCGGCCGGCGGCGGCGGCGTAGACCGGGGTGCCGCAGACAGCGTGGAAGTCGGTGCCGTCGTGCAGCTCCCAGATGTGCAGGATGGGGTGCATCCGCATCCCGTACGGCGAGGTGACATAGGTGTTCACCACCGGCCAGGCCAGGACGCCTGTGTCGGGGGCGGCCGCTCCGGCCGCCGTCGCCGTACCGGGACTCCTGCTGGCGGCGCTTCGGGCGGCTTCGGCCTTGCGAGCCGCCGCCGCATCAGCAGCCGCAGCGGCAAGGGCTGCCCGGCGGACGGCGGCACGCTGCTCGGCGATCTTGCGCAGCCGCGCCTCGACAGCGGTGCGCTCGCGCTGCATCGTCTGGATCCGGCGCAGCTCGGCCGCCTTTGCCGACACGAGCCTGGTTCTGCGCGTCTGCAGGTCGGATACCTGGAGCTCCACCAGGCTCGCCGCGGCGATCGCTGCTGCCTCGAGGGTCTGCTTCTGCACCAGGTTCGCGGCGGCTGCCGCCCGGTCCGCGGCAACCGCTGCCGCAGCCTGTCGCACGCGCTGCTCGGTGTAGCGCAGGAGCACCTGGTTGGCCTGCAGCCGCTGCACGTCCGCGAGCTGCCGGTCAATGGCGCTGTTCGAGCCCTGCACTTCGCCGATGGCCTCGTGGGTCGAGCCGGCTGTCACGACGAGACCGAGAGTCGACAGCTGCGTCACCTGGCTGGTCGCATTCGACACGGCGAAGGCGGCGAGCTCAGAGCGTTGACGCGCCACGGTCGCCTGACCCTGGACGAGATCGTCGCGGGCGTTCGCCAGCCGCTCGAGCGCCGTATCCAGCGCCTTCTGCATCTGCTCGTCGCGAACGGCGGCGGCCTGAACCTCGACCTGGAGCTCGTCGCGTTGCGAGCGAGCGACACCCAGGTCGGCCACCGCGCCGTCGAGACGTCCCTGAGCCGTCACCAGACTCTGTGAGACCTCGTCGAGGTTGCCTCGAGACGTGGCGAGATCGTGGTTGAGCTGCGCCTTCTGGTGGGTCAGTGCGTGATGGTCGTCAGTCGAGGCCACGCTGGGCGCGGGTGACGTCAGCGTGACCAGCAGCAGGGACGCGCAGAGCGTGGCGACAGCCGCAGTGCGGTGCCGCGCGGAATCTCCGCAGCTCGAGTATCGGGGCACTGGAGAGCCTTTTCGTCAGAGTCGCTACACCTGAATCTTTGACGGTAACGCCTGTACGTGCCCGTTCGGGGCATTTGCGCGCCGCGGGCACTGCGTGCGTGCCGAACCGGGCTGCGGTGCCGGTAGGCGGCCGCGGGCTGGCGAAGGCGCGCCCGTTGCGGCCTTCCGATGAGCACGAGCGGCAAATCCACCCAGCACGGTCTCGCGCTGCAGCTTTGTTTCTGAATAATTTTCATCTGCAATTTATCGCTTACACTGATGAAGCGTTTTCGCGGAGGGCAGGTACGGACCTCTCCCGCCCTGTGGACCACCCGCCCCCGGAGGCCGCCATGCCAAACCTCAGTCGGCGGTCCCTCTTTCGCCTCGGGGGCGCCTCCCTAGTCGTCCCGCGGGCCGCGTCAGGCCTGCTCGGCTCGAACGTGCAGAGCGCTGAGACTCTCGCCGAGCCCTCGACCCTCGCCACCTACGAAGAGGGCGTCGACGGGACGCCGGTTCCCGTCGCCGGCGCCGTGGTGGCCGTCATGGGTGCGCCGGTCTACTCGGCAGTGGACGCCTCGCACGGAGCCCTGGGATGGCTCTCGTCCGCTGCCAGTGGCGGCGGATGTCTGGTCTACACCAATCCCGCACCGGCTGCATCCAGCGGCTCCGTGTACCTCCGACCGCATGCCTTTGCCCCGGCGTCCACGGCAACCGTCCTGACCTTGATGTACGACGTCGTAGCCGGCTCGTCGTCTGCAGCTGTTCGGCTGACGGCGGACGGGCGGGTGGAAATTCTCGACGCCGGCAACACCCGAGTCGCCATCACCCGAAAGCTCTGGCTCCGAGACGACAGTCTGAGACTGGACTGGGAGCAGACCTGGGACGGCTCAAACATCGCGATAACCGCGTGGATCTACGTACAAGCACACGTCGAGGGCTGGAAATCTGACGGTGTCGTGCAGGCCACCTTCCCGTCGGCCATGGCATCGCACATCGCTCTCGGACAGCAGTGCAACCCGTCCGCCTCGGTGGGGTTCGACACCTACCGGGGGTACACGTCCATCACGACTGTGCAGCCGTACGCGCCGCCCTTTGTGGGGGGCCGGCTGCACACCTACGACGAGGGCGTTGACGGAGCGGCTGTCGTCGCGGGCGCCGACATGGTGACCGGCACGAGCGGCGCCCCGAGGTACGCCGCAGCCGCCGCGCTGCACGGACCCCTCGGCGTGGTTCTTCCGTTGTCCGGAGCCGGCACGGTGAGGTACGACAATCCCTACCCCCCGGCACACACCGGCTCGCTGTATGTCCGTACGATCACCCGCGGAACCAGCGACTCGCACATCGTGACGATCCAGAACGGTCTTTCCATTCTCGCTTACGTCAAGCTTTCGAAGCGGGGCACCATCCGCATCGTCAGCCCGCAAGGCCTCGGCCTTGCTGAGACGAGTGCCAGGGGAAAGTTGAAGAGCTGGGCCCGGATCGACTGGCAGGCGACCTGGGACGGCTCAGGTCTCGACGTACACGTCCGGTACTTCTCGGAGGACGCGGAGAGCCCTGACAACTACACGGAGATCAGCGCTACCCTGCCGGCAAGCGCCACCCCGGACACGATCGCCATCGGGTCGACGTCCACCGGCTGGAAGCTCTACTTCGACACGACTCGGATGTACGGCGACACGGCAACCTGGCCGAGCCCCTACAACCCCGTGGAGTTCTCCCGGGCGCCAGGGATGGCGGCCTGGGCCGGCGATGCCACCCAGTCCAGCGTCGAGATATCGGCCTACACCAACGGTACGACGTCGGTCGGGCTGGTGGTCTCCTCGAACGCCGACCTCAGCAACTCGACGTCCTGGCCGGCGGCGCCGCCCAACGCGGCAGGGTGGAACAAGTGGTCCGTGACGGACCTGACGGCCGCCGGGCAGTACTTCTACCAGTTCACCGACACGCCCGTCGACGGGCAGCCGCAGTTCATCGGAGAGCTCTCGACGTTCAAGACGCTGCAGCCGGTGGGCGTCGTCTGCACCACGCGGATCGCCGTCGGCTCCTGCGCACAGACGAACCCCACGAACACCGCCGCCTTCGGCGACATCGCCGCCTGGGCCCCGGACCGCAGCGTCCACGTCGGTGACTTCGGCTACCCGAACGACCTCTCCCGGGACCCCATCAAGCACATGAACAACTGGTCGCTGAACTGCACGGACGCGGGAATCCGGAAGATCCAGGCCATCGGATGCATGGACTACGTCATCAGCGACCACGATGACAACGGCACGGGCTCCAGCAACCTGCCGACCTTCAACGATCCGCTGACAATGGCCAACATCTCGGCATGGCAGGAGGTCGTCCCGGCTCGGATGGAGGACACGCAGTCGCCACCGCATGGACGCTGGAGAGCTGAGGTCGAGGGCAATGTCCGGTTCGTCAAGCTCGACACCCGCTCGATCGACAAGACCGACACGACGACGACCGCCACCGATCCACGCGCTACGGAGTCGACGATGCTGGGTGCCGCCCAGCTGGCGTGGCTGCAGTCGCAGATCGACACAGCGGTGCAGGAGCGGCAGCTGCTGGTCATCTTCACCGACCCTGCTTGGAACGGCACGTCTCCCGGCCCGCCGATCCCGGTGACCTACTGCGACAAGTGGCCGTCGTACATCTACGAGCGCGACCTGATCAGCGACTACGCCGCCTCGAGAGGTGCGCAGCTGTTCATCGTCTTCGGCGACAGCCACGGACTCCAGCAGGACGACGGGACCAACGAGAAGAACGGCTTCGCCTCGATCTGCTGCGGTCCGCTGGACCAGGAGCTGCACATGCACTACCAGGACTCGTACCAGTGGAACTATCCGGACGGCATCCTGGACCAGGGCGGCCCCTACCGGGTGGCCCAGCAGTACCAACGCCTCACCCTCGCGCAGGACGTGGGCTCGTCTACCGTCACGGTGACCGCCGAGGCCCGCGACTGCAGCCCCGCCGTCGAGGGGACGC
>JBBQKY010000205.1:0-4517 GCA_038327385.1 Propionibacteriales bacterium
TGGCGGCGAAGTCCAATGGCAGCTGGCCCATCACCTGCACGGAGTCACTGTGGACGGGAATGCCATGCCGGCCGGCGATCTCGATGACGTCGTCCAGCGGCTGGAGAGTGCCGACCTCGTTGTTGGCCATCATCACGGTGACGAGAGCTACACTCGCCGGATCCCGCTCGACCGAGGCGGAGAGGGCTGCCACGTCGAGACGCCCGGTGGCGTCGACCGCAAGCAGCTCGACCTCCGCACCGGCTTCGGCGGCCAGCCAGTGCAGAGAGTCCAGCACGGCGTGGTGCTCGACCGCTGTGGACAGCACCCGCACACGCCGTACGTCGGCCTTGCGCCGCGCCCAGAACAGGCCCTTGGTGGCGAGGTTGTCAGACTCCGTCCCGCCGGACGTGAAGACGACCTCGGAGGGTCGCGCGTTGACGGCCGCCGCGATCATCTCGCGGGACTCCTCGACGACCCGGCGAGCGGCCCTCCCCGAGCCGTGCAGCGACGACGGGTTGCCGAGCCTGGCGAGCTGGCTGCTCATCGCCCCGATCACCTCGGGGTAGACAGGCGTGGTCGCTGCATGGTCGAGGTAGGTCACTCGACCCGGCCGGGTCATCGCGTCGCTCATCGCGCACCAAGCATAGGCGCGATCAGAGACGGTCCAGCCACGCGTGACCCGGGTGGATGCGCGCCAGGAAGCTGACGAGCCAACCACGAGCACGCGAGTCCAGCAGCGGGACCGCGGCTGCGAAGTCAGTCTCGTCCTTGGGGCGCACCAGCTTGGCCTTGAACGCCAAGGCGACCTCCGGGCGCAGATAGGTGATCCCGTCGCCCCGCCAAGTGACCTCGCCGAGGTCGACGACGTACGACCGGTCGCGGCGCGACACCCAGCGTCCGTCCTGGTCCGGGTTGAGCAGCACGTCGGCCCGCCAGGGTGCGAGTGCATGCGCCCGCAGCCAGACCTGGTCGGCGTTGTCGGGCATCTCCTTCGTTTCGTCATCAAGTGGCGTGAGGGCGCCCTCCCCTGCCGCCCAGACATGGAAGCGGCCGGCGAGCGTACGGCGCAGGATCGGCAGGTCGCGGCGGAACATCGAGACGTCGATGTCCTCGTGCTCGCGGGCGACGCCGGTGAACGCCTCGATCGCCCAGCCGCCGGCCACCCACCACGGGAAGCCGAGCGGGTCGAAGACCTCCCGGGCGTGCTCCGGGCTGAACGCATCCCACGGCCCGTACAGCCGCTGGAAACCGAGCTCTTCGGCGTTGAGGTCCCGGCGGTATCCCTCGCCGTCGTACTCCTGGCCGCCGGAGCCGGACGCGCTGTGCCCACCCCTCACCACCAACACAACGTAGACCGCGTTGGCGCCGGCTGTCGCCGGCGGCGCTGACGTCCACCCTGTCCTCCCCTCGTCGGCGTCATCGGCGAGAAGTCGGTAGGCTCCAAGTCGGCGGCGCTACCATTTCGGTGCATTATGATCTTCGTGGTATGGCGATGACGTTACGGCTTCCAGTTTCCCTCGATGCGGAGCTACGGCAGGCCGCTGAGGAAGATCACCGCAGCGTCCACCAGACGGTTGTCCACGCGATCGAGATATATCTTGCCCAGCGAGAGACGACGGAGATCAAGGCGGACCCGGACAGCCTGCGAGCGCTCGCCGAGGCACGCGAGGCGATTCGCTCGGGCGATGTGCTGTACGGCAACGAAGCCGCGCGGGTCTTGCTGAAGGGCAACCGCGCATCGTAACCCGGCTATACGAGCTGGGGACCGCACCTCCGGCTCGTCGAGCCATCGGCGAGCCGCTCCCGTCATCAGTCGCGGCCGCGGCAGTCGAGCTCATCACGGGTCCATTGCTGGTGAACCCGCAGCGAGTCGGAAGAGCCCTCGGTGAGGAGCTCACCGGCATCTATAGCGCAAGACTCGGCCGGGACTGGCGGATCCTGTACGAGATCGACGACGCACGACACGTCGTGATCGTGCTCGATATCCGCCATCGCGCGTCGGCGTACCGCACCCGCTGAGCGCCGCGGACAGGGCCTGCTGGGCCCGATGGGTGGCCGTCCGCTCCGTGGCCGGCCACCTCGATCTGATGGGGGGCAGCGCGGCGGGCTGCCGGTCGTCAGTCCTGCCTCGGGCAACGGCCGCGCCCACCGGGCCGACGGCCACGAGCAGGGCCGGCCAGGTCCGGTTCGCGTACCCGGGCGTCACGTCCGCTACGGCTGGTCCACGCCGGCGAACTTGGCGGACTCGACCATGTGGATGAGCTCGGCCGGGTTGGCGGCATCCGGACCGATCCGCGCCCCGCCGACGACACGAGTACCGCGCACATTCAGGATCCACTCGTGGAAGGTCCCGTTGGGAGCGTCCGACCGCAACCACGTGTCTCCGGCGGCGAAGATGGTGACGTTCCCGCCTCGGCAACGATCGAGGTCTGCCGGCGCAGTCGATTTCAGGTACACCCCGTGGTAGCCGCCGATGGTCACCGGCACTCGTTGCGAGGTCGTCATGTGCCGCTGGGCGACAAGCAAGGCCGCGAGGTCGTGCACGCTGGTACCGGCTCCGACGAGCTTCCCGCCAAGGCAGGGATCGGTGTCAACACGCGTCACGGTGCCCCAGAAGGCGATATCTCCGTCGTCGGAGCCGATGACCAGGCCATGACCGACGTAGCCCTCGGGCACGTCGACGATGGCCCGCGTCGGACCGTCGTCGAAGAGGAGCCCCACGGAGTACGTCCCCGGCTCCAAGGAGGTGCCTTCGGGGATCGACGTGAGATCGATCGCTGCGGCCGACGAGGGAACGGTCGGGGAGTCGGACGACGGGGCGGCCGTCTTGTCAACGGTGTTCGTGGTGTCGTTGGTGCCCGTGCAGGCGCCGCCGAGTACCGCGATGGCGGCCAGGGCGACGGGCCAGAGTGTCAATGGGTGGCGATGGCACATGGTGCGCTCCTCAATCTGGGTGAGCTCTGTTCACCTCGTTGTGGCGGGGAGCGGTGTCGGCCGGGCGTTGGAGCGGTGTCAGTCCGGTAACGGCCGTATTGACGCGACGCGCAGCGAGGTCGACAGTCGAGGCATGGGTATCGCCGTACTCGGCCCGCTCCTGGTCGAGGGCAGCGCCAAAGTCCTGGGCCCGCGGGATCGTGTGGTCCTGTCGGCCCTGGTGGTGCGCGCCGGCACCCCGATCACGCAGGACGCGCTGGCGGACGCCTTGTGGGTGGACGAGGTGCCGCCGACCTGGACGAAGGTGGTCCAGGGATGCATCGTCCGGTTGCGCAAGGTGCTCGGTCCGGCCGCCATCGAGTCGGGGGCCGTCGGGGTACCACTTGACGCTGAGCGAGGACGAGCTGGACCACCGGACATTCGAGCGGCTGCTGGGGCGGGGAAGGGATGCGCTCGCCGCGGGAGACCCGGCGCGCTCGTCGTATCTGGTGCAGGAGGCGCTGGACCTGTGGCGGGGGCCGGCGCTCGGGGATCTGGAGGAGTGGGAGCCGGGCAGGGTGGAGGCAGGGCGCCTCGAAGGTCTGCGGCTGGCCGCGGAGGAGGTGCTGGTCGAGGCCGGGATCGCCGCCGGTCATTCGCAGGCAGTGCTGGAGCGCGCGCGAGTGTTGGTGGCCGAGACGCCGTTCAGGGAGCGGCCGTGGGCGTTGCTCGCAACGGCGCTCTACCACGCTGGTCGGCAGCCTGAGGCGCTGGGTGCGTTGAAGCGCGCGCGGACGATGCTGGTCGGCGAGCTTGGCCTGGACCCCGGCCCTGAGCTCGTGCGCCTGGAACAGCTGTTGCTGCAGCAGGACCCGTCTCTGAGTCCGCCGGCGGTGCGCGAGGCCAGCGTGGATTGTCCCTACCGCGGGCTGCTCGCCTATGGCACCGAGGACGCGGACACGTTCTTCGGCCGCCAAGACGACGTGGCCGCGTGTTTGAGGCGGCTGCGGGACGCCGGGGTCCTCGCCGTGATCGGGCCGTCAGGCGTCGGCAAGTCCTCACTGATCCTGGCCGGCGTTGTCGCGTCCTTGACGCGGGACGGGACGCCGGTCCTCGTCACCACGCCGGGGGAGCATCCGGTGGACTCGCTGCGCGGGTTGAAGCCTCGCGGACGCCAGACCCTGGTGGTGGACCAGGCCGAGGAGGCAGTCACCGTCTGCACAGCAGCGGCCGAGCGGGAGCGGTTCTTCGCCGCCTTGGCCGAGCACGTCGGCGCCGGTGGCGCACTGGTCGTCTCGCTGCGCGCCGACCACCTCGGCGACCTGGTGCCGTACCCGAGCGTCGCGCGCGTGCTCGAAGAGGGCATGTACCTGCTCGGTCCGCTCGGTGAGGCCGGGCTCCGCAGCGCCATTGAAGGGCCCGCCAACCGCGCCGGCCTGCGCGTCGAACCGGGCCTGGTCGACCTGCTGATCCGCGACGTGGAGGGTGAGCCGGCCGCGCTGCCGCTGCTCTCGCACGTGCTCCGGGAGACCTGGGAGCGACGCGAGGGCCCGACCCTGACGGTGGCGGGCTACCGGGCCACCGGCGGGATCCGGCAGGCCGTCTCCCAGTCCGCCGAGTCG
>JBBQKY010000206.1:0-4480 GCA_038327385.1 Propionibacteriales bacterium
GCACCCCGCTCGCGCAGGTGACGCGTCAGCGCGCGTGTGTCGATGCCGCTGATGCCGACGATCCCCTGCCCGACCAGCTCGTCGGTGAGGGTGCGCCGGGCGCGCCAGCTGCTGGCGCGGCGGGCGGGGTCGCGAACGACGTACCCGGCGACCCAGATGCAGCCCGACTCGTCGTCCTCGTCGTTGATTCCGGTGTTGCCCACGTGCGGAGCGGTCATCACGACGACCTGGCCGTGGTACGACGGGTCGGTGAGCGTCTCCTGGTAGCCGGTCATGCCGGTGGCGAACACCGCCTCTCCGACCGTCTGACCGATCGCGCCGTACGCCTCACCACGGAAGGTGCGGCCGTCCTCGAGGACGAGAACCGCCGGGGCGGGTCGAGCCGTCACTGCAGCTTTCCGTCCAGCACCGTCGGTCGGCCGCGGAGGAAGGTCGCCACGACGGCACCGGGGAGCGTCATCCCGCGGTAGGGGGTGTTGCGCGAGAGCGACGCCGAGTCCGCGGGGTCCACGACGCGGTTCGCCGACGGGTCCACGAGCAACACGTTGGCGCCGCAGCCATAGCCGAGGCCGGCGCCGTGGTCGGATACCCGACCGATGCGTGCCGGTGCGGCCGACATCCGATCGGCCACGTCGGCCCACGAGAGCCGGCCGGTGTCGACGAGCGTCTGCTGCACGACGCTGAGCGCCGTCTCGAGGCCGAGCATCCCCATCGCCGCGGCCGCCCACTCGCACTCCTTGTCCTCGGTGGGGTGCGGAGCGTGGTCGGTGGCGACGCAGTCGATGGTGCCGTCCACGAGACCCTCGCGCACCGCCTCGACGTCGGAAGCGGTGCGCAGCGGCGGGTTCACCTTGTAGATCGGGTCGAACGAGGCAACCAGGTCGTCGGTGAGCAGCAGGTGGTGCGGGGTCACCTCGGCGGTGATCGCCCAGCCCTTGCTCTTGGCCCACCGGATGATCTCCACCGATCCGGCCGTCGACACGTGGCAGACATGCAGCCGGGACCCGACGTGCCCGGCGAGCAGGCAGTCGCGGGCGATGATCGCCTCCTCGGCGACGGCGGGCCAGCCTCGCATCCCGAGCACGCCGGACACGGCACCCTCGTTCATCTGGGCGTCCTCGGTGAGGCGCGGCTCCTGCGAGTGCTGGGCGATCACGCCGTCGAACGCCTTGACGTACTCCAGGGCGCGGCGCATCATCACCGCATCCGAGACGCAGCGCCCGTCGTCGGAGAAGACCCGCACCTGCGCGGCGGACTCGGCCATCGCCCCCAGCTCCGCCAGCCGCCTACCGTCGAGCCCGACGGTGACGGCTCCGACGGGGCGTACGTCGCAGTACCCGGCCGTCTGGCCGAGATGCCAGACCTGCTCGACAACGCCTGCGGTGTCGGCGACGGGGTCGGTGTTGGCCATGGCGTGGACCGCGGTGAAGCCTCCTCGCGCGGCAGCCATCGAGCCGGTCAGCACGGTCTCGGCGTCCTCGCGTCCCGGCTCGCGCAGGTGCGTGTGCAGGTCGACGAGACCGGGCAGTGCGACCAGCCCGGCGGCGTCGACGACCGTCGTACCCGGCTTTGCATTTGCCGGGTCGCAGATCCGCCCGTCGCGTAGCAGCAGGTCTGCCCGCTCCCCGCCGAGGATCGAGGCGCCGCTGATCAGAAAGTGGTTCACGCCATGGCCTCCTCGAGCTCCGGTGTGACGTTGCTGCCGGACAGCAAGAGATAGAGGACGGCCATCCGCACCGCGACGCCGTTCGTCACCTGCTCGACGATGACCGAGCGGGTGGAGTCGGCGACGTTCGCGGAGATCTCCATGCCGCGGTTCATCGGGCCGGGGTGCATCACGATGGCGTGGTCGGCGAGCCGGGAGAAGCGCCTGTCGTCCAGGCCGTAGCGCCGGCTGTACTCGCGGGCGCTGGGGAAGAACGCGTCGTTCATCCGCTCGTGCTGGACGCGGAGCATCATGACGACATCGCTCTTGTCGAGGGTGGAGTCCAGGTCGTACGAGGTCTGGACCGGCCAGCTGTCAACACCGACGGGGAGCAGCGTCGGGGGGGCCACAAGCGTGACGTCGGCACCCAGCGTGCTGAGCAGCAAGGCGTTCGAACGGGCGACACGGCTGTGCAGCACGTCGCCCACGATGGTGACCCGCCTGCCTTCCAGGTCGCCGAGATGGCGGCGCATCGTGAACGCGTCGAGCAGTGCCTGCGTCGGGTGCTCGTGCGTGCCGTCGCCGGCGGTGACGACGCTGGACCGGACCCAGCCGCTGTTCGCGAGCCGGTGCGGCGCTCCCGATGCGGCGTGACGGATGACGACGGCGTCGGCGCCCATCGCCTCGAGCGTCAGCGCAGTGTCCTTGAGGCTCTCGCCCTTGGAGACACTCGAGCCCTTGGCGGAGAAGTTGATGACGTCGGCAGAGAGGCGCTTCGCTGCCGCCTCGAACGAGATTCGGGTGCGGGTGGAGTCCTCGAAGAACAGGTTGACAACCGTGCGCCCGCGCAGCGTCGGCAGCTTCTTGATGGGCCGGTCGGCGAGCGAGCGGAGCTCGGCTGCCGTATCGAGGATCAGAATGGCGTCGTCGCGGGTCAGGTCGGCGGCGGAGAGCAGATGATGCTTCATGGGACGTCCACCTCTGCTGCGCGGATCGCGACGGCGTCCCGCCCGTCGTACTCCTCCAAAGACACGTGCACGGTCTCGGACCTGCTGGTCGGGAGGTTCTTGCCGACGAAGTCCGCGCGGATCGGCAGCTCGCGGTGACCGCGGTCGACCAGTACGGCGAGCTGGACCGTCCGCGGCCGCCCGAGGTCGTTGAGCGCGTCCAGCGCGGCCCGGATCGTTCGGCCGGAGAACAGCACGTCGTCCACCAAGACCACGACGGAGTCCTCGATGGTGTCGCCGGGGATCGCGGTGTGCTCGAGTGCCCGGGTGGGCTTCAACCGCAGGTCGTCGCGGTACATGGTGATGTCGAGGGCCCCGTGCGGGATCTTGACGCCCTCGACCTTGGTCATCGTGTCGGCGATGCGGTTGGCCAGCGGCACCCCGCGGCTCGGGATGCCCAGCAGGACCACGCCTGCCGGACCCTTGTTCCGTTCGAGAATCTCGTGGGAGATGCGGGTCAGTGCGCGGGCGATGTCAGATGCATCAAGCACCACGCGAGAGGTATCGGTGTCCAGACTGCTGCGATGAGCACGCGTCAAGTCGTGACCTCCTTCTCCGCCTCACAGGACGGCTCGTTAAAGGATGTCGATCGCTCGCCAGGCTACACGAAGGCGTGGAGTGACTCCGCCACCGAACTCGCGACACTCGTCGGGCCGCTGAGACGGACCGCCCGGCGAGCGAAAGGAGCGACGTCAGCTGCCCGGTCCGCCCGGTCGAATCAGGACCTCGTTCCTTGCTGCTCCTCGAGCTCCTTTTCCGTGCGGCGCCGGAGGGTGTGGTTCACCAGCCTGATGGACAGTCGGCGGATCGCTCCAGCCACCAGCAGCACCGTCGCCCCGGAGAGCAGCACACCGGTCAGCACCACTAGGGGGTGCCACCATGCGCTGCCGATCCAGGGGACTCGCTCCCCGACCCAGCCGGCCTTCTCACTGGTGCCGAACAACCATGTCCGATCGTGGGGCAGCGTGAGGGAGATCGCCGCGATGAGGACCGTGGCACTGAAGAGGGACACGAGAACGAGTGGGCTGGTTTGCCAGGCGCCGAACACGATGAGGTAAGCCCCGACTGCCATGACCGCGAGGCCGCTGAGGCCCCATGCCGCGGACTGCTGTACTGCCAGCACGCCGCCGACGAGGAGCAGCAGAAATCCGATTCCGATCAGGTTCTTCGGCCAGGGCTTGACCGCGGTCGTGACCCGATAGCCGGCAAGCGCTGTCGTCCGGAGCCACGTGGTCGCGGGTCGCAGCACAGTCGGCACCTGCTGAATCGAATGGACTGCGCCGGTACCGGCCGCGGCGGCCTTGGCGATCGTCCGCACCATGAGGGGGGTGCCCATTTCGTCTTTCAGCGTCTGATCGGGGACGGGGCAGCTCGGCAGCAGAGTGGCGACCTGCTCGACCAGCTTGTTGTCCGCGCGCGCTTTGACGACGGAGTCGGCCCAGGTCTTCTCTCGGGGCGACACGTACTCATAGCCCGCCTTGTAGCTCGAGCCTTCGTTCTGCGGCTCGCGGATCGCTGCTGCCACCGTCGGCAGCTCGTCTGCGGCGATCTCCAGCTGCCAGGTGCGGGCCACCCATAGGGCTGTGTTCGGCATGCTGACCGGCGGGTTGCCGCCGGACTCGAGGAAACTGAGCTCGCCATGGATCGACTTAAGCAGGCTGAGGTCCGACCGGGACGCGATCATGACCGGCTGTTCCTTCGCGTTGGCAACCGCGGGTAGTGCAACCCCCATCGCCACCAGCTTCTCGAGGAACCAGACCAGGTCGTTCGGCTGCTGCTCACGATCTGTTCGCTCCTCGGCGACTACCTTGATCCGGCGGGGATCCAG
>JBBQKY010000207.1:0-4470 GCA_038327385.1 Propionibacteriales bacterium
GGCACCACCACGTCGTACCAGTACGGCAGGACGCGGTCGAGCACGTCGGCGAGGCACTCGGTGCGCGGGACGATCTCGGCGGGCAGGTCGGCGTACCGCGGATCACCGCTCTGGCTGAACTCGCTCCCCGGGTCCAGCGGCGGCGGCGGGGTGTCGTAGCTGCGTCTCCAGAGCATGAACTGCGCCTCGCCGAACTCCGCCAGCGTCTCCTTCTTGTCCTTGCCCTGCAAGGCGCCGTAGTGCCGCTCGTTGAGCCGCCAGGAGCGGCGTACCGGAATCCAGGACCGCTCCACCACGTCGAGGCAGATCTGGGCAGTGGCGATGGCGCGCCTCAGCACGGACGTGTGGAGTACGTCGGGGAGGATGCCGCGTTCGGCCAGCAGTGACCCGCCACGGGAGGCCTCGGCACGGCCCTTGTCGTTCAGCGGTACGTCGACCCAGCCGGTGAATAGGTTCTTCGCGTTCCACTCGCTCTCGCCGTGGCGCAGGAGCACGAGCCGAAAAGGGACTTCACTCATCCAGGAATGGTAGCGAGCGGCCGCTCAGACGGTGACGGGATGCTCGCCGGTCACGATGAACACCAGGCGCCGCGCCATGGACACCGCGTGGTCGCCGACGCGCTCGTAGTAACGGCCGAGAAGGGCGACGTCGATAGCCGCCTCGACGCGCCCAACCGTCTCGGTCCACTCGTCGCTGAGCAACGCCAGGAACATCGAACGGCGCAATGTGTCCATCTGGTCGTCGGTGTCCTCCAACGCCATTGCTGCGTCGACGTCAAGGTTGGCGATGATCTGCGCCGCCTGCTCGATCATCTGGTCGGCTGTCGCCGCCATGGCCTTGATCGTGCCGATGAGCAGCTGCGGAACGGCCTGCGCCGGATAGCGGCGCCGGGCGACCTTCGCGACGTGCACGGCAAGGTCGCCCATGCGCTCCAGGTCGGCGACCATGCGAAGGCTCGCCACCAGCGTCCGGAGGTCTCCCGCTACGGGGGACTGGCGAGCCAGGATGTCGAAGCTGTCCTCCTCGATCCGCTCCCGGACCGCGTCGATCGCCAGGTCGCCGTCGATGACCTGCTCGGCACGTGCCGCGTCGGCCTCGAGCAGAGCCCGGGTGGCTTCGGCGAGCGCGCGGCGGACGTCCCCGGTCATGTCGACGAGGCTGCTGAGGATGGCTTC
Organism: Propionibacteriales bacterium; assembly: GCA_038327385.1. GTDB lineage: Bacteria > Actinomycetota > Actinomycetes > Propionibacteriales > Nocardioidaceae > JAWWPG01. The sequence goes on from JBBQKY010000207.1 coordinate 1,176, forward strand.
GAGCTGCTGCTGGTACTGGTCGCGCACCCCCTAACCGTAGATCCTCCGGGTAATGCGCAGACATCGAGACGTGAACGCAGGGTGAATAGTGTCCGAAGTAGCCCGGTTTGGTCGTTGCGCGACGCCAGTATCGGCACCCCCGCTGCGTACGATCGAGGTATGCACACCTCCGCCGCGCTGCTCCTTGGCGGCGCAATCGGAGCCCTCCTCGGCGCTCTCACGGTTTTGGCGTGGCGCCTCAGCGACCGCGACCACGGCCGTCGTGCGTCGGCGGTCCAGGAGCCGCTCGTTCCGCCCGGCGTAGCCGCCGTCCTCTCCGTGCTGCGGTCCTCTGCTCTGGTCGTCGGGCCGGACGACCACGTGCTGAAAGCCAGCGCGCCGGCCCACATGCTCGGTGTCGTCCGCGGGGCGCGCCTCGACGTCGCCGCCCTGCTCGAGATGGTGCACCTGGTACGACGTGACGGCCAGATCCGCGAGGGTGAGCTGGTGCTCCGGCGCAGCCGCACCGGGCCGGCCCGCAGTGTGGCCGCCCGGGTGGCGCCGCTCGGCAGCCGCCTCGTGCTCGTGCTCGTCGAGGATCGCACCCAGGAGCGCCGGGTCGATGCGATCCGGCGTGACTTCGTGGCCAACGTCAGTCACGAGCTGAAGACGCCGGTTGGGGCGCTCAACCTGCTCGCCGAAGCGGTCTGTCAGGCGGCCGACGATCCGGAGGCCGTCATCAGGTTCGCCGCCCGCATGCAGACCGAGAGTGAGCGGTTGACGCGTCTCGTGCAGCAGATCATCGAGCTGTCGAGACTGCAGGCCGATGACCCCTTGGAGGACGCCCGCTCCGTGTCGGTCGACGAGATCGTCGAGCGCGCGATCGACCGGGTCCGGGTCGACGCCGACAAGGCACAGGTCGAGCTTGCCTTCGCCGGTGAGCGCGGGTGTGTGGTGCTAGGTGACGGCGACCAGCTGCTGGCAGCTCTCGGGAACCTCGTCGAGAACGCCGTTGTCTACAGCCCGCCGCGCACGCAGGTGGCGATCACCGCACGCCCGGTCGACACCATGGTCGACATCTCCGTCACCGACCAAGGCGTGGGCATACCGGCAAGGGAGCTGGAGCGGATCTTTGAGCGGTTCTACCGGGTCGACCCGGCGCGGGCGCGGGCCACCGGCGGGACCGGTCTCGGCCTGTCGATCGTCAAGCACGTCGCCGCCACCCACGGTGGCGAGGTGCGGGTCTGGAGCGTCGAAGGGGAGGGGTCCACGTTCACGATGTCGTTGCCTGCCCAGCTCGACGAGTCGGACGAGCCGGTCAGACACGACGAGCCCGCCGTCGACGAGCCGGATGTGGAGTGGCTGACAGCCGGACCGGCTGCTACTCCGCTGGCCGCGCACGCCGCGGAGTCCTCATGACAAGGGTGTTGGTTGTCGAGGACGAGGAGAGCTACAGCGACGCGCTGTCCTACATGCTGCGCAAGGAGGGGTTCCAAGTCTCGCTCGCCGCAACCGGACCGGACGCCCTGGTGGAGTTCGAGCGGACCGGCGCCGACATCGTGTTGCTCGACCTCATGCTGCCGGGGCTGACCGGGACCGAGGTCTGCCGACGCATCCGGCAGGTCTCTACGGTGCCGGTCATCATGGTCAGCGCGAAGGACGGCGAGGTGGACAAGGTCGTCGGCCTCGAGCTGGGCGCAGACGACTACGTGACGAAGCCCTACAGTCCCCGGGAGCTGGTAGCCCGAATCCGGGCTGTGCTGCGCCGTGGTGCCGAGCAGGAGCTGTTGCCGCCGACGCTGGAGCTCGGCCAGGTCCGGATGGACGTCGAACGGCACCTCGTGACCGTGCAGGGTCGCGAGGTCCGGATGCCGCTCAAGGAGTTCGAGCTCCTGGAGATGTTCCTGCGAAATGCCGGCCGGGTGCTGACCCGGATCCAGCTGATCGACCGGGTCTGGGGCTCGGACTACGTGGGTGACACGAAGACCCTCGACGTACACGTCAAGCGGTTGCGCGCCAAGATCGAGCCGGACCCCGCTGCACCGCGTTACCTGGTGACGGTCAGGGGTCTCGGGTACAAGTACGACGTGCCGGCGGGCGCTGCCGGGCGCACCGGGTCTAGTGGCTGGGCGTCGTCGGACTAGGTACCGGCCCGAGCGGCACGCTTTGGAACTCGCCTGCCTTACCCAGCACCGGGATCGTCATCGTCACCGGAGCCGCGTTCTTGAACGTCAGCCCGAGCTGGTAGTTCACACCCGCCGTCAGCGCCCCCGCCACCCGGACTGCGCCGGTATCGGCGAGCTGGACGGAGCTCTGGTCCCGCAGAGCGATCATGCCCGGCAGGATGGTCGCACTGATCGGCTTGCCCCCGGGACCGGTGACCGAGACCGCCTCGAGGGCGTCGCGGGCGGGCTTCTGGTTGATCAGCCCAGCCACCAGCGTGCCGTTCCCGCGGCCGTCGGTGACGATGAAGGCGTTCAGCACGTAGACGTCGGAGTCGCGCACGGTGATGCCAGGACCCGGTTGGTAGACCTGGCTCGTCTGGGCTCCGAAGCTGGTGGCGCAGCCGGCGATGAGCGGAGTCAGCAGGAGCGCGGCAAGCCAACGCCCGGGCCCGGCGGCGACACGGGCGGGCCGGGGGTCGGCGGCCGGGCGAGCCGATGAAGAGCTAGTCGTCACGTTCGTCTCCTCCGGGCACAGCCGGTGAACAGCTCGCCAGCGTGGTCGAGGTCAGGGTATCGAAGCGGCCGCGATGCGGAGGCGTCGGTCCTGCGAAGGCATGATTTCAGATGTTTGTCAACCCTCAAAAAGGCACTTGACCTGCGAAAACGCGGCCCCTGAGGTTACCTCTGCGTGGTATGCTTGGCGCTGTCGAGAGGGGCTCATACAACATGACTTTCAAGGTCGGCGAGACAGTCGTCTATCCCAATCATGGGGCAGCAGTCATCGAAGACATCGAGACTCGCACCGTCAAGGGCGAGGAGCGCCTCTACCTGGTCCTCCGGATCGTGGCACAGAACGATCTCGAGATCCGGGTCCCCGCGTGCAATCTGGATCTCGTGGGCGTTCGCGACGTCGTCGACCAGGAGGGCCTGGAGCGGGTGTTCGACGTGTTGCGCGCCGAGCACGTCGAGGAGCCGACCAACTGGTCGCGCCGTTTCAAGGCGAACATGGAGAAGCTGCACTCTGGCGACGTCATGAAGGTCGCCGAGGTCGTGCGCGACCTGTGGCGCCGCGACCGCGAGCGTGGGTTGTCGGCTGGGGAGAAGCGGATGCTCGGACAGGCCCGTCAGGTGCTGGTCTCCGAGCTCGCCCT
>JBBQKY010000208.1:0-4337 GCA_038327385.1 Propionibacteriales bacterium
CTGTACGGCGCGCCGGTCTACGTGCGCAAGCAGATCGTCCACAACGCACACGTCGTACGCAGCCTGGAGAGCCGGGGGGCCATCTTCGTCGAGGAGCTCGCCGAGGTGCCCGAGGGAGCCACCGTTGTCTTCTCCGCGCACGGGGTCTCTCCCGCCGTCCATGCCGAGGCCGCCCAGCGAAGCCTGAAGACGATCGACGCGACCTGCCCCCTGGTCACCAAGGTGCACAACGAGGCGCGCCGGTTCGCCGACGAGGGCTACCAGATCCTGCTGATCGGCCACGAAGGCCACGAGGAGGTGGAGGGCACGGCGGGGGAGGCCCCGGATCACGTCACGCTCGTGCAGAGCCCGGCCGATGTCGACGACCTCGTCGTGCCGGACGCGGGCAAGGTCGCCTGGCTCTCCCAGACGACGCTGTCCGTGGACGAGACCATGGAGACCGTCGGGCGGCTACGGCAGCAGTATCCGAACCTGCTCGACCCGCCGTCGGATGACATCTGCTATGCGACCCAGAACCGTCAGCAGGCGGTCAAGCAGATCGCGCCCACAGCCGACCTGGTGATCGTCGTCGGATCGGCGAACTCGAGTAACTCCGTGCGGCTGGTGGAGGTGGCGCTGGAGAGCGGGGCAGCGGCCGCGTACCGCGTGGACGACGCCTCGGAGATCTCCGAGTCATGGCTGGAGGGCGTCGAGACCGTCGGCATCACGTCGGGTGCATCGGTGCCGGAAGAGCTGGTCGCCGCTGTGCTGGAGTTCCTCCATGAGCGTGGCTACCCGGCGGCGACGCCCGTGCATACCGCCGAGGAGTCGCTGATCTTCGCGCTGCCCCCGGAGCTCCGCAAGGACCTCCGCGCGGCTGGACGCTAGGCCCGGGACGCCGCCGTACGCGCGGCAACGGTCAGCAGCGCCACAGCGTAGCCCGCGACCAGCCCCGAGGCATGACCCGCAAGACCTGTCAGGAAGACCTTGTCGACACGGGCGGCGGCCTCGAACGCGGACGGCGCAAGAACCGCTACGGCAGCGATCACACCTCCGAACAGCAAGGGAGGGAGCACTCCCGCGGTGAAGAGGTCGGATCGCCGCACGGCCATGGCGGCGACCAGGCACAGCACCACGAAGCACAGGTCGAAGAAGAATGACAGCCGGCCCTGGGTGATCCACAGGTCGAAACCGGCGATCGCCGCCGCCGCTACGGCGCTCAGCACGACCAGCCCACGCCCCGACACCCCTTCGGCAGCAGCGGCCCCGGGCACCAGCGCTTGGCTCGCCGTGGCGGGCTGCGGCGGGTCGTGGATGACGACGGGACCTTCGTCGACCGGCCAGGCGAGCGGTGGTGTGTCGTCGACGTGCGAGGCGCCCTCGTCGACGGGCCAGCTGTCAACGGTCCAGGTCTCGGCAACGTCGTTCACTGAGGTTGACATCGACGCCTCCCTGGGGGCTTTGTTGCGTTTGGGGGCTCTGTTGCATCGAGGCTAGCGATGTCGAGGGGCGCGACGATGGTGCCGCGCCGACTCCTACTCGCCGACCGCCGGCCGCACCCACTGCTCGTTGCCCGGTCGCCCGGCGATCATGACGCGCTCGTCATCCCCGACGAGAAGCTCCGGAGCAGACAGGGGGCGGGTGCCTTGGCTCAACGTGATGATCGGGTCGAGCGGCTCCGCGCCGACCTCCAGCTCGTGGAGGCGGCGGGCGCTCACCAGGACCCGCGTCTCGAGGGAGCCGACTAACGAGTTGTAGGCGCCGACCGCTGTCGAGAGGGACCGGCCGACCTTGTCGAGGTGGCTCCCGGCAGTGGACAGCCGGTCGTAGAGCTCGGTGGCGGCTCGGTGGATCTCGCGGGCGTTCTCGGCCACCGACTCCTGGCTCCAGGCGTAGCCGATGGTCTTGAGCATCGCGATCAGCGTCGTGGGCGTGGCGATCATCACCTTCCTGCGCGCCGCGTCGTCGAGCAGAGCCGGGTCGGTTTGCAGCGCCTGCGCGAAGATCGCCTCACCCGGGAGGAACATCACGACGAACTCGGGAGTCTCCTCGAACTGCTGCCAGTAGGCCTTGGCGGCCAGCGACTCCATATGGTGACGGACCTGGTCGGCATGGCGGCGTAGATGCTCGAGCTGCTCGGCAACGTCGTCGGCGGTGCCCGCGGACAGGAATGCGTCGAGAGGGGTCTTGCTGTCGATGACGACGCGCTTGCCGCCGGTCATGCTCACCACGACGTCGGGTCGCAGGACTCCCGATGAGGTGGTAGTGGTCACCTGCTCCTCGAACGTGCAGCGCTCGCTCAGCCCGGCCAGCTCGAGGCTCCGGCGCAGCTGCATCTCACCCCAGTGACCGCGCACCTGGGGGCGCCGCAGCGCGTCGGCGAGGGAGCGGGTCTGGCTGCGGAGCTCCTCGCCGCTCATCCGCACCAGCTCGACCTGCTGCTTCAGCTGCGCCTGCCAGCTCGCGCCGTGCCGCTCGAGCGTCTCCAGCCGCTCGGCCAGCGTGACCAGGCTCTCCTTGACGGGGCCGACCACACCCTCGGTCGCCTTGAAGCTGGCGTCGGCCATCGCGAAGACGCGCTCACTGGAGTCGGCCGCGGCGGACGCCGACAAGGAGGCAAGCTCGCCGCGCAGGTCGCCGTACCGGGCGGAGGCCTGCCGTTGCCCAACGAGAACGCCGACCGCTAGGCCCGCGGCACCCGCCAGCAAGGCGATGACAACGGTGGTGATGTCCATCCGAGGAGCATCACATCGAGCACCGACACTTGGTGGTCGGCCACTGTGCTGGGGAGGGTCAGGGCAGCGCTCGGCAGAATTTGATCATCTTGGCGGGGCTGTCGGTCATCAGGCCGTCCGCGCCGGTGGCGAGGAACGTGTTCCACGAGTCGATCGAGTCCGCCGTACGCTGGCGGATCACGGTCAGACCCGCGGCTTTGAACGGCGCGACGTTTTCCGCGGTCATCATGTTGGCCGGCAGCATCACGCCGTTAGCGCCGTAGCTCACGACATCCGCCACACTCGGCACGAACTGATACGGCTTGAACCAGGTGATCAGCGCGGGGTAGAGCTGCTCCAGCGTCTGGATCTGGTAAGAGAATTCGGAGTAGATGACGACGTGTGAGGGGTCTATGCCGGATGCCTGAATCTTGGCCACGAGGTGCGCCAAGGCGTTCGGCCGCTGGGCCTTGTTGAACTCGTACTTCGTCTCCATCATCAGCTGGCGTCCCGATTGCGAGAGCTGCGGCACGGCCAGCGACTGCTCCAGGGTCGGGACCGGCTCCCCGTACTGAGTGGTGCGCAGTGCGCCCCACTGGTCGATCGTCATTTGGGTGATGAGACCGGTGCCCGTCGTCGAGTGCGAGACGTCCTCGTCGTGGATCTCGACCATGGCGAGGTCCGCGGTCTCCCAGACGTCGGTGTCGGCCAAGTTGGCGCCGAGATTGTAGGCCGCAACCTGGGAGTCGATGGTGTCACCGTCGGCGTTGCGCCGGTATCCCTCATGTGCGGAGATCAGCTTTTTGGCGCAGGGCGTGGAGTCAGCCAGGTTGCGGACCTGGGAGCTGTTGCTGGCTGCCTGCACCCCCTGGGTGGACAGCAGCGATGCGGTCAGCACGATCGCGGCACCGGCAGACAGACGGGCGAGTTTCATCGAGTTTCCCCTATTCAACGGCATCAGCCGAAATGTTTCGGGCCGTTGACCTCCACCCATGGAGCCAAACAGCCGGGCCCCCCGCTACGCCGGGCCTCCCGTATCATACTCGACGCGACAAGGCGGGTCCATCCCCCTCGCGGTGCGCCCCGGGCCGACCCCCGACCTCGACGTACGTGCTGTCCTGGCGTCGCTTCCGGCGCCGTACTCTTGTCCGCCGTGGCCCTCACTCTCGGCATCGTCGGACTGCCCAACGCCGGGAAGTCCACGCTCTTCAACGCGCTGACGAAGAACAACGTGCTCGCGGCCAACTACCCGTTCGCGACGCTCGAGCCGAACGTCGGCGTGGTCGGCGTTCCCGACCCGCGGCTCGGGCAGCTGGCCCGCATGTTCGACTCGGCGAAGACCCTGCCGGCATCCGTGCAGTTCGTCGACATCGCGGGCATCGTCCGGGGGGCATCCGACGGCGAGGGTCTGGGGAACAAGTTCCTCTCCCACATCCGAGAGTCGGACGCCATCTGCCAGGTCACGCGGGTCTTCCGCGACGACGACGTCACCCACGTCGAGGGCGCGGTCTCGCCGGCCGACGACATCTCGACGATCTCGACCGAGCTCATCCTGGCTGACCTGCAGACCGTCGAGAAGGCGGTGCCGCGCTTGGAGAAGGAGGCGCGTCTCAACAAGGCGCGGGCGGCAGCGCTCGACGCCGC
>JBBQKY010000209.1:0-4263 GCA_038327385.1 Propionibacteriales bacterium
AGGCGTTCAGGTAGCGGGCCAGGAACCGGGCGGTACGCGGGTCGGCCGGCTCGGTGAGTACGACGTCGGCTGGACCGTCCTCCACGACGGCTCCCTCGTCAAGAAACACGACCCGATCGGCGACCTGGCGAGCGAAGTCCATCTCGTGGGTGGCCATGACGATCGTCATGCCGTCGCGCTTCAGCTCGGCGATGACCTCCAGCACCTCGGCCACGAGCAGTGGGTCGAGCGCCGAGGTGATCTCGTCGAGCAGGAGCAGCCGGGGCGCCATCGCCACCGCCCGGATCACCGCCACCCGCTGCTGCTGGCCCCCAGAAAGGCTGTCCGGATAAGCGCGGGCCTTGTCGCCCAGGCCGAAGCGGTTCAGCAAGACCATCGCACGGGCCGCTGCGTCCGGGCGCGACAGCTTGAGCGAGCGACGCGGTCCCAGCGTCACGTTGTCCAGCACCGACATGTGCGGAAAGAGGTTGTAGGCCTGGAAGACGATGCCCACCTCGCGACGTACCTGGTCGACGTCGATACGCGGGTCGCTGATGTCGCGGTCGTCGAGCCAGACGGTGCCGTCGTCCACCGTTTCCAGCAGGTTGATGCAGCGCAGCAGCGTGGACTTCCCAGATCCGGAGGCGCCGATCAGGCAGACAACCTGCTGCTCGTCGACCTCTAGGTGGATGCCGTGCAGCACGTGATGCGACCCGAAATGCTTGCGCACTCCTTCGAGCCTGAGCAGCGCCATCAGCCGGCCCCTCCCTCGCGGCGCGTCTGCCGCAACGTCAGCCAGTCAGCCAGCCGGGCCAGCGGGACGGTGAGAGCGACGAAGAACGCCGCCGCCACGACGTATGGCGTGAAGTTGAAGTCCCGGCTCGCGTTGACCTGCGCCGCCCGCAGGATCTCCACAAGGCCAGCCGCCGACACCAGCGCCGTGTCCTTCTGCAGCGACACGAAGTCGTTGAGCAGCGGCGGCATCACACGCCGGATGGCCTGCGGGAGTACGACGTGGTGCAAGGTCTGCGCATACGTCAGCCCGAGCGAACGCGCCGCCGCCCATTGGCTGGCATGGACCGAGGCGATGCCGGCGCGGATGACCTCGGCGACATAGGCGCCGTACGACATCGTCAGCGCGATGACCCCGAGCCAGAAGATGTCGCTCGGCATCCCCTGGAGCTGCAGCGCCGGAACTCCGAAGCAGATCAGGAAGATCACGAGCAGCGTGGGCGTCCCGCGGAAGACGTCGGTGTAGATGATCGCGAGCAGCCGGATCGGCGCCAGTGCGGGCGATGGGATGACGCGGATGATCGCGACACTCAACGCCACCAGCAGGATGGCGACCTCGGCGACCACGAAGAGCTTGACGTTCAGGACGAAGGCGCGCGCCAGATCAGGGAGAACGGTCCGCGCGTAGTCGATGTCGAAGTACGTCGACCGGACGCGCTCCCAGCCCGGCGCTCGAACGGTGACCACGACGAGTGCGGCGAGGACCAGCACAGTGGAGGCGGCCGCCAGCGCGCCTCGCTGGAGAGCTTGGCGGCGGCGGTAGGCGAGGCGCTCGCGCTGAGTCGCGCTGGGCTGCCACAGCGCCATTCGTCAGGAGTCGAGCCGCGGGACGTCGACGACCTGGCTCAGCCACTGCTTCTCGATCGAGGCGAGCGTGCCGTCCGCCTTCAGCGTGGCGATCGCCTGGTTGGCGCAGGTGACCAAGGGGTTGTCCTTCTCGAACAACAGCCCGAACTGTTCCGTCTGCCCGGTCTGGGGCTGGAACTGGCCCACAATGGTCGACTTCGGGATCTCGACGGCGGTGATGTAGAAGGCCGTCGGCAGGTCGACCACGATGCCGTCCACCTGGCCGTTCTGCAGGGCGTTCTTGGCGACGTTGGTGTCGTCGAAGACCTGCGGCTGCTTCGTGGGGTTGATCGTCTCGGTGATGGCGTCCAGGGACGTCGTACCCACCTGAGCCGCGAGCGTCGCGTCGGCGAAGTCGGCGAGCGAGGAGGCGTGGGAGTACGGCGAGTCAGTGAGCGTGATGATCGCCTGAGCTGCCGAGTAGTAGCCGGTGGAGAAGGTCACCGCCTGCGCGCGACGGGCGTTGATCGATATCTGGTTGATGTCGAAGTCGAAGGTCTTCGGCCCTGGTTGGTAGCTGGAGTTGAACGGCTCCTTCGTCCACGCGACGGCGGCGCGATTGAACCCCATGTCCTTCGCCACGGCGTAGGCGACGGCCGACTCGAAGCCTTTGCCGTTCGTCGGGTCGTCGCCGGAGAACCACGGGTCGTACGCCGGAGAGTCGGTCGCGATCGTCAACACGCCAGGCTTGACAGTCTGGGGATGAGCGCAGGCGTCGACTTCGGACGAGCCAGGCGACGACGTGGCGCCGCCAGGACTGTCGCTGCTGCTGCCGTTCGGTGCACAGGCCACGGACACCAAACCGAGAGCGGAGGCTCCCAGGATCAGGGCAACCCGCCGCCTGACATGGCGCTGAGGCATGGCGCCATCCTAGGGCTCAGCGCGGCTGTAGCTGGGATGGTCCGCTCCGAGAGCCGGAAGGTCGGCGGAAAGGACCGGATCGTCGGAGGGGGAGCTCTAAGAGGAGGACGGCGACCAGCATGGCGAGCGCGCCGCCGCCCTGGAAGCCGGCGAGTACGACCGCGCCGAGCCCGAAGGCGCTGCCCAACCGCACCAGTGGGCGGGAACGACGGCGCCAGCCGAGCATCACGAGGACACCGGCGGCCACCACCGGCACCCGAGCGGCACCGACGTACCCAGGCTCTCCCAGCGGTCCCCACGGCAGACCGAGGGAGGTCACCCCGACAAGCAGCGCCGCGGCGACCCAGCTACCGGCGAGCACGGAGCCACCGTCGGGTGACCGCGGTGAGTCGGCCGCTGTCGCGAACGCGTGAGTCACAGCCGGCGACCGGGCGACAGCCACAGCCCGATGACCGCGAAACCCACGGCGAGCGTCTGGACGAAGCCCGTGTTGCTGCTCGCACCCGGCAGCACGATGATCACCCAGTAGGCGACCAGCCCCGCCGTCCCCACGGCGTCGAGAGACCACGAGCTCTCATCGGCCAGCCCGATCCGTCGGCCGACGACGGGCGCCAGCTGCAGCAGGGCACATACCATCGCGAAGATCGCCCAGGCGGTATAGGCGTCCCAACCGTTGTTGCCGCCGTCGTCGAACGACAGCCCGGCGAGCAGCAGCAACGGACAGAGGACCTGCGCAGCCAGCCGCAGCACGCCGGGGCTGGTGAGCGAGACCATCCGCTGTGCGGGGGACCGGCCGCCGCCTGCTGCCGCCTCCGAGGAGGAAGAGGAGGAGGAGGAGGACCCGGCACTTGACGCTCCAGGAGCTGTGTAGTCGGTCGTCTCGGAGCGATCCCAGTCGGCCCACTGCGGCCCGCCGTCTTCGGCGGGGGCCGTCCACTCGTGAGCGCCTTCCGTCGGGCCGGACCTCACCCATTGCGTCTGCGTTTCGTCGGGAGCCCATGGTTGTGTCGGGTCCTGCCAGTGTTCGTCGGTCATCGCGATCCTCTCCGCTGACTCAGCTGTCGACGAGAGACTTGACCACGGACGTGAAGAACGCGAGACCGTCCGTGCCGGCGCCGCATAGGGCGTCGACGGCGTGCTCGGGGTGCGGCATCAGGCCTACGACGTTGCCGCGCTCGTTGCGGATGCCGGCGATGAGCCGCATCGACCCGTTCGGGTTGGCTCCGACGTACCGGGCGACCACCCGGCCGGCGCCCTCCAGCCGGTCGAGCGTGGCCGGGTCAGCGACGTACCCGCCTTCACCGTTCTTGAGCGGGACCGTGATCTCCTGACCGGCGTCATAGCCGGTCGTCCACGCTGTCGTGTTGTCCTCGATGACCAGCCGCTGGTCCTTGCAGACGAACTTGCGGTGGTCGTTTCGCACTAACGCACCGGGCAGCAGATGCGACTCGCAGAGGATCTGGAACCCGTTGCAGATGCCGAGCACCGGCAGCCCCTGCCCGGCTGCCGTCACCACCTCCGTCATCACCGGGGCGAACCGCGCGATCGCGCCGCAACGAAGGTAGTCGCCGTACGAGAACCCGCCGGGCAGGATCACCGCGTCGACGCCGCCCAGGTTGTCGTCCGCGTGCCACAGGGAGACGGACTCAGCGCCGGCGAGCTCGGCTGCCCGTCGGGCGTCGCCGTCGTCCAGCGACCCCGGGAAGGTGACGACTCCGATCCTCACGCGGTCTCGACCCGGACCGTGTAGGTCTCGATCACCGGGTTGCTCAGCAGCGTCTCCGC
>JBBQKY010000210.1:0-4212 GCA_038327385.1 Propionibacteriales bacterium
AGGAGGTCTTCGGCCCCGTGCTGGTGGTCGAGCGGGTCGAAGACGACGCGGCAGCCTTCGCCAGTGTCAACGACTCGTCGTACGGGCTGCAGGCAGGTGTCTTCACGCACAGCCTGCAGACCGCGTTCGCGGCGCACCGTGAGCTGGAGGTCGGCGGCCTCGTGATTGGCGACGTCCCCAGCTATCGCGCTGACCAGATGCCGTACGGCGGGACGAAGCAGTCGGGCGTCGGGCGCGAGGGCGTGCGCTACGCCATGGAGGACTTCACCTACCAGCGGGTCATGGTGCTCACCGGCCTCGATCTCTGACCCCACCCTCTCCCGATTCGTCTGCGTCGTGGCGCCGCCTTTTCCCGTCAGAACCGCAGACGAATCGTGGGAGTGGGACACTTGAGGCATGACGGTCGGACCCGGTTCTCGGCGTGACCTGGTGCTGCTGGGCAGCACCGGCTCGGTGGGGACGCAGGCACTCGACGTGGTCCGCGCCAACCCGGAGCGCTTCCGCGTCGTGGGTCTGGCGGCCGGTGGTTCCCAGCCCGCGCTGCTCGCCGCCCAGGTCATCGAGTTCGGCGTTCCGGTGGTAGGCGTGGCGCGGGGGACCGCCGTACAGGATGTTCAGCTGGCCCTCTATGCCGAGGCGCAACGCCGTAACTATGCGCACGGCGATTTCAAGCTTCCGCGGATCGTCGCCGGCCCTGACGCCGCCGAACAGGTGGCTGCCCTCCCGGCCGACATCGTGCTGAACGCAATCACTGGCGCCGTCGGGCTGCGGCCCACGCTGGCGGCGCTTGAAGCGGGCGCGACGCTCGCTCTCGCCAACAAGGAGTCGCTGATCATCGGCGGCGAAGTCGTCATGTCAGCCGCGAAGCCGGGGCAGATCGTGCCCGTCGACTCCGAGCACTCGGCAATCGCGCAGTGCCTACGCGGCGGTCGCGCCGACGAGGTACGGCGCTTGGTGATCACCGCCAGCGGCGGACCCTTCCGCGGACGCCAGCGCGAAGATCTTGCCGCCGTCACGCCGGAGCAGGCAATGGCGCACCCCACCTGGGACATGGGTCCGATGGTCACCACGAACTCCTCGACCCTTGCCAACAAGGGATTGGAGGTCATCGAGGCGCACCTGCTCTTCGGCGTGGCGTACGACGACATCGAGGTGGTCGTCCATCCACAGTCGCTGATCCACTCCATGGTGGAGTTCCGCGACGGGTCGACGCTCGCCCAGGCGTCTCCGCCGGACATGCGGCTGCCGATCAGCCTCGCATTGGGCTGGCCGGACCGGCTGGCTGATGCCGCGCAGCCGGTCGATTGGAGCCAGCCGCACACATGGGAGTTCGAGCCGGTCGACGGCGCGGCCTTCCCGCTGCTGGGGCTCGCCACCGCCGCCGGTCGCGCCGGTGGAGTGCTGCCGGCCGTCTTCAACGCCGCCAACGAGGTTGCCGTTCAGGCCTTCTGGGACCACCGACTCGGCTACCTCGGGATCGCGGACACGGTCTCTACGGTGCTGGCTGCGCACGACGTACCCTCTCAAGGGGGCGCACTGACCGTCGACGACGTGCTCGACGCGGACCGTTGGGCCCGCAACAGGGCCACGGAAGTGGTCGAGTCAGCGCAGCCGGCACGACCCGAACGAGGCGAACGAGCAGCACGAGGAGCCGACACCGAATGAGCGCACTGGTCTACACCCTCGGGGTGGTGCTGTTCTTTCTCGGTGTGGTGGCCTCGATCGCGCTGCACGAGGTGGGGCACATGGTGCCCGCGAAGAGGTTCGGCGTGAAGGTCACGCAGTACTTCGTCGGTTTCGGTAAGACCATCTGGTCGACGAAGCGGGGCGACACCGAGTACGGCGTGAAGATGTTCCCGCTCGGGGGCTTCATCCGGATGATCGGCATGCTGCCGCCGGAGAAGCGAGACGCCGACGGCAAGGTCAAGGGCTTCAGTGGCGGCGTTCTCGGCAAGCTGATCGCGGACGCCCGTGCTGTCGAGTACGAGCATGTGACCGCGGAGGACCAGGACCGGCTCTTCTACAAGAAGGCGTGGTGGAAGAAGGTCATCGTGATGTCCGGCGGGCCGATGATGAACGTCTTCCTCGCCGTCGTCATCTTGAGCGGCGTCTTCATGCTGCTCGGCATCGCAAAACCCGACCTCTCCGTCGCCCAGGTCTCCGACTGCGTGCAGCCTGCCAGCGCGGCGTCGGCGGTCTGCAAGCCCGGGGCACCCGACTCGCCGGCAAGGACCGCAGGCTTCCGGTCCGGCGACGAGGTCGTGTCCGTGAACGGCGTCGTGATGGGCTCGTGGGACCAGTTCTCGGACGTGATCCGCACCTCGTCGGGTAAGCACCTCAGCGTCGTCGTCGACCGCGGCGGGAGGCAGGTGACGCTGCAGGCCGACCCGACCGTCAACAAGCTCTTCTCGCTGACCGACCCGACCCGCTTCGTCCGTGCCGGCTTCCTCGGCATCACTCCTGGGCAGGTCCGCGAGCGGCAGAGCTTCGGTTACGTGCTCTCGACGATGGGCAGCTACACCGAGCAGACCGGCAAGGCGCTGCTCAGCATGCCGAGCCGTCTGTACGGCGTGGCGAAGGCAGCGATCGGCCTGCAGAGCCGCGACCCGTCGAGCCCGATGAGCGTGGTCGGCGCGAGCCGGGTGGCGGGTGAGGTGGCCTCGAACAACCAGATCGACGTGGTCGACCGCTTCGCGACCTTGCTGACACTGCTGGGTGTGGTGAACCTGTTCGTGGCCCTGTTCAACTTCATCCCGCTGCTGCCCCTCGACGGTGGACACATTGCCGGTGCTCTGTACGAGGCGATCCGCCGTGGCTGGGCGCGCCTTCGCCGTCGGCCCGACCCGGGGTACGCCGACGTCGCGCAGATGCTGCCGATCGCCTACGTTGCCGCGTCGATCCTCGTGCTGATGGGTGTCCTCTTGATCTGGACCGACATCGTCAACCCCATTCGGCTGACATGACGACGATCGACCTGGGCATGCCCGCCGCCCCGCCGCCGGTGCTGGCCGCACGTCGTACGACGCGCCAGATCCGTGTCGGAAAGGTCCTCGTCGGCGGCGACGCGCCGATATCCGTGCAGTCGATGACCACCACGCTGACCGCCGACGTCAACACCACGCTCCAGCAGATCGCGGAGCTGACGGCGGCCGGGTGCGACATCGTGCGGGTCGCCTGCCCGAGCCCGGACGACGCGGACGCGCTGCCGGCGATCGCGCAGCACTCGCAGATCCCGGTCATCGCCGACATCCACTTCCAGCCCAAGTACGTCTTCGCGGCGATCGAAGCGGGATGCGCCGCCGTGCGGGTCAACCCGGGCAACATCCGCAAGTTCGACGACCAGGTCAAGGAGATAGCGACAGCGGCTCGCGACCACGGCACGTCGATCCGGATCGGCGTCAACGCCGGCTCCCTCGACCCGCGGCTGCTGGCCAAGTACGGCAAGGCGACGCCGGAGGCGCTTGTGGAGTCGGCCGTCTGGGAGGCGTCGCTCTTCGAGGAGCACGACTTCCACGACTTCAAGATCTCCGTCAAGCACAACGACCCGGTGGTGATGGTCCGGGCCTACGAGCTGCTGTCCGAAGCCGGCGACTGGCCACTGCACCTCGGCGTCACCGAGGCGGGCCCGGCGTTCCAAGGCACCATCAAGTCGTCGGTAGCCTTCGGCGCCCTGCTGTCCAAGGGGATCGGTGACACCATCCGGGTCTCCCTGTCGGCGCCTCCGGTCGAGGAGGTCAAGGTCGGGTTGCAGATTCTGCAGTCGCTCAACCTTCGCGAGCGTCGGCTCGAGATCGTCTCCTGCCCGTCGTGCGGACGCGCCCAGGTCGACGTCTACAAGCTTGCTGAGGAGGTGACCGCCGGCCTCGAGGGCATGGAGGTGCCGCTGCGGGTTGCCGTGATGGGCTGCGTCGTCAACGGTCCGGGGGAGGCCCGCGAGGCTGACCTTGGCGTGGCGTCCGGCAACGGCAAGGGACAGATCTTCGTCCGCGGCGAGGTGATCAAGACCGTGCCCGAGTCGCAGATCGTCGAGACGCTGATCGAGGAGGCGATGCGGATCGCCGACTCGATGACAGTCGAGGACGCCCCGACCGGTGGCCCAGTTGTAACCGTCGCCGGTTGATGGCGGCGGTGACATCGCGGCCGATGACGGCGCCGGGTACGACGGATGGCGGCTGTCCCGCTCGATCGAGGACTCCGCGGCAGAGCACGTGT
>JBBQKY010000211.1:0-4171 GCA_038327385.1 Propionibacteriales bacterium
GTGTGGAAAACCGCTGACGCCCGCGGTCACGTCTGTTCGCACGTCGACCTGACCGGGTTCGAGTCTAGAGGGGCACGACGTTGGCCCTGTGGCCACTCGGTCGAACGGAATCCTCGACGAGCTCATCCCAGGTGTCCTGCACGACACAGAGCAGTACGCCAACAACAGGGTCGAAGCAGACCATGGTCGGCTCAAAGCCCGGCTGCGACCGATGCGTGTCCTCAAGACGTTCCGATCAGCTCGCGTCCTTGCCGACGGCCACGCCTTGGTCCAGAACATTAGACGCGGCCACTACGAGATCGCCACCGACGGACCGGCCCAGCGCCGGCTACGGGGGGCGTTCGATGAGCTGGCGCTCGCCATCTGACTCCCTGGACGATCGTTCAACAATGCCGCCCGATCGGCCAACGCAACAGCGCCCTCAGCGGCGCCTGACCCAGGACGTGCCGGTCTCATCGAGTTCGATGAGGCCGGCCTCCTCGAAGGCGCTCAGCCAGCCGGCCATCGGCCACCAGCCCCATCGCGCCGCGAAGACGCGCGCGTTCTCGAGGATCTCGACGAGATGCTCGAAGGGCGGGTCCGACACGGGATGGTGCTGGTGGTACGCCGCTGCTCCGCCCACCCAGCACATGTCGACGCCAACAGCCTTGGCGGACTGACCGAAGTCGGTGTCCTCACCCCCGTAGCCGGCGTAGTCCTCGCAGAACCCGCCGACGGTTGCCCATGCCTGCGCCGACATGGCGAAGGACAACGACCAGAACAAGTGGTAGGCGTCGGTACGACGCACGTCGTCGTCAGCCAGCGCCGGCCGGCCGGGATGCGGTGGCGCCAGGTCCCGCAGGCGGTCGAGGTCGTAGTCCCCGGACGGTGCGGGCGGTAGGTAGCTGACCTGGCCGCACAGGATGCTGGTGGCGTGGCGAGGATCGGCGGCGAGCGACGCGTAGCGCGCCACGAGGGTCGCGGACGGGATGCAGTCCACGTCGAGGAAGACGAGGGTGCGGGCGCCGGCACGCAGTGCCGCCATGGCTCCGGCGTTGCGCGCGGCTGCGAGCGGCAACAGGCTCGCCACGGGGACGTCGATGACGTGGCACGCCCGCTCGTCTCCCAGCAGGACCCGCACGCCCGGGTCGCCCATCGCGACGACGACGTGCAGGTCGGGGGGCCGGATCCCGGCTTCGAGCCCGCGCCGCTGGTTGGCGAGGTGCTCGCGGCGGCCGCTGACCGTCGTGACCACCGCCACCTCCACCTCAGCCGTCACGGCGATCACCCTCCACGGGCCACCTCGCTGATGACCGCCGCGGCCCGCCGTACGGCGCCCGCCGGGGCCCACCGTGCCCACTGAGCGGGATCGACCGGCTCGACGGCCAGCGCCCCGGCGACCTCTGACCAAGAGGTACAGGTCCGCACGACCCCGCCGCGGCGGAGCGCGTCGGCGGTGTGCTGCTGCTCGAGGTGCGGGCGGACCTCCGGCACCAGGATCGCCGGCCGCCTCGCGGCCGCGATCTCAGCCACGGCGTTCTGCCCGGCGTGGGCGACCACGAGGTCTGCGGCGCACAGAGCCGCCCACACGTCGTCTCGCCACGGGGCGGACCCGCCGAGGGCGTCCCAGCTGAGCTCCGGATGGTCAGCCGAGAGCCGGCTGACCAGGTCGGCCGGCAGGCTGGATCCGCCGGTCCCCAGGAGGAGCAGCACGCGCCGCGCCGGCCGCGCGGCTGCCCGGCACGGGTCGCGACCGTCGAACCTGGAGAACGAGCCGACGTACTCCACCCGGTCGTCGAACGGACGCAGCCAGTCAGGCGCGTAGAGCTCGCGTGGCCACGGGGCGATGATGCGGTTGGCCAGCCGGTAGCCCCACTGGTGCGCGGCGTCCGAGCGCTCACCGGGCATCGCGACGACCACGACCGGCACGCCGCACAGGCGCGCGAGGTTCGTCACCTCGACCGAGACGTCGACGATCATCACCGTCGGACGGGTCCGCTGGATCCATGCCGCGATCCGCGCCATCCGGGACTGCAGTCCGCCGTGGTGCAGCGGCGCCCAGTGGAGCGCTCCCGATGCCGTCGGTTCGATGTCGGGGCCGGTGCCGTCCCCGTCCCCGGCGAGGTCGACCCAGCCCCGGAAAGCCGCATCGGGAGCTCGTACAGCGGAGGACAGGACCGTGACCGCCTCGTCCAGGTGGGTCGCCAGCGCGGCCGCCCGGCTCAGATGGCCTGATCCCTGGTGGTGAGCGTAGTAGCCGATCATGCCGAGACGGCGAGGGACTCCTCGAACATCTCGAGGTAGCTGTCGACCATCCGCTCGATCGAGCAGAAGTCCGTGGCGCGGCGTACGGCGCAGGCGCGGGACAGCCGCACGACGCGGGGCACTGCACGTGCCAGCGCCTCGACGTCGCCGCCGGTCACGAGCTCGCCGCAAGAGCTCGTGAGGATCTCCGGGATGCCGCCCCGGCCGAACGCCGCGACTGGTGTGCCGCAGGACAGCGACTCGGCGACGACGAGCCCGTACGGCTCGTCCCACATCGGCGTCACCAGGGTCGCCGCTGAGCGGCCCACCTCGTGGGCGAGCACCGAGGCCGTGAGGTGTCCCAGGTACCTCACCTGCCGGTCGAGGAGCGGCTCGACACACCGCTCGAAGTACGCCTTGTCGTGGATGGGGCCTGCGATGCGCAGCCGATACCCCGCGCGCACAGCTGCGGCGATCGCGAGGTGGGGCGCCTTCTCCTCGGTGACCCGCCCGAACCAGATGAGCTCACGACCCCCCGTCCCGACGGGCCAGTGAGCGCGAGGCACGCCATTGCGGACCACCCGCACGTCGGGGGTGACCGACGACCAGGCGTCGGCGGTGTGCTGGCTGACCGCAACGAAGCGGACCGCCGACGTGTCGGCCGCCCTGATCGCGGACTCGAGCCAGGGCGTCGGCGGGGTGTGCAGTGTCGTCACCAACGGCGTCCGAAGCATGGATGCCATCGCGACCGGCAGGTAGTGCAGGCTGTGGTTATGGATGACGTCGAACGACTCGGCGAGCTCACCGGCGAGGCGCAGCATCAGCTCGAGGTACGCGTGGTGGTCGTGCATCCATGCCTGCTCCGGCATCGACGGGTCTCGCCGGGCGGCCGCGCTGAGGCGCACCCTGGCGGCCGTCAGCAGGCCGGTGGCGATGCGTGGGTCCGAGCCAGGACCGGCGAACAGGCTGACGAGATGACCGCGGCGGCGCAGCGCTGTCGTGAGGTGCCAGACATGCGACTCCAGCCCTCCTGCGAACGGCTCGGCCACCGGGTGCCGCGAGTCCGCGATGACCGCGATGCGCAGGGCCCTCATCACAGCAACCCGGCATAGATCTCGCGATGGGAGGCTGCGATGGCTCGGCGTTCGGCCGACCGCTCCTCCCAGGTAGGGCGGACCGCAGGCGCGCCACGGAAGCCCTCGACCGCCGCCGCCAGCGAGGCTACGTCGAGCGCCCGGTCCTCCCCGAAGCTGAAGACGTTGCACGGCCGCTGCTCGGCGTAGAAACCGCAGTCGGGTGCGGCAACACCAGTGCCGAGGTCGTGGCATGCCTCCAGCCAGCCCGAGTGCGTGCCGAACCGGTAGGGCAGGACCGAAACGTCGATGCTCGACAGGTAGGCCCACAGCTCGTCGTCGTCGAAGTACGGATGAATTCGGACATCGACTCGCGGGACATCGACGAGGTCACGGAAGTACTTGCCGATGTTGGGGGCGTACCAGTGGTTGACCGGGTCGAAGATCTCATCGTGCACGTTCACCTGCAGCGTCGTCTCGGGCCAGCCGGCCAGCTGGTCCACTAGGGCGTCGATGACCGGGAGCGGGTCCATGCTCGGCCGCAGGCTCTTGGCATGCACCCCGATGACGACCCCCCGTGCCTCGGGGCGCGGCGTCTCCAGAAACGGACGAGGTACGACGTGCGGGTGTGGCAGCACGTGCGCGACCCGGCCCCACCGGCGCTCGATCTCGCCCCGGGCACCGTCGGTCAGCGTGATCAGAGCGTCAGCCGCGGGGATCAGCAGCTCCAACGACCCCACGTGCGCGACGCTGTCGCGATGATGTGGGTTACGCAGGTCGTGGACTGTGTAGACGAGCGGCTTGCCGTACCGCCTCAGCAGGGCGATGACCGCCGTGAGGTCGCTGTCGGAGACCGCGTCGAAGCCGAAGTGCAC
>JBBQKY010000212.1:0-4107 GCA_038327385.1 Propionibacteriales bacterium
GACACCTTCGACGAATGAAAGGCATACGCCTGATGGCACGACTCGTCGGTGTGGACCTTCCGCGTGACAAGCGCGTCGAGGTAGCCCTCACCTACATCTTTGGAATCGGCAGGACACGCTCTCACGAGCTGCTCTCCGCAACGGGGATCAACCCCGACATGCGCGTCCACGAGCTCGGTGACGAGGAGCTGGTCAAGCTCCGCGACTACATCGAGGGCAACTTCCAGGTCGAAGGTGACCTGCGCCGCGAGGTGACCGCGGACATCCGCCGCAAGGTGGAGATCGGCAGCTACCAGGGCCGCCGGCACCGGCAGGGCCTGCCGGTGCACGGACAGCGCACCAAGACCAACGCGCGCACCCGCAAGGGTCCGAAGCGCACCGTCGCCGGTAGGAAGAAGGCAAGCAAGTGACAGACCGGGCTTGTTCCGTGGCTGGGCCGCCGGTCACCTCTGATTCGTTCTCGTCTTTCCTGTCCGGGGTCGCCGGATCGTCCCCGACTCCCCTGTCTGTGGTTAGGAACCCCTGATGCCCCCGAAGACTCGTACCGGCGGCAAGAAGGTTCGCCGCAAGGAGAAGAAGAACGTCGCCGTGGGCCACGCCCACATCAAGAGCACGTTCAACAACACGATCATCGCGATCACCGACCCGTCCGGCGCGGTGATCGCCTGGGCCAGCGCCGGGACCGTCGGTTTCAAGGGGTCTCGTAAGTCCACCCCCTTCGCCGCACAGATGGCCGCCGAGGCCGCCGGGCGCCGGGCGATGGAGCACGGCATGAAGAAGATCGACGTCTTCGTCAAGGGTCCCGGCTCGGGACGAGAGACAGCGATCCGCTCCCTGGGAGCCGTCGGTCTGGAGGTCGGCACGATCCAGGACGTCACGCCGAGCCCGCACAACGGGTGCCGCCCTCCCAAGCGCCCCCGCGTCTGAGCACCCGAGCCCGAGAAGGAGACTGAGCGAACATGGCCCGTTACACCGGACCCATGACCAAGAAGTCCCGCCGGCTGGGGGTCGACCTCATCGGCGGGGACCAGGCATATGAGAAGCGGCCCTACCCGCCCGGTCAGCACGGCCGCGGCCGGGTGAAGGAGTCGGAGTACCGCAACCAGCTGATGGAGAAGCAGAAGGCTCGCTATACGTACGGCGTGCTGGAGAAGCAGTTCGTCCGCTACTACCACGAGGCGAGCCGCCGCCAGGGCAAGACGGGCGACAACCTGCTCCAGATGCTCGAGTGTCGTCTCGACAACGTGGTGTACCGGGCCGGTTTCGCGCGCACCCGGCGCCACGCGCGGCAGCTCGTCGTACACGGACACTTCCTCGTCAACGGTCACAAGGTCGACATTCCGTCGTTCCAGGTGTCCGAGCACGACGTCATCGACGTTCGCGCCAAGTCGCTGGAGATGACGCCGTTCATCATCTCGCGCGAGACCCATGGCGAGCGGCTGGTGCCGGCCTGGCTGGAGGTCATCCCGGGCAAGATGCGGGTGCTCGTCCACCAGACACCGGTCCGCGCACAGATCGATGTGCCGGTCCAGGAGCAGCTCATCGTGGAGTATTACTCCAAGAAATAGCGCGGTTGGAGGCTTCGCCTCCCACCGCACACCACCGAGGCGCCAACCACCGACCCTGCCGGTCGCTTCGGGACTACAAGGGTCACTGCTCCACAAGCTGTGCCGTCATATGTTGGTCGGTACAGGAAGGAAGAGTTACTGTGCTCATCGCCCAGCGTCCAAGCTTGTCAGAAGAAGTCGTCGACGAGCATCGCTCGCGTTTCGCCCTCGAGCCCCTCGAGCCCGGCTTCGGCTACACCCTCGGCAACTCCCTGCGCCGTACCCTGCTGTCGTCGATCCCGGGCGCCGCCGTGACGTCGATCCGCGTCGACACGGTGCTGCACGAGTTCTCCACGATCGCCGGCGTCACCGAGGACGTCACCGAGATCATCCTGAACCTGAAGCAGCTTGTCGTCTCATCCGAGCAGGACGAACCGGTCACCATGTACCTGCGCAAGCAGGGCCCCGGTGAGGTCACCGCCGCGGACATCGCACCGCCGGCCGGTGTCGAGGTTCACAACCGCGACTTGGTCATCGCCCATCTGAACGACAAGGGCAAGCTCGACATGGAGCTGGTCGTCGAGCGCGGCCGAGGCTACGTCTCGGCAGTGCAGAACAAGAGCAACGAGTCCGAGATCGGCAGGATGCCGGTCGACTCGATCTACTCGCCGGTTCTCAAGGTCACCTACAAGGTGGAGGCGACCCGTGTCGAGCAGCGCACGGACTTCGACCGCCTGATCATCGACGTCGAGACGAAGCCGTCGATGCTGCCGCGTGACGCGCTGGCTTCGGCCGGCAAGACGCTCGTCGAGCTGTTCGGTCTTGCCCGCGAGCTGAACATCGAGGCCGAGGGCGTCGACATCGGCCCTTCGCCGGTGGACGAGCAGCTAGCCGCCGACCTGGCGCTTCCGGTGGAGGACCTGCAGCTCACGGTTCGCTCGTACAACTGCCTCAAGCGCGAGGGCATCCACACCGTCGGTGAGTTGCTGTCGCGCAGCGAGCAGGACCTGCTGGACATCCGCAACTTCGGATCGAAGTCGATCGACGAGGTCAAGGCCAAGCTCGCGGAGATGGGGCTGTCGCTCAAGGACAGTGCGCCCGGCTTCGACCCCAGCACGGTCGTCGATGTCTTCGACGACGACGCGAGCTTTGCGGAGGACGAGCAGTACTGACCTGCTGTGAGGGCGGAGCATGCTCCGCCTCACAGCACGTCAGTAAGCGAGCCGTGGCGGGACGAAGTTCCGACGCTGCGAGCAAACCAGCTGAGGCAACATCCCTAGTCGCCTAGCACCAGGTGAGACCGAGTACCTCGTACGGCTCGGAGAAGGAGAGCGACATGCCCACCCCGACCAAAGGTCCGCGCCTCGGCGGCAGCCCGGCGCACCAGAAGGCCATCTTGAGTAACCTCGCCACGAGCCTGTTCGAGCACGGGTCGATCACCACGACGGAGGCGAAGGCGCGCATGCTGCGTCCGTTCGCCGAGAAGCTGATCTCGAAGGCCAAGCGCGGCGACCTGCACAACCGCCGCCAGGTGTTGTCCGTTGTGCGTGACAAGGGCGTCGTCCACACGCTGTTCACGGAGATCGGCCCGCGCTACGCCGACCGGCCGGGCGGCTACACGCGGATCACGAAGATCGGGCCCCGCAAGGGCGACAACGCGCCGATGGCGGTGATCGCGCTCGTCGAGGAGGAGTTCACCTCGCGGACCCGCACCACCAAGCAGGCGGACCGCCCGGCTCGGCGGACGGGAGCCACCAGCACCAGCGCCGCGGCACCAGTCGTGGAGGCGACCACGGAAGACCAGTCGAGCGTCGAGGACGAGGCGTCAGTCGAGGAGACGTCGACCGGGGCCACGGCGGTCGATGAGGCGATTGGCACCGAGGAGGAGCCGACGGGGGCTGGTTCCGAGGCAGTGGCGGACGCGGACGCAGTGGCGGACTCAGCGGCAGTGGCGGACTCAGCGGCAGTGTCGGACTCAGCGGCAGTGGCGGACGCGGACGTTGCTTCCGACACCGGCGCCCGCGCGGACAGTGCAGATGCGGTGCTTGCGGAGGCCGTCCCTGACGCGCCGGCCGACACCGATCCCGCGCCGGCCACCGCCGCTGATTCGGACGCAACGCCTGACCAGGACGCGACGCCTGACCAGGACGCAGCGCCTGACTCCGACCGCAGCGGCGCCTGACCAGGAGCTAGCGGCATCGCGGTGCGTACCGATTCGCGCATATGCGCGGTTCTGGTGCTCCGACGGCAAAAACCACGACAAGTTCCGCGCATATGAGCGGTTCCGGCGGTGCCACCGACCGGGCGACGGGTGACGATGTCCCGGCGGACCGGCTCAGCGTCGTACGGCTTCGCCTTGACGTGAGCTACGACGGAACGGGCTTCGCCGGCTGGGCCCGCCAACCGGGGCAGCGAACGGTCCAAGGCACCCTCGAGGCGGCGCTGGCCACCATCCTCCGGCTCCCCGCCGACCCGGCAGAAGCCGTCCGGCTCACTGTGGCCGGGCGCACCGACGCGGGTGTGCACGCCCGGGGGCAAGTCTGCAGCCTTGACGTCGACC
>JBBQKY010000213.1:0-4086 GCA_038327385.1 Propionibacteriales bacterium
AGGTGGTGCTGGTCATCAGATGCCTCCCACGAAACGGCCCGGCGCCAGCCGGTGGCCGGGATCGAGCTGGTCCTTGAGTCGCCGCATCAGGTCGAGCCCTGGCACCGGGCCCCACATGTCGAGTGCGTCACGCACCGGGGCGGGAGCGGTGAGGACGACGACGCTTCCGCCGTACGAGCCGGCTGCCTCGCGCAGATCCTCGAGGACGGCAGCGACTCCCGCTGGTTCAGTAGTCGCGCGAATCGCGGCGTAGAGCACCCCGGTTGCCGATCCGCGTACGCCGATGGGGACTCCGTGGCGGCCTGCGGCATGCCGGACGGCGGTCAGCAGCTTGGGTAGGCCGGCGATTTCGGTCGTGAGCTTCAGCCCGACCTCCGCGGAGGAGTCGAAAGGGTCCTTGCCGAACCACGGCGGAGCCTGGCCGTCGGAAGCGCCCGTGCCGAGCAGCTGCGCCGTCACTGCGGCCCGCTTGGACACGCCGTCTTCTGTGCCTTCGATCAGGACTGCGACGGTGACCGGGCCATCAGCAGGCTGGTCCACTTCTACCGCGCTGGGGACGACCTGCGAGGCCACCATCTCGGCTGTCAGTCGCCCGGCTTCCTCGGCCTCGCCGACCTCTGCACTGAGAACGCGGCTTGCCATCGGCAGCGGGTGCAGCCGAAACGCCGCCTGCGTCACCAGGCCGAGGGTGCCGTAGGAGCCGATGAGAAGCTTTCCGAAGTCGTAGCCGGCGACGTTCTTCACGACCTTTCCCCCGGCCTTGGCGACCACTCCGTCGGCACGCACGAATGTGATGCCGATGAGCAGGTCCCGCAGCGTCCCGTACAGCATGCGTCGTGGCCCGCTGGTATTGGTGGCTACCGCCCCGCCGACCGTGGCACCGTCCTGGGAGACGTCCAACGCGAGCTGCTGGCCCGAGTCGGCCAACGTCGTCTGGAGGGCATCGACCGGCGTGCCGGCCCGCACCACAGCCACCAGATCCCCGGCCGCATGCTCCACCACGCCCGAGATCCGAGTCGTGTCGATGATGAGGTCGAGGCCCGTCGGCGCGGCTCCCCAGCCGAGCTTGGTTCCCGCCCCGCGAGCCACCACCCGCAGGTGATGCTCCGCGGCCACCCGCAGAACTTCTGAGGTCTCCTCCGTCGTGGCCGGGGCCGCGACGTAGCGGGCAGGTACGTCCGCGACCATGTCCGTGTCGTCGGCCGGTCGAGCACCTTCTTCGCATACCTTGCGCAGGTCGTCCAGGATGACGTCGGGCGCCATGGTCAGAAGACCTCCGCCAAGCCTGACTCCTGCAGTGGATGCACGCCCTTGCGGCGTCCCGGCACCTCACCACACAGCCGCGGAGTGGGAAAGATCTTTCCCGGGTTGGACAGGTGGTCATGGTCAAACGCACAGCGCAGCAGCTGCATCGTGTCGAGGTCGTCGTCGGTGAACATTCGCGGCATGTACTTGGCCTTATCCATGCCGACACCGTGCTCGCCAGTGATGGACCCGCCGAACTCGATGCACAGGTCGAGGATCGCCCCGGACACCTCCTCGGCTTCGTCGGCCTGCCCCGGCACGGACTCGTCGAACAACACCAAGGGATGAAGGTTCCCGTCACCGGCGTGAAAGACGTTCGCGACCCGTACGCCGCTGGAACCGGATAGCTCGGCGATCCGACGCAGTACGTCGGGCAACGCCGTGCGTGGGATCACGCCATCCTGCACGATGTAGTCGGGACTGATACGTCCCACCGCGGCGAAGGCGGACTTGCGGCCCTTCCAGAACAAGGCGCGCTCGGCGTCGTCTGCGGCGACCCGGATCGCGAAGGCTCCGTTGGCGCGGCAGTGCGCCTCGACCGCTGCGAACTGGGCCTCGACCTCCGCCGCCGGACCGTCGAGCTCGACGATCAGCACCGCGCCCGCATCTTGGGGGTAGTCGCAGTGGACGGCCGCTTCGGCCGCCTCGATCGCCAACGCGTCCATCATCTCGATCGCGGCCGGAATCACGCCCGCCCCGATGATGGCAGAGACCGCTCCGCCGGCGTCGTCGGTGGAGGAGAACGCGGCCAGCAGCGTGCGCACCGCCTCCGGGGTACGCATCAGCCGGAGGGTGGCCTCAGTGGCAATGCCCAGGGTGCCTTCGGAGCCGACGAACGCGCCAAGCAGGTCATATCCGGGTGGGTCTGGTGCCTTGCCTCCCAGCCGAACGATGTCGCCATCGGGGGCGACGAGCTCGACGCCGAGGACGTGGTTCGTCGTGAAGCCGTACTTCAGGCAGTGCGCGCCGCCGGAGTTCTCGGCGATGTTGCCGCCGATCGAACAGATCTGCTGGCTCGACGGGTCGGGCGCGTAGTAGTAGCCGTATGACGTTGCGGCCTTGGTGACTTGTAGGTTGATAACTCCAGGCTCGACGACCGCCCGCTGGTTCGGCGCGTCGACCTCCTTGATCGCCCGCATCTGCGAGGTGACGATAAGCACCCCCTCGGCATGTGGAAGCGCCCCGCCGGACAAGCCGGTGCCGGACCCACGAGCGACGTAGGGCACCTTGGCGTCGACACATGCGCGGACCACGGCGGCGACCTCGTCAGTGGTGTGGGGAAGAACGACGATCGCCGGCATCACCTTGTAGTGCGCAAGTCCGTCGCACTCGTACGTCCGCAGCTGTTGACGGTCGGTGAGAACGGCATCAGCGCCTAGCGCAGACCGTAACCGGGCGGCCAGACGGTCCAGGTCCATGAGTGCCTCCCGCCGCTCAGGGCATCTGCTCGTAGGCCGGCAGCGTGAGGAAGTCGGCGAAGTCGTCGGCCAACGCCATGTCAGTGAACAGGGAACGAGCGTCGTCCCAGCGCCCCTTGCCGAACGCCTCGGCGCCGACGTACTGCTCGATCTTATGGATCTCCTCGTCGATCAGCAGTTCCACCAGGTCGCGGGTGACGGTCTGGCCGTCGGAGAGCTCTACGGAGTTGTGCAGCCACTGCCACACCTGCGAACGCGAGATCTCGGCTGTGGCGGCGTCCTCCATGAGATTGTTTATGCCCACCGCCCCCGACCCGCGCAGCCACGCCTCGAGATACTGGATCCCGACGCTGATGTTGCTGCGCAGGCCAGCCTCGGTCACCTCGCCCGGAGTCGATGCGACGTCAAGAAGCTCGGCGGCGGTGACGCTGACGTCCTGGCGCACCCGGTCGATCTGGTTCGGGCGGTCGCCCAGCACGGAGTCGAAGACCTCGGTGCACACAGCAACCATCCCCGGGTGGGCCACCCACGAGCCGTCGAAGCCGTCTCCGGCCTCGCGGGTCTTGTCCTCGCGCACCTTCGCAAAGGCCTGCTCGTTGACCAGCTCGTCCTTGCTGGGGATGAACGCGGCCATCCCGCCGATGGCGTGGGCACCTCGCTTGTGGCACGTGTGCACCAGCAGCTCGGTGTAGGCGCGCATGAACGGAACCGTCATGGTCACCGAGTTGCGGTCCGGGAGCAGGAAGTCCCGGCCGCGGGTGCGGAAGCTCTTGATGGCGCTGAACATGTAGTCCCACCGGCCGGCGTTCAGACCAGCGGAGTGGTCGCGCAGCTCGTAGAGGATCTCCTCCATCTCGAACGCGGCGGGATAGGTCTCGATCAGCACCGTCGCGCGGATGGTGCCTTGCGGGATCTCGAGTCGGTTCTGGGCTTCGACGAAGACGTCGTTCCACAACCGCGCTTCGAGGTGGCTTTCCATCTTGGGCAGGTAGAAGTAAGGGCCGGCGCCGCGGTCGAGCAGCGGACGTGCGCAGTGGAAGAAGTAGAGGCCGAAGTCGAACAGGCTGCCGGACATCCGCTCGCCGTCGACCAGGACGTGCTTCTCGGGCAGGTGCCAGCCACGCGGGCGCACGACGATCGTCGCGGTCTCGTCCGCCAGTGCGTAGCGCTTGCCTTGTGGGGACGTGAACTCGAGCCTTCGCTCGATGGCGTCCCGAAGGTTCAGCTGGCCCTGAACCATGTTCTCCCATAGCGGCGTGTTGGCGTCCTCATGGTCAGCGAGCCAAACCTTGGCGCCGGAGTTGAGCGCGTTGATGGTCATCTTCGCGTCGGTGGGCCCGGTGATCTCGGCTCGTCGGTCGAT
>JBBQKY010000214.1:0-4060 GCA_038327385.1 Propionibacteriales bacterium
GCCGACGCGGTGCAACCCCGGCTTGTCGAGATCGCCGAGACGTCGAGCCGGGCGTCCGAGCCACTCACGCTCTCCGCGGCCGTGGTGCTCGGCCAGATCCGATCCCTCGTCGTCGACCTGCTCGAGGTCACCGGTCTGACCCACGACGACGCCGTCGCTGTCGTCCCGGTCCGGAGCTGACGCCAGACTGTCGGTGCTCGGTGGCACGGTATGACGGGTGGCGCGGTAGGTGCGTCGTACCACGTGAGGCAGGTCTCGCTGGCAGCCGCTCACGAGCCCCTTGCGCCGCCGGCCGGAACGACGTAACGTGACGGATGAAACGAAACGGTTTCGTTTCATCCGCTTCAGATTCGGCATCGATGAGCCCGTCACAGCAGAGGAGGTGCGAGCATGGCCGGTACAGCGTCTCGTGCCACCGCGTCAGCCGGCAGGGCTGTCGCCAAGCGCCTCTGCCGTCCGCGAGTCGAGGGCGACCGGGAGTCGGAGATCCTCGATGCCGCCCTGCTGCTGCTCGCGACCTCTGGCTACGACCGGCTGACGATGGACGCCGTGGCCACCGAAGCCAAGGCGTCGAAGGCAACGCTCTACAGGCGGTGGGACAGCAAGGCCGACCTGGTCATGGACGCCTTGACGCGCGGCAAAGGGGCTCCGACCCTCGACCAGGTCGACACCGGCTCCTTCCGGGGTGACCTCATCGCGATGGCCTGCGACCACGGGGGGATCAACGACGAGCAGGTGCTCGCCGTCATGGCCAGCATCATCACCGCGCTCCACCACGACCGTGAGTTCGCCGAGGCGTTCCAGGAGCGCGTCGTCCGGGTGAAGGTGGAGCAGGCCCGCGAGGTCTACGCGCGAGCACAGGCCCGTGGCGAGATCGCCGCCGACGCCGACGTCGACATCATCGCCCCATCCCTGGCCGCGATCATCCTGCACCGTGCCTTCGTCCTGCGGCTTCCCGTCGACGACGACACCGTCCTGCGGATCATCGACCACGTTGTCATCCCCGCGGCCACCCGCGGTGCCCCGAACAGCTAGCCCCCGTCCACACCCTCACCCGAAGGACACTGATGTCTTCAGTCGCATACGAGACGAACGACGAGGAAACCGGCTCTGGCCCCCGGAACCTCACTCTCGCGCTCATCGTCATATCGCTGGCGCAGCTTATGGTGGTGCTCGACAGCACGATCGCCAACATCGCCATTCCCTATATCCAAAGAGACCTCGACATCAGCACCGCCACTTTGTCGTGGGTCATCACGGGATACACGCTCTCCTTCGGTGGCCTGTTGCTGCTCGGAGGGCGCCTCGGCGACATCCTCGGTCGCCGACGGGTGTTCATGGCCGGCGTGCTGGTCTTCGCCCTTGCCTCACTGCTCGGTGGTCTCGCTCAGAACCAGCAGCTGCTGATCAGTGCTCGCGTCCTCCAAGGTCTCGGAGCAGCGATCGCCAGCCCGACCGCCTTGGCTCTGATCACCACCACCTTCCCCCCGGGCAAGCCGCGCAACCGGGCCTTCGCGGTCTACGCCGCGATGTCGGGTGCCGGTGCCGCCGTCGGGCTGATACTCGGCGGTTGGCTGACCGAGTACTCCTGGCGGTGGACGTTCCTGATCAACGTGCCGCTGGGCATAGCAGCCGCAGTGGCGGCGCCGATGGTCTTGGCGGAGAGCCAGCGGCATCGGGGTGCTTTCGACCTCGGAGGGGCGCTCAGCGGAACTCTCGGCCTGGTCTCGATTGTCTACGGACTCACGCACGCGGCGCAGCTGGTGAGTGAGAACGCCGCCCACACCTGGACGGCCCCGGTGACCCTGCTCGCTCTCGGGCTGGGCGTCGCCCTGCTGACCGTGTTCCTGCTGATCGAGCGTCGGGTCACGCACCCACTCATGCCGTTCCGGATCCTCGCCGACCGCACGCGCGCCACCAGCTTCGCCGTCATGCTGCTGGTCCCCGCCGGCTTGTTCGCGATGTTCTACTTCCTGAGCCAGCTGGTCCAGAACGTGATGGGCTACAGCTCGCTCAAAGCGGGGCTGGCATTCCTCCCGTTCAGCTTCGGGATCGTCGTGTCCGCCACGATCGCCTCGAGTCTCATCAGCCGCATCGACCCGCGCTGGCTGGCTGGGGGCGGCGCTCTGCTGGCCGCAATCGGGCTCTGGGGATTCTCGCGAATCGGGTACAACAGCTCGATCGACCAGCTGACCGTCAACGCGTCGTACGTCCGAGACCTCCTTCCGTGGATCCTGGTGATGTCGTTCGGGATGGGTTTCGTCTTCGTCCCGGCCACCCTGACAGCGGTGCACGGCGTCAATGAGCGCGACTCCGGCATCGGCTCAGGAGTGCTGAACGCCATGCAGCAGATCGGCGGCTCGCTCGGGCTCGCCGTGCTGAGCACCGTCGCCGTCACGGCGCTACGCAACCAGTCCAATGAGATCGGCGCGGCTGCACAGGCCTCCGGTATCCAGCTGAATCCCCAACAGCAGAAGACCTTCGTCACCCAGGTCTCCAACGTGGCCTACACGCACGGTTCAACGGTTGCGTTCACCGTGGGTGCGGGGATGATCCTGCTCGGGAGCATCATCACGTTCGCCTTCATGCGCGTGAGCCACGAGGAGCTGGGCACGGATGGTGCGCAGATCGCACCCCCGGATGCTGATACGACGGGAGCCGCGGAGGCCACTGTAGGGGCACCAGCCGGCTGACGAGCGCCCCAGGAGCCGGAGAGCCCCGTGCCCGAGGCCTGACCCTCGGGCACGGGGCTCAGGCCTCTTCGAGAGCGCGCTGGACGCGCTGCACGGAGACCGGCTGCGCGGTGCCGAGCTGCTGCGCCCAGAGGCTGACCCGCAGCTCTTCGAGCATCCATCGGACCCGGCGCAGCGCCTGGCTGGGAGGCTCTCCCGGCGACAACGCCGAGAGACGGTGCAGGTACGACTGCTGGACGCCGGTGATCGTCCCCATCACCACGGCGTCGCGACGTAGGTCGGCGCCAAGCTTGTCCAGCCTGGCCGACATCGCCGCGAAGTACCGTGGGTAGTGCCGGACGGCGGCAAGGCCCGCGTCGGCGAGGAACCCCGGGTACACGAGCCTGGCCCGCTGGTCGACCATGTCGGTGAGGGCCGGCAGCTGAGCAAGCTCCGCCCGGCCGCTGAGTCGCCGGCCCACGTCATGGCTGGCAGCTAGCGCCTGCCGAGCCGCCTCGACGACCTCACGGGTCCGCTCGGTGCCGACCTCTTCCAGCCGCGCCACCAGCTTGTCGAACGCGAGGGCTTCCCACGGCACCTCGCCGATGTCGTCGATGACGCTGTCCACGGCGCATGTCCAACAGTCAGCGAGCAGCTCGGCCGTGGAGGCGTGCGGGTGAAGCCCCAGGGACAGCCTCGCCCGGTTGTCCAGCTCCGCCAAGGCCTTGTCGGCGGGCGACGGCACGACGAGAGATGCCAGCCGTCGTACGCCGGCACGCATCGCCGATGCTTGCGCCTCCACGGTGGCGAAGACGCGAACACCGACCGTGGCGCCCTCGTCGACCAACGCGGGATAACCCATGACGCGGTGCCCGGCGCGGACCTGGGTCAGCTCGCGCGGCACCTCGTCGACGTCCCACGACGTGATGCCCGTCCGCTCGACGTCGGCATGAGCCGAGGCGACCGACTGGATGGCGGCGCCCGCGAACGACCGGCGGAGCTCGTCGAGATCCTTGTCCTTGCCGAGCACGGCACCATCGGTGGCCCGGATGCGGAACGACAGCCGCAGGTGCGCCGGGACCTTGTCGAGGTCCCAGGCATCGCGCGGCACCACCTCGCCCGTCGAACCGCGCAGGTACCGCTCGAGAGCGTCGAGTAGCGGCTCCGTCCCCGCCGTCGTCGCGGCGAGGAAGTCGCCAGCATAGGTCGGCGCCGGCACGAAACGGACCCGTAGCCGCTTCGGCAGCGACCTCAGCAGCGCCACGACGAGGTCGAAACGGAGCCCGGGAACCGGCCACGTGAAGTCGTCCGGCGAGACGACGCTCAGCGCGTCGACGGGGATGTCGACGGTGACGCCGTCGTCGGTACTGCCGGGCTCGAAGGTGTAG
>JBBQKY010000215.1:0-4037 GCA_038327385.1 Propionibacteriales bacterium
GTGTACCACGGTCACTTCAAGTGCAACCGGCAGAAGCTGAGTGAGATGCGGGTCCTGTGGGCGTACGCCCGTGACCTCTTCCAGACGCCCGGCTTCGGTGACACGACGGACTTCGTGCACATCAAGCAGCACTACTACATCGTGCACACCGACCTGAACCCGACGCAGATCGTTCCTGAGGGTCCCGAGCTCAGCAGCTGGCTCGACCCCCATCACCGAGACGAGCTGGGCGGTCGGCCGTTCGGGGACGGGACACCGCCCGGCCCCGTTGCCCCGGCCGAGCGCGTGCCCGCCGACCACACGCCGCTCACCGCCTGAGCCGAAGCCGCCGAACCTCCGGCGATCCGACCTGCTGACCCCAGGGTGGACACGCCGAGACACGCATGCGAACGTGTTCATACCACGCGTTGGGGCAGTTTGATCCGGCTCGCAGGTCGGCACGCAGGGGATCTGCTGCCGCGACACCCGGCCAATGAGAGGCAGGAGCGAGATGAACGAGCCGCAGGACAACCCGGTTGAGCAGCACCACGAGCACGCGGGCGACCCGGACCACGAGCACAACCACGAACGGCGTCACGAGAAGAACCTGGAAGCTCGCCAGGAGCGCCACCAGGAAGCCCGCCAGGAGCGCGAACAGGGCATCGAGGGCGAGCACCGGCACGAGCACGACCACCAGGACGGTCAGCCCGCTCACGAGCATGACCACCAGCACGACGGCGAGCATCGCCACGATCATGGGCAGGATGCCGGTGGCGCCGGCGCCGGCGGCGGCGGTAGGCAAGGCAGCCAGTAACTCTGAGCTGGGCATGGGCTCGGTAGACCCACCATCCTGACCGGCGCTGCCGAGCCCATGCCAGGCTTCCCACCATGAAAGACCTCTCCGACACCTCGGCGCGGCACCTGCGCCACGTGATCGCCACCAAGCAGAGCAAACATCGGCTCACCGGCCTGGCCGCAGGAGTGGCGCAGAATGGCTCGCTGGTGTGGAGCGACGGCGTCGGCGCGGTCGATGTCGCGGCACCGGATGCGCCGCCGACCGACGACACCCAGTTCCTCATCGCGTCCAACACCAAGACGTTCACGGCCGTCCTGGTGATGGCGTTGCGGGACG
This sequence comes from Propionibacteriales bacterium, assembly GCA_038327385.1. Classification (GTDB taxonomy): domain Bacteria; phylum Actinomycetota; class Actinomycetes; order Propionibacteriales; family Nocardioidaceae; genus JAWWPG01. The sequence continues at coordinate 1,112 of JBBQKY010000215.1, forward strand.
AGGGAAAGCTCAGCCTCGACGACGGCGTCGAGAAGCACCTTCCGCAGAGCCGGCACACCGGCATCACGATCCGCCAGATGCTCAGCCACGTCAGCGGGATGCAGCGGGAGCCGGTCGGCGACGTGTGGGACACGCTCGTCTATCCCGACCGGGTGGCGCTCGTCGAGGGATGGAACGCAGCCGAGCGGATCTTGAAGCCGCACCACAAATGGCACTACTCCAACCTGGTTTTCTCGATGCTGGGAGAGATCGTCGCCCGCATCGACGGTCGCCCCTGGGCGGAGTCGCTTCAGGCGCGCATCCTGGACCCGCTGGAGATGCGTCGTACGACGGTCGGGTTCGCCGACAACGCGGCGGTCGGCTACTACGTACCGCCGTTCAGCGACGTCCCCATCGCCGAACCGATAGTCGACCTGCAGGCGATGGCACCGGCCGGCGCCCTTGCCAGCACGGTGCGAGACCTGGCGGCGTGGGGCTCGTTCCTCGCGGACCCCCTCGAAGATGTCCTCGCCAAGGACACGCTCGACGAGATGTGCCAGCCGCAGATCATGGCTGACTTAGAGAAGTGGCAGCTCGCCTGGGGACTCGGGCTGGAGCTCTACCGCGACAACGACCGGATCTGGGTCGGCCACACCGGCGGGATGCCGGGCCACATCAGCGGTCTGTTCGTCCACCGCCAGACGAGTACGGCTGGGATCGTGCTGATGAGCTCCTCGCCGGCTCCCGATGCCGCCGCCTTCGCCGTCGAGCTGGGTGGCTACGTCGTGGATACCGAGCCGGAGGAACCGGAGCCCTGGCGGCCGGGTACGACGGTCCCCGCCGAGCTGGTTGGGATCCAGGGGCAGTGGTTCTCGGAGGGCAGTGCGTTCACCTTCAGCATCAGGCAGGGCCACCTCGAGGCCCGGGCGGACGGTGCGCCCGAGTCGTGGCCGCCTTCTGTGTTCGTCCAGGTCGGCGACGACCTCTACCGGACCGAGTCCGGCCGGGAGGCCGGTGAGATGCTGCGCGTCACCCGCGACGAGTCGGGGACGGTGACCCGGCTCAACTGGGCAACATACCGCTTCGACCGGTTGCCGATGGCCTTTGGCGAGTGGCTCTGAGGCTCAGCTCAGGGCTCGTACCGGCGTAGCCGCCTAGCGCAGGGCTTCACCGGCTGGGCGGCCCGGCGGACACTCGCCGTCGCAGCTCCTTCGCTCCTTCGTCATCGCGCTCGAGATTCCACCAGCTCTCGACCCACCAGGTGGCGCCCGCCTCGGCCCAGGCGGCCGGCTCGGCGGGATCACGAGCGATGAACTCCCGCGTGCTGTCAGCTTCGAGTACGACGTCGTACCCGGACATCGACAAGCCGGCAGCTTCCCGCCGCGCCCGCACCAGGTCGAGGATCGCCGCCAGCTGCTCGATGGTCGACGGCTTGTCCCGAGCGGCGGCGTCGATCACCTGCGGGATCAGCCCCTCCCAGCGCGCGGCCCGGTCGAGCGACGGTTGCTGATCCCGGCCGACCACGTGGGCGCCGACCATCCATACCGGCGGATGCGGCCGCTGGACCGGCGGGTCGGGCAGCATGAAGTCGCTCGGCTTCGCGGTGTAGTGCCGGCCGGAGAAGCTGAACGGCTGGCCGCGCAGCAGCCCTGCGTAGACGGCCAGGCACTCGTCGACCTTCTCCGCCCTCACCTTGCGTCCTTCGTCAGCCTCGAACGCCGTCCACCCCTCATGCAGCGCTCCGAGCCCGGCACCGAGGATGGCCCTGCCGGCGCTCAGCCTGTCGACGGTGCCGACACGGGACGCGAGGTCCCACGGCTTCCAGCGCGAGACCGGCGTCAGGAGAGTGCCGAGGCGGATGCGCTCGGTTGTCATCGCGGCCGCCGCAAGGCTCACCCACGCGTCGACGCCGTAGACCGCCTCCCAGGTGAACACGCCGTCCCAGCCTGAGCGCTCACCGAGAGCCGCCACCTCGGCGAACTCGCGAGCATCCGCGTACGGCACCACGAACCCGAAGAGCATGCCCACGAAGATAGCGGTGCTAGCGTCGGGCCGTGCCTGACAGCGTCGACATCGTCATTGTCGGAAGCGGGTTTGCGGGCATTGGCATGGCCATCCAGCTCGAGCGGGCCGGCCGGCACGACTTCGTGATCCTCGAGAAGGCGGACGACCTCGGCGGCACCTGGCGGGACAACACCTATCCCGGCTGTGCCTGTGATGTGCCGTCCTACCTCTACTCCTTCTCCTTCGCCCAGAACCCTCGATGGTCGCGGATGTTCTCGCCGCAGCCGGAGATATACCAGTACCTCGAGGACTGCGCGGTCCGCTTCGACGTGACGCCCCACCTGCGCTACGGGTCAGCCGTCACCGGCGCGACGTACGACGAGGCAAGCGGCCGGTGGGAGGTGGAGGTGAACGGCGAACGGTCGGTGTCCTGCCGGGTGCTCGTCTCGGCCGTCGGAGCCCTGCACCTTCCGAACCTGCCGACGCTTCCCGGTCTGGAGACCTTCTCCGGTACGACGTTCCACTCGGCGCACTGGCGGCATGACGAGGACCTGACCGGTCGACGGGTGGCAATCATCGGTACCGGCGCGAGCGCGGTCCAGCTGCTGCCGGAGGTCGCGAAGCAGGCTGCCCACGTCGACGTCTTCCAGCGCACACCCGCGTGGGTGGTGCCCCGGCCTGACCACGCGATATCGAGCCGACAGAAGCGCCGCTACGCCCGCTACCCGATCACCGAGCGGGTGCTGCGAGACGTCCTGTACTGGGTCCTCGAGATCCGCGGCGCCGGGTTCACGATCTCTCCCCGGCTGTCGGGGGTGATGGAGCGGACGGCGACGCGGCACCTGCACAGGCAGGTGCCGGATCCGGCGCTTCGTGCGAGGCTCACCCCGTCGTACCAGATCGGCTGCAAGAGGGTGCTGCTGTCCAGCGCCTTCTACCCGGC
>JBBQKY010000216.1:0-4007 GCA_038327385.1 Propionibacteriales bacterium
CGACTTCGCACCGCGGCACGTCGTCCACGGCGTTCTGGAGCAACCGCTTCAGCACGCTCTCGCTGAGACTGAAGTCACCGCTAGGGGTCCGTGCCCGAACCGGGTGGGAGACGCGGCGGTGCCTCAACACGTCGGCGAGGACGCCGTCGGCAACCTCGACCCAGCGCTCATCCACGTGCTCGCGCAGCGCCGCCGCGGCGCGCTCGGTAGCGGTGGTCTCGACAGCGGTCGCTCCCGCGAGAGGAGGGGAACCGCTGGAAGCGTTCATCGCCATTGCGCCATCCTGACTGCGAGGGTAGCCCGAGCCCGGTGGAGCTGGCCACGGACAACGGCGACGCCGACGCCGTGTACGCCGGCGATCTCGGCGTAGCTCAGGTCCTCCACCTCTTTCAGCAGCCAGGTGGCCCGCTGGAGCCAGGGCAGCTCGAGAAGGGCGCGGTCCAGCTCATCGCGGAGCTCGACCGCGCTCGCCAGCGTGGCCGGCTCGTCGACCCCGGTCGGCGACATCCGGTCCAGCAGCCCGTCGTCGACCGCGACGGGCCGCCGGCGGCGGCGAGCGGTGCCGCACTCGTTGGCGACGAGGCGGAACAGCCAGGTGCGCAGCGTGGCGTCGCCACGGAAGCCGTCGAGCCTGAGCCAGGCCTTGGTCATGGCCTCCTGCACGGCGTCCTCAGCGGCCTGGTGGTCGCCGTTCAGCATGCGAAGGGCATATCGGTGGAGTGTGGGAGTGTGCCGCCGGAAGATCTCGGCAAACGCCTGCCGGTCGCCGAGGGCGGCCCGCCGGGCCAGCACCTCGTCGGTACGCTCTGCCACTCCACGAGTGGCATATGCGGCGTCGGCGGACAAGACGGGCGCTTCCTGTTGTGGTGCGAGCGGGATCTGAGTGTATCGAGGGGGCCGGTGGCAGCGACCGCGCTCGAGTTTCTCGGATCGGCCGAAAGATTTCTCACTTCTTCGCGTGACGATCGTGCTTCCAGCTGCGTCCAACCTTCGGTCACGTCCCATGATGATGACCTGTACGGCTTCCGATGAGAGGATCTTCCCTGTGGCAGACATGAACACCGACGGTTCCACCGCTGTCGGCGAGGTGACCCCATCCGACTCGACCGACAGCGCGCTGGTGACTCAGCAGGGCCGTACGTCGATCGCGGACGCCGTGGTCGCGAAGATCGCCGGCATCGCGACGAAGGACGTCTCCGGCGTCTACGAGCTGGGCGGCGGCGCGGCGCGCGTCGTCGGTGCGCTCCGGGAGCGGATCCCGGGCAGCCGGACCAACCACAGCCAGGGCGTCTCGGTCGAGGTGGGGGAGCGGCAGGCCGCTATCGACCTCGACCTGATCGCGGAGTACGGCGTGTCCATCGTGGATCTCGCGGACTCCATCCGCCGCAACGTGATCAGCTCGGTGGAGCGTATGACGGGCCTGGTAGTGACCGAGGTCAACATCGCTGTCTCCGACGTGCACATGGAGACCGAGGAGCCCGCTGAAGAGCCGGCTCGCGTCGAGTGACCCCTCCCGTCGACGACGAGGCTCCCAGCCTCGACGGTGCCAACGACGCACTGCCCGCTGAGCCCGCGGACCTCGTCGCGGCGGCGGTGCTGGCGGTGCCCGGGGTGGCCGAGCTGCACCCCGGCATGTTCGGCGAGGTAGCGACGTACCTGCCCGGCAGGCGGGTGCACGGTGTCCAGATCCGCCGGGACTCGACGAGCATCCACATCGTGTGCCACTGGGGCGCTGATATCCCAGCGACGGCCGACGCGGTCAGGTCCGCTGTCGAGCCGATCGTCGGGACCTCCGTCGACGTCACTGTGCAAGATCTGCTCGAGCCCGTCAGCGGGGCCTGACACTTGTGCCCCAGGGTCCAACAGATCCCGCCGCTTACGCCGGCTGGCGACGGGAACGCAGGCGGGTAGCCAAGAGCTGTCATCCTGACCTCGGCGGGGACCCGGACGTCTTCCGGGAGCGGATTCACGCCGTCGACGTCCGCTTCGGCGTCGCACCGCCGGCTCCGAACCGGCGGGTGACGCCCACCCCGGTCCGCCTCGCTCGTGCGGCGCGCCGCATGCGCAGGAGGTCCAAGTACGCCGTCCGGGGCGTTCGGGCCAGACTTCCCCGCAAGATGCCGGGTGCCCGGCGCTACGTCGACCTCTGACCCTTCCCGATACATGATCCTCAGGAGACAAACATGACAACATCGACGATCGGACTGCTGGCGGGCCTGCTGCTGGGGGTGGCGGCCGCGGCCGGCGGTTTCTACGGCTTCCTCATTGCTCTCGTCCTCGGCATTCTCGGCTACATCGCCGGTGCGCAGTTCGACCACGAGATCGATCTCAGCTCGCTGCTCGGCCGTCGGCGTGACTGAGCTCCTCGTCACCGACCCGGGGCAGCGCGGCAGGCTCTCCATCGCCGATCGCGTCATCGAGCGCATCGCCGCCCAGGCTGCGGTAGGCGTCGACGGAGTCGTCGAGACGACCTCCGCGCTCGGCAAAGTGGTCGGGCGGCAGCTGCCCAAGATCTCCAGCGACGTACAGGGCAACGACGTGCGCTTGTCCGTCGACGTCGCGGTGACCTGGCCCAAGCCGCTCAGGGACGTCGTACGGCAGGTCCGCGACGACGTCATCAGGGACGTCGAGGCGATCGCCGGGAAGCACGTCAGGTCGGTGGACGTCACGGTAGCGAAGATGGAGCGTCCACCCCAGGCACCCGTCAGGAGGGTCCGATGAGCACCGACCAGCTGGGCTCGGGGCACGACAGCTCCTTGCGGGCATCCAAGGCGCCGGCCTCCACGGGGGTGCTGCCACTTCTCGGCGTGCTGGAGTCGCTGTGCTGTCTGGCCCTGGGAGTGGTTGGGCTGCACGACGCGCTGGCGTACGCCGACATCGTCGAGGCGGAGCCATGGGTGGAGCGCCTGGTGGCCTTCGTCGACAACCGGGCAGCACAGACGTGGATGGTGTTCGCCGGCGCCGCAGCGATCCTGGTGGGTCTCTGGCTGCTATACCAGGCGGTCAGCCCACGGGCGCGGCGAGAGATCCAGCTGCACGCGAGGACCGGCGTGTTCCTCACCGCTGGGAGTCTGCGCAGCATCTCCACGGCTGCCGCGCAGGACGTGGACAGCGTCGAGCGGGCCAGCGTGTCGGCCAGCAAGAGACGCGTCGATATTGACGCGACCACGTGGGCGCCCGACCATGACGCCGTCAAGTCAGCCGTCACCGCAAAGGTGACGGAGCGCCTTTCGGTGCTCACCAACCCGCCGAGAGTCAGCGTCCAGACGAGCCAGTCGGGGGTGGAGGCATGAGCAGGCTCCTGGTGACCGTGGACCGGCTGGTCACCGGTCTCGTCGGACTCGCCCTCATCGTGGCTGGCGTGCTGGCCATCGTCTGGCGGTACGACTGGTGGAACCAGCTCGGGCCACGATCGAACATGGCCTGGATCTCCGCGAGGTTCGACGACGACTGGTGGCCCTGGGCGGTGGCCGGTGCGGGACTCCTGCTCCTCCTGCTGGGCCTGCGCTGGCTCTGGTCTCACCTCACCAGCGGCGCGGTCGGGGAGTTGGACCTGCCGGACGCCGGACCCACCGGCAGAGGGCGCTTCAGCGCCAAGGCGGTGGTCTCGACGGCGGCCGACGTTCTCGCTGAGACACCGGGTGTTCGCTCGGCGAAGGGGTCGGTGCGTCGGGACCGCGGCCAGCTCGTCGTCGACATCCGTGCCTCGATCGACCCGACCGCCGACCTGCGCGCCGTCGCCGAGGCGGCGGACCGGGTCATCGACGAGCTGGCGTCGGTCAGTGGCCGACCCGACCTCTACGGCCGGGTCCACCTCGTCGCATCGTCCAGCGCGCCGGCCAGCAGACAGCGTGTCCGCTGAGCGCCTTCTCGGACGAGACGTCAACCTACCGGCGGCTGCCTGCGCCGACGGCACACTCAACACGAAAGAGGGATCACATGCTCAGCCAGGAGCAGCTACAGAATGTCCTCGGTGAGACCGCCTACGGGTCCGACGGGGAGAAGCT
>JBBQKY010000217.1:0-3974 GCA_038327385.1 Propionibacteriales bacterium
GAAGCAGCGGCGCACCTCCCGACCGCCGGGGTCGTCGTGCTGGCGGTCACCGAGGACTGGCACCGGCTCAGGGCCGGCTCCGCGGAGCTTGTCAGTGTCCACGTGGCGCGCGGCTAGCTCACACGGCTGGGCGTGGCGTCTCGATGCCGTCCTGCGCATCGGCTGCCTCGATGTCCTCGCGGCTGATGCCGAGCAGGTACATGATCGTGTCGAGGTACGGCACGTTGAGGCTGGTGTGGGCGTGCTCACGCACGGTGGGCTTGGCGTTGAACGCGATGCCGAGGCCCGCCGCTGAGAGCATCTCTACGTCGTTGGCACCGTCGCCGATCGCCACGGTACGGTCCGGGCTCAGTCCCTGCTCCGCGGCGAACCGGCGCAGTGCGGCTGCCTTCCCCGCGGCGTCGACCACCGGCCCGACGAGGTTGCCGGTCAGCCTGCCCCCCGAGATCTCGAGATGGTTGCTCGCGGTGTCCACGATGCCCAGGTCGGCGGCTAGTCGGTCCGTGATCGCGGCGAAGCCGCCGCTGACCAGCGCGAGTCGGTATCCGAGTCTGCCGAGGGTGCGGACCAGGGTCCGGGCGCCCGGAGCCAACGGCAGAGCCGCGTGGGCACGCGCCAGCGCCCCCTCGTCGAGGCCGGCGAGCAGAGCGACCCGCCTGCGCAGCGCATCGCCGAACTCGAGCGTCCCGCTCATGGCCTGGTGCGTGAGCGCTGCGACCTCGGCTCCGACGCCGGCCTCGGCGGCCAGCAGGTCGATGGCCTCGCCCTGCACGAGTGTCGAGTCCACGTCCAGCACGATGAGCCGCCGCCCGTAACGCAACAGGCCGGCAGCCTGCACCGCGACGTCCACCCGCTGCAGTGCCGCCTCGCGCGCCAGCATCGCGCGGAGCCGCGACACTTCGGTCCCTGAGACGTGCATCTCGATCGCTGTGACGGGATAGCGCGCGATCCGCACGATCTTGTCGATGTTGGCTCCGGTGTCGGCGATCCGGCCGGCTATCGCGGCGACGGCGCTCGCCGGAAGCTGCTGCCCCAGGACGGTCACGTGTGCTCGGCCCCCTCCGCGCCGCACGTTGTCACCGGTGCCGGGCTCGATCTCGATGTCCATGCCGAGGCCGCGGGCGGCCGCCTCGACCGCCTGGGTCAGCGACCGGTGGTTCGTCGGCGCGGTGACGAGGATGCTCAGGACGAGCTTGCCGCGCACCACGCTCTGCTCGATGTCCAGCACGGTTACCGCGAAATCGGCCAGCGTCGCGAAGAGCGCTGCCGTGACACCGGGACGGTCCCGCCCCGTGACGGTCATCAGCAGCGTCGGTGCGGTCGCCATCGCGACAACAGGCTATCGGGCGATCGGCCAAGGCTGGGCTATCTCCCGTCGAGCGACGAGGTGGCGGCCACCAGGGCGGCTCGCGCCGCCCGGTCCAACGGACGGAGCGCCTCGGCCCGCCGGCCGGCTTCGGATGCCGAGACGGCACCTCCGTCGTCGGTCCGCGCCAGCAACACGATGTGCCTGGATCGCATCGCGTCGTGCGCGAGGCGCGCCGACTGGGGTGACGCGAAGGGTGTGTCGACGTGGTCCGGCGCCGGCCGGCGCAGCGTCGTCAGGAGGTCGGCGACCTCCGGCCGCCACGACGCCACGTCGAGGTGCGCCAACCGGTCCGCCGCCTCGATGAGTGCTGCCCGCAGGTCCCGGTCGGCCTCACTCACGGGCGGCAGGTACGACGGTGGCTCGGCTGCTCCCACGTGCCAGGTGACGAGGCCGTCGGCCCGGACCGGGACCAGCCCCAGCTGCGGTCCGTGCAGCAGTGCTCCCTCGCCGGCATCGATGACGTCGGCGTTGAAGGCGGGCGGGCCACCGAGCCCCAGTGGGTCCCCCGGTACGGGTAGGGCGCTGCTCACCCGACGTACTCCCCGGCGGCGCAGCTCGCGAAGGAACAGCGCCGTGGACAGGGTGCCCCCCAGCGGCCCTCCGACGAACCGGGTCGGCCCGGCGTCGCCGTCGAGTCCCGAGATGACCGCGTCCGCGCTCTCCCCGTGGCCCAGCCAGCTGTTGAGCCAGCAGGCGAGTCTTGCCGAGTCGGGGAGCATGAGCACGGTCCGAGCGTAGGCAGCCGCACCCTCGCCTGCCGAGCCGCTCCGCCGCTGACATGGGTATCTTGGCATCCGTCGTCGCAAGAGGAGGCCAGATGAGCGCCGTGATCGAGCTCGCCGGTGTCACGGTCTCGATCGGCGGGAACCGGCTGCTGAGCAACATCGACTGGCAGGTGGAGGACGACGAGCGGTGGGTCGTGCTGGGGCCGAACGGCGCCGGCAAGACCACGCTGCTCCAGGTGCTCAGCACACACGTGCACCCGACGGAAGGCGTGGCAGGCATCCTCGGGGAGGTCATCGGCACCGTCGACGTCTTCGAGCTCCGGCCGCGGATCGGGCTCACGAGCGCCGCGTTGGCGGACCGGGTGCCACGTCACGAGCGGGTGAGCGACGTCGTGATGTCGGCGTCGTACGCCGTCCTCGGTCGCTGGAAGGAGGAGTACGCCGACGTCGACGCCGCCCGGGCGGCCGGCCTGCTCCGGGAGATGGGCGTGCTGCAGCTGGCGGACCGCAGGTTTGGCACGCTCAGCGAAGGCGAGCGCAAGCGCGTCCAGATCGCCCGGGCGCTGATGACCGACCCCGAGCTGCTCCTGCTCGACGAGCCCGGGGCCGGGCTGGACCTCGGCGGCCGCGAGGACCTCGTGAGCACGCTGACCGGGCTCGCCCTCGACGAGTCCGCACCGGCCATCGTGCTGGTCAGCCACCATGTCGAGGAGATCCCGCCCGGTTTCACGCATGCCCTGCTGCTGCGACAGGGCGAGATCGTCGTCGCCGGCCCGATCGAGACCACGCTGACCGAGGCCGCGCTCTCCCAGACCTTCGGGCTGCCGCTCCAGCTCTCGCGGATCGACGGGCGTTTCGCCGCGCGGCGTCGCACGGGGGCCGACCGTAGCTGAGCGCGATGGTCTAATCTCGGCAGATGGACTGGTTGGCCGACCACAGCTGGCAGGCCTGGCTGATCGTCGCGCTCGTGCTGGCCGCGACGGAGATGGCCACTCTCGACTTCTCGCTGCTGATGATGGCGGTCGGAGCCGGTGCTGGTTCCCTGATGGCGGCCCTCGGCTTCAACGTCTACGTTCAGGTGCTGGTGGCCGCGGGCGTCGCGGTGGCGATGCTCTCGGTGGTCCGGCCCAGCATCGTGCGTCGGGTCCACGCGGGACCGACCGTGCAGAACGGTCCGCAGGCCCTGGTTGGCCAGTCTGGGCTCGTTCTGGAGCGCGTCACCGGCCTAACCGGCCGGGTCCGCCTTCGTGGCGAGGTGTGGTCCGCGCGAGCCGTCGACGACGGCGTGCTGATCGAGCCGGGGGCGAAGGTCGGGGTGGCCGAGATCGACGGAGCCACCGCTGTCGTGTATCCGCTGTGAGTGACTGCCCGCAACTGAAAGGGGACCACCCATGGTGGTGCTGATCATCCTTGGTGTCGTGGTGATCATTGCGATCATCGTGCTGATCCGCTCGGTCCGGATCGTGCCGCAGGCACGAGCCGGCATCGTGGAGCGCTTCGGCAAGTACCGCGCGACACTGCCGGCCGGGCTCAACGTCGTGACACCGTTCGTGGACCGGGTGCGGTATCTGATCGACCTGCGCGAACAGGTCGTCTCGTTCCCTCCGCAGCCGGTGATCACCGAGGACAACCTGGTGGTCTCGATCGACACGGTCATCTACTTCCAGGTGACGAACCCGGTAGCCGCGACGTACGAGATCGCCAACTACATCCAGGCCATCGAGCAGCTCACCATGACGACCCTGCGCAACATCGCCGGTGGGCTCGACCTCGAGCAGGCGCTGACCAGCCGCGACGAGATCAACGCCACGCTGCGCGGCGTCCTCGACGAGGCAACGGGGCGCTGGGGGATCCGGGTCAACCGCGTGGAGCTGAAGGGG
>JBBQKY010000218.1:0-3877 GCA_038327385.1 Propionibacteriales bacterium
GCATGATCTCACCGAGAGATTGCGCCGTCTGCTGGGCAGCGCCCCCGGAGTGCTCGTCGCCTACCTGTACGGCTCGCACGCCCGCGGACGGCCCGGGCCGTTGTCCGACGTCGACGTCGCCCTGCTCCTCGACACCGACGACGACGACGACGACGACGACGACGAGCGCGGACTCGAACTCACGGCAGCGGTTGCGCACGCCATCGCGCCGGCGCGGGCGGACGTCGTTGTTCTCAACGACGCACCGCTCGCCCTGTCGTACCGCGTCCTCCGCGACGGCAGGGTCCTCGTGTCCCGTGACGAGAGGGCCCGAGTCGAACACCGGGTCCGGACGATCGACCGTTACCTGGACATGGCTCCGGCTCGGCGGTTGCTGGCGGCCGGCACGCGCAACCGGCTGCGTCAGGCCCGTTTGGTCGACGCTGAGGTCGTCAACAGGCGGCTGCGCGAGATCGGCCGCCGCCTGGGTGCACTCCGCGAGGTCCACTCGCACGGCGAGAGCACCTTCCTCGCCGATAGCGCGCTGCAGGCGCAGGCGGAGCGACATCTGCAACTTGCCCTCCAGTGCGCGATCGACATCGCGCTGCACATCCTGGCCGCTGACACCGACCGGACCCCAGAGGACTACGGAACAGCATTCCGCGAGCTCGGCGCGGTCGGTGTACTCGAGACGGATCTCGCCGATCGGCTGCGGCTAGCAGCTGGGCTGCGCAACGTGCTCGTGCATGCCTACCTTGACGTCGATCCGGCCGGATCTGGACGCACCTGGGCCGGCTCGGCGATCTCGAGGACTTCGCGCGCGCAGTCGATGCGTACCTGCAGCGAGCGCCGTAGCCGTTACGGCCGCAGCACGCTGGTGACCAGCTTGGTGCACCAGTCCAGCAGCTCCCGATCGCGCAGCGGCGCAGCGCCGATACCGCCGGAACCTTCGCTGGGCCGAGGCACAGCCAGGGTCCGGCCAGCGGAGCGGTACGCCGCCTGCGGGTAGAGCCGGTTGAGGCGCACCACCTGGGAGTCCCGGAGCGTCACGGGAGTGAACCGCAGCTTCGAGCCTTGCACCGTCACCTCCCCCACCCCGTGCGCCCGGCAAACCTGGCGGAACCGGGCAACGTCGAGAAGGGTAACCACGGGAGGCGGCAGGGCGCCGTAGCGATCCCGCAACTCGTCGGTGATAGCGGTCAGCGCCTCAGCGTCCATCGCCTCGGCGATCTTGCGGTAGGCCTCCAGACGCAGCCGCTCACCGGGGATGTAGTCGTGCGGCAGGTGCGCGTCGACCGGCAGCTCCACCCGCACCGGCGCCGGCTCGGGCGCGCCATCGGAGGTGCCGACGCCGGCCGCGCCGCGGAATGCCTCGACGGCCTCGCCTACCAACCTGATGTACAGATCGAAACCGACTCCGGCGATGTGCCCGGACTGCTCACCACCCAGGATGTTGCCCGCGCCGCGGATTTCGAGGTCCTTCATCGCGACTGCCATGCCCGCGCCCAGCTCGGTGTGCTGGGCGATGGTGGACAGCCGGTCGTGCGCCAGCTCGGTCAGCGGCGTCTCAGCCGGGTAGAGGAAGTAGGCGTATCCACGCTCGCGACCGCGTCCGACACGCCCGCGTAGCTGGTGCGCTTGGGCGAGCCCGAGCAGGTCACCGCGCTCGACGATCAGCGTGTTGGCGTTGGAGATGTCCAGCCCGTTCTCGACGATCGTGGTACAGACCAACACGTCGTACTCACGGTCCCAGAACCCAGCGACGGTGCGTTCGAGCTGGTCCTCGTTCATCTGCCCGTGCGCCACCGCCACCCGCGCCTCGGGCACCAGCTCGCGGATCCGCCGAGCGGCCTTCTCGATCGACGACACCCGGTTGTGCACGTAGAAGACCTGCCCGTCGCGCAACAGCTCGCGGCGGATCGCGGCGCCGACCTGCTTGTCGTCGTAGGCACCGACGTAGGTCAGCACCGGGTGGCGGTCCTCCGGTGGGGTGAGGATGGTCGACATCTCGCGGATGCCGGCCAGGCTCATCTCCAAGGTCCGCGGGATCGGGGTGGCCGACATGGTCAGCACATCGACGGCTGTGCGCAACGCCTTGATGTGCTCCTTGTGCTCGACGCCGAAGCGCTGCTCCTCATCGACCACTACCAGGCCAAGATCCTTCCAGCGCACGCTCGGCTGCAACAGCCGGTGGGTGCCGATCACGATGTCCACCGAACCTTCGGCGAGCCCGCGCAGCACCTCCGTCGCATCGCCGGGGTGGGTGAACCGCGACAGCCCACGCACCGTGACCGGGAACGGGCGCATCCGGTCGGAGAACGTCTGCAGGTGTTGCTGGGCGAGCAGGGTGGTGGGTACCAGCACGGCTACCTGTTTGCCGTCCTGGACGGCTTTGAAGGCGGCCCGCACAGCGATCTCGGTCTTGCCGTAGCCGACGTCACCGCAGACCACCCGGTCCATCGGGACACCGCGGCGCATGTCTTCCTTGACCTCGTTGATCGCGGCGAGCTGGTCGGGCGTCTCGGTGTAGGGGAAGGCGTCCTCCAGCTCGGCCTGCCATGGAGTGTCCGGGCCGAACGGGTGCCCCGGGGAGGACTGTCGAGCCGCATACAGCTGCACCAGCTCAGCAGCGATCTCCTTGACCGCCTTGCGAGCCCGGCCCTTGGTCTTGGCCCAATCCGAGCCGCCCAGCTTGCTCAGCGTCGGCAGCTCGCCCCCGACGTAGCGGGTGACCTGGTCTAGCTGGTCGGTGGGGACGTAGAGCCGGTCTCCTGGTTGACCCCGCTTGCTGGGCGCGTACTCCACCAGCAGGTACTCGCGAGTGGACTCGGCAGCGCCCTTGACGGTGCGCCGCACCATCTCCAGGAACCGGCCGATGCCGTGCTGCTCGTGCACCACGTGATCGCCGCTGCGCAATGCCAGCGGGTCCACCGCGTTGCGACGGCGGACCGGCATCTTCGACATTTCCCGGCTGCTGGTGCCACCGCGGGCGCCGGTGATGTCCGCCTCGGTGAGCACCACCAACGCCAGCGCGGGGACTGTGAAACCGTCCTCCACGGTGCCGCGCACCACCGTGACAGTGCCCGCTGCGGGTGGGTGGACCAGTCCATCGGCGGCGTGCACCGCCGGCACATCGGCGTCGCGCAACTGCTCGCAGGCCCGCTGCGCGGTCCCGGTGCCAGGCACCACCAGCACTGCGGCGCCGCCGGTGGCGGTATGCGCTCGCAGGTCGGCGAATGCGCGCGTCACGTCACCGTGATAGGGCTGCGCGGCAAGGATCTGCAGTTGCAGCGCGCCGTGGGAATCAGTGGTCAGCGGGCTCAGCGTCCACCAGGCCAGCCCGGTACTGCGGGCGTGCGCGGCGACCTCGCCCAGGCCGCGGTAGGCCGACGCCGACAGATCCAGTGTCGCGACGTCGACCGGAGCGGCACCGCCCCCCGCGGCGACCATCCAGGACGCTTCCAGGAACTCCTGCCCGGTCCGGACCAGGTCGGCGGCCCGGGTCCGGATCCGTTCCGGATCGGCGAGCACCACGTGGGTGCCCGCCGGCATCACGTCGGTGAGCAGCGCCAGCTCCCCGGCGAGCACCGGGATGAGCGATTCCATGCCCTCGGCTGGGATCCCGGCGGCGATCTTCTCCAACAGCTGCGCCACCGGCCCGGCCGGGGCCTGCGCGACGAGCTGCGCCGCGGCGGCCCGCACCCCTTCGGTGAGCAGCAGTTCCCGGCACGGCGGTGCGTGCAGCTCGTCGGCGGGTGCCAGGGTGCGCTGGTCGGCGACCGCGAAGGAGCGGATCTCGGAGACCTCATCACCCCAGAACTCCACCCGCAGCGGATGGTCAGCGGTGGGCGGGAAGACATCGACAATCCCGCCACGGACGGCGAACTCGCCGCGACGA
>JBBQKY010000219.1:0-3869 GCA_038327385.1 Propionibacteriales bacterium
GGCGTCGGCGGCATCAGGGTCGACCACCTCCACTGCGTGGGAGCAGACGTGCTGCAGCTCGGTCCACGACAGGGTCTGTGCGTAGCGCACAAGGTCCGTCTGCAGCCCGTCCACCGCAGTCTGCTGGACGCCCGGCCCGAGCTTGTCGACAGTGCCGGCGATCAGCACCGACTGCTCCGCCGACACCTGCCCGGTGGCCCACGCCGACCTGGTGGCCGCAGACCGCGGCTCGGCAAGCTCTTCGCTCGTGCCGAAGACGGCAGTCTCCCTGACGAGTCGCGCGGCGTCCTGGGCCGACAGCCCACGGGTGGCCATCAGCCACGCCCGCGTCGACGCCGCCCCTGCCACCCGCGGGATCTCCCTTGCCTGGACCGATGCGAGCAGCCGGGCGGTCAGCTCCTCCACCTGGCCGCGGACACGCAGCGCCTGCGTCAGCCGCTCCTGCACCGCCTGCTCTGACAGCATCCACACCGGCGTGTCGACAGTCCCGGCCAGCGCCGTACCCAACGTGGACAGACACGCGTCGAACGGGTCAGCTGCACAACTGTCACCCGTCCGGGTCGTCAGGTCGTCGGTCGTTGTCATGTACCAACCCTATGACCACCAACCGACAGTTTTCAAACGTATGTTCGATGTTGTGGATAGCTGGAATCCGTTGTGGACAAGGGTCAAAGCCGGCGTCTTGGCGTGGGTCGTCAGAGCCCGCGCCGACGTTAGAGTGGGCCACCACATCGTCTGTGAGCAGCCCGGGGAGAGGCATTGATGGACGGTACGGACCTCGCAGCGGTGCGCAAGCGACTGTGGGCTGCCGCCGACGAGATGCGTGCCAACTCCAGTCTGGCGCCCAGCGAGTACGCGGTACTCGTCACCAGATGAGGCGCACACCAGACAGAGAATCGAACGCGTGGTCCGCCGTGACCAGGGGGAGCGACTCGATCATGCACTGTGCGGCGATCATCCGGTCGAACGGATCCCGGTTCGGCCACTCCAGCGACCCCGCGAGAAGGGCGTGCTCGGACGTGATCGTGAGTTCGGCCGCGGCAAGCCGACCCAGATGGTGGGGATAGCCACGCACTAGCACCTCAGCTTGTGGCAGCCTACCCAGCCGCTGCTTGGTCGCGATCTCCCACGCTGATGCCGCCGATACGACGAGGCCGACCTCCGCCTTGGCCAGCAGCCGGGAGGCCGGTGACGACAGCCGGCCAGGCTCGGTGAGCATCCACAGGAGGACGTGTGTGTCCACCATGAACGACTGGCGCGTCGGGCTCACCCCAGCCATGCGGCGAGCTCGTCTGCGGGCAGTGGCTCGAGGAAGGTGTCCGGGACGACATAGGGGAGGAAGCCCCAGTCGCGCTCGACCTCGCCGGACGCGGGGATGAGCCTGGCCACGGGGAGGTCGCCGCGGGCGATGATGTAATGCTCGCCGCGCTCGACCTCATGCAGGATCGCGGAGAGGTGTGTCTTTGCGTCTTGTACCTTTACTGTCTTGGCCATGGTTCAGTCTAGGTTGACTAGGTCATGTTGACCAACATGTCGTAGCGGGGGTTCACGCCTCCGGTAGAGTTGAGTGGAATAGGCTCAACTCTGGCCACGTTTGCACAGAGGAAGCGACTACCCACCTCGACTCGAGACGCCGTACGACGACTCAGAGACGACGCACCTACCACAGCAGGAGACCCTTAGCCGATGGACGCCAACCGGTTCACCCGCCGAAGCCAGGAAGCCATCGGGGCTGCCATTCAGCTCGCCACCTCAGCCGGCAACCCGGCAGTAGAGCCCGCTCACCTGTTGTCAGCGCTGCTCGCGCAGCCCGAGGGGATCGCCGGTGAGCTGCTCAAGGCGATCGGCCTCGAGCCCGACACTGTTGCCAAGCAGGCAACCGACCTGCTCAGCAAGCTGCCCGCCGCCGCCGGGTCGACGGTCTCGTCACCGTCGTACTCCCGGGCGACGATCCTCACGCTGCAGGCAGCGGAGAAGAGCGCGGAGACGCTCGGCGACGAGTACACCTCGACCGAGCACATCCTGGTCGCACTGGCCACGGTCGACAGTCCTGTCAAGGGCCTGCTCGAGGAGTCCGGCGCGTCCGCCGCCGCCCTGCAGTCCGCCTTCGAGTCCGTGCGCGGCTCGGCGCGCGTCACCAGCCCCGACCCGGAGGCCACGTACCAGGCGCTGGAGAAGTACGCCGTCGACCTCACCGCCGCCGCCCGCGACGGCCATCTCGACCCGGTCATCGGTCGCGACAGCGAGATCCGCCGCGTCGTCCAGGTCCTCTCACGTCGTACGAAGAACAACCCGGTGCTGATCGGCGAGCCGGGAGTCGGCAAGACCGCCGTCGTCGAGGGGCTCGCCCAGCGCATCGTGGCGGGCGACGTGCCCGAGTCGCTGCGTGGGCGTCGGCTGCTCTCGCTGGACCTCGGCGCGATGGTCGCCGGCGCCAAGTACCGCGGCGAGTTCGAGGAGCGGCTCAAGGCGGTCCTGGGTGAGATCAAGGAATCCGGCGGTCAGGTGATCACGTTCATCGACGAGTTGCACACCGTCGTCCGGGCCGGTGCGACCGGCGACTCCGCGATGGACGCGGGCAACATGCTTAAGCCCATGCTGGCGCGCGGTGAGCTCCGCCTGATCGGTGCCACGACGCTCGAGGAGTACCGCCGGCACATCGAGAAGGACGCCGCGTTGGAGCGGCGCTTCCAGCAGGTGTACGTCGGAGAGCCCAGCGTCGAGGACACCATCGCGATCCTCCGGGGGCTCAAGGAGCGCTACGAGGCCCACCACAAGGTGTCGATCGCCGACTCCGCTCTCGTCGCGGCCGCCACCCTGTCCGACCGTTACATCAGCGGCCGTCAGCTTCCCGACAAGGCAATCGACCTGATCGACGAGGCCTCGGCGCGGCTGCGGATGGAGATCGACTCGAGTCCCATCGAGATCGACGAGCTGCGCAGGCAGGTCGACCGGCTGAAGATGGAGGAGTTCGCCCTCGAGCGGGAGCAGGATGCCGCCTCGGCGGGGCGCCTGGTGACGCTGCGGGCCGAGCTCGCCGACAGGTCCGAGCAGCTGCGCGCCCTAGAGGCCCGGTGGGACAGCGAGAAGCAGGGTCTCAACCGGGTCGGCGAGATCAAGGAGCAGATCGACAACCTCCGCACGGAGGCCGAGAAGCTGGTCCGCCTCGGCGGCGAGGAGAGCTTCCGCCGCGCCGGTGAGATCCAGTACAACGAGATCCCCAGGCTGCAGAAGGAGCTCGAGCAGGCCCAGGAGTCCGAGCCCACCGACTTGATGGTGCGTGAGGAGGTCGACGCCGACGAGATCGCGTCCGTCGTGGCCTCGTGGACCGGCATCCCCACCGGCCGGCTGCTCGAGGGGGAGACGGGGAAGCTGCTCCGCATGGAGGACGAGCTCGGCAACCGGCTGATCGGCCAGCGGGCCGCTGTCACGGCAGTCTCCGACGCCGTACGACGCGCTCGCGCCGGCATCTCCGACCCGGACCGGCCCACCGGGTCGTTCCTGTTCCTCGGGCCGACCGGCGTCGGCAAGACCGAGCTGGCCAAGGCGCTCGCCGACTTCCTGTTCGACGACGAGCGGGCCATCACCCGCATCGACATGAGCGAGTACTCCGAGAAGCACTCGGTCTCGCGGCTCGTCGGAGCTCCACCGGGGTATGTCGGGTACGACGAGGGCGGGCAGCTCACCGAGGCGGTGCGCCGCCGGCCGTACTCCGTGATCCTGCTCGACGAGGTGGAGAAGGCGCATCCGGAGGTCTTCGACATCCTGCTTCAGGTGCTCGACGACGGACGGTTGACCGACGGGCAAGGGCGCACCGTCGACTTCCGGAACGCGATCATCATCTTGACCAGCAACCTGGGCTCGGCCTT
>JBBQKY010000220.1:0-3774 GCA_038327385.1 Propionibacteriales bacterium
GCGATGGTCGCCAGGATCGCTTCCGAGCGACACCCGCCGCCGGTGAACGCGGGGGCACTATCGCCCATCCTGACCTCGATGTTGGACCCGAACGCGGCCACCCGGGCGTCCATGCCGGCCGCTCTAGCCGCCCTCACCAAGCTGGCTGATCCGAACGACCTGGCGGCCTCTCGAGCCCGACAGCGGGATCGCGCCTACAGCGAGACGACGCTGCATCAGCGTCCGGTGGGCATGCTCGGGGCCATGCTCGAGCGTGCGGGGGTTCGCGACCCCGGCAGGGCACCGGCGGCGGAGCCCCCCAGCTCCACTTCGCCGACCACGGTGGGCTCATCGACGCGCGAAGAGCCCGCCGAGCCGCGCGGCGCAGAACGACCGTCCCTGGCGCTTCTCGCCGTCGGGGCCCTGGTGGTGCTGGTCCTGATCGCCGGCGGAGTCTTGGCATGGGCTGTGCTCACCTCGTCTTCCTCGCCCGACCAGCAGTCGGGGCCGCCCGTTCCGGCTGGCCACCGGCACCCGGCGGCAGGCGGTACGACGTCAACCGACACGTCGGGCAAGCCGACGGGCGCTTCTGCGGGCACCGCGCCGCCCACGACGGCTCCTACGACGCCACCCACGACGGCTCCCACGACGCCGCCGACAACCCCGCCGACGAGCGCTCTGCGAACCGCCAGCCCGCCGCCACCGGCGTCGTCGGCTCAGGCAATGGTGGGCTTCGCCACGTCGTACTTCAGCCTCGTCCCGGGCGACACCAACACCGGCTGGACGGAGTTGGCACCCTCGATGCAGCAGACCATCGGGCGCTCGTCGTACGACGGCTTCTGGGGTTCCATCGACTCCATCGACGTGGCGGACGTCCAGGCGGTCCCCGGCTCGGCCGTCGACTACACGATCACCTATCACTTCTCGGACGGTCGTGACGTCGTCGAGCGGAAACGGCTCGACCTGGTCCCACACGGCTCCAGCTTCTGGATCACCAAGGACACCACCCTCAGCTCCAGAACACTCTGAGCCCGACAGGCGACGTGCTCGGTCACCCCAGGCCGAGGCGGGCCAGCGGCTCGACGAGCTCGCGCTCTTCGTAGGCGAGGTGCGAGAGGAGCGAATCGCTGAGCAGGTCGACGGCGGCTCGAAGCTTCGTCATGCCGTCGGGCACGGACACGAAGGCCACCAGCGCCCGGTCGACACCCTCCAGCACATCGTGGATGGCGTGGTGCTCCTGCTGGAGCCGGTCGATCACCGGACCGAGGCGGGCATCACCGGCGCGCAGGTGCGGGAAGATCTGCCGGTCCTCGAGCGTGTGGTGGGTCGTCACGACCCGGCAGTAGGACTCGCAGTAGGTCCCGAGCACCCACTTGTTCTGGCGCATCGTCATGGTGTTGATGTCCGAACGGGCCGCCTCGGCGCTCATCGTTCCGGCGGCGACCTGCTCGATGAGGTCGAGGACCTGCGCGAGCTCGGCACGCAGGGCGTCGTGGACGTCGATCAGGTGCTTTCCGCTGGCTTGCTGCTGCGGGGTGTACGTTTGGGCGGGATCCGGCGTGGGGCCGACCGGGCGCGTCGACTCGTCCCACACCTGTTCGCGGCTGCGGCGGCCGCCCTCAACCGGCGTCGGGCCGGCTGATGGGCCTCTGCTGGCGCGACCACCCGACCGCTCACCCGCCACGAGCTCGCGCACGGCAGGTGCCACCTCGGCGGCGAACCGACGCAGGTCGTCGGCGTCGTCGGTGCCCAGGATGAACGCGCTGATGCCGTCGGTGAGCGTTAGGTCGGCGAGCTCTTCGGCCCATTGCTCGGCCGGCCCGTTGAGCGGTCCACGGCCAGAGGGGAGGAACTTCCCGTTGATGTTCAGCAGCCGGCGAACGTCGGCAGGCGAGCGGTCGGCCTGCTGAGCCGCCTCGTCGATGATCGCGTTGCCGGCAGCGAGGTCGCCGGGTTTGAGGTACGGCATCGACGGCAGCCAGCCATCGGCGCGCCGCCCGGTCAGGGCGAGCATGCCCGGCTTGTACGCGCCGAGCCAGATCGCGATGTCGTGCGCCGGCGCCGGGCCGCGTTTGGCACCGACGACCTTGTAGTGCGCACCGTCGACGCGCACTCCGCCTCGTGCTCCGGCGTCCCACGTCTGCTGAATGACCTCGATTGCCTCCTCGAGCGATCGCAGGGCCTGGCCGGGTGTTCGGCGAGGGCCACCCATCGCCTCGATCGCGTCCCAGAAGGCGCCGGCACCCAACCCGAGCTCGATGCGGCCAGCACTGAGCAGATCGAGGCTTGCCAGGCTGCGCGCCAGCACGGCTGGTGGACGTAGCGGCAGGTTCGTGACGTTCGCGGACAGGTGGATCGTGCTGGTGCGGGCGGCGACGAAGCTCAGCAACGTCCAAGTGTCCAGAAACGCCGGCTGGTAAGGGTGATCCTGGAAGGTGGCCAGGTCGAGGCCCACCCGCTCCGACAGCACGGCCAGCTCCACGACGCGCGGCGGGTCCCCGGCAGCGGGCGTGAGGAACGAGCCGAACATCAAGTCGTGGCCGTAGTCAGTCATCAGGCACTCGCCAAAGTACGCAGCCGGCGTCGTTCACCGAGGCTGCCGCCGCATGTGCTTGGTCTCGATCGCATCGCTCTCCTCCATCGCCCTGCCGACCCGCTCTACTACCACAACCCCTCTCAGGCTATGGTATTCCTCACAGATGTTCGGTAGCACAGAACATCTGCAAAACGTCGTACAGTAGCGGCATGGCGATTGCAGCTGAGACGACGCGCAAGTCGGCGTTTGCGCTCGAGGAAGACCTGGGTTGGATGCTCGGCGTGACCTTTCGCTCGTACGTGAAAGCGGCCGACACCGTACTACGCGATCTGCCCGGCGGTCCGCGCGGCTACCAGGTGATGGCGGCCGCGTTGCGCGACGCTGGCGGCAACCAGGGCGCGATCGCCGAGGAGCTCGGCATCGACCGGACGGTCCTGACCTACCTGATCGACGACCTGGAGCGACTCGGCTTGGTGGTACGCCGTCCAGACCCCGCCGACCGTCGTAGTCGCATCCTGGTAGCCACCGACCAGGGACGTAGCGTCTTGCAGCAGCGGCAGGAGCTGCTCCGGCAAGCGGAGTCGCAGCTCTTGAGCACTCTGGCACCGAGCGAGGCAGCTCGGTTCAAGAAGCTTCTCCAGAAGGTCGCGTGCGGCGCTAAGGCGCTGGGGCCGATCGTGAGCTTGTGCGAGGTGGCGCAGCAGGTGACGCCTCTCAGACCTGCCGAGATGGAATGACCGGGTCAAGGTTCGATCTCGAGCTCCACTGGGGCATGGTCGGACAGTAGCGTCCCGTCGGGTCGGCGGCGCCGCTCCTCCGGCCAGACCTGCAGCCGACCCGCCGGTGACGCGCGGACCAGCACATGGTCTATGCCTGGGCCCGGTGCCGAGAATCCCCACTCTGACCCGGTGAGTAGCGCAAGCGTGTGGGACGAGCCCATGCGGAGATTGAAGTCACCCGCAAGTACGAGCACGTCGTCGGGCAGCGCGAGTGATGCTGCGAACTGCGCAGCCCGGAGCAGCTCGGCGTCGGGGATCCGGCTGTCGCTAGCGAAGCCGGTGCAGTGGGTGTTCGCGACCACGAACCTTCGCCCGCCCGCGTGCAGGCGGACAACCTGGACGATGCGTGCCTCCTTGGCCCACGTCCATCGCGCCGCTCGGTCCAGTCCCAGCGCGCGCGCCTGCTGGCCCCGGTAGCCGCGCGGATTCAGCGCGAACACGTGTCGGTCCAGTAGCTGCCAGTGCGGGGCGAGCCAGATC
>JBBQKY010000221.1:0-3735 GCA_038327385.1 Propionibacteriales bacterium
GGACACCACGTCCCCCGGGAGGCCGGGGGACCTCGGAGGCGAGGCCGAGGAGCCTGTCGACCTGCTGCGGCTGATCTTCACCTGCTGCCACCCCGCCCTCGCCCCGCAGTCGCGCGTCGCGCTGACTCTCCGGCTGATGTGCGGTCTCACGACCGCTGAGGTGGCCGGCTGTCTGCTGGTCAAGGAGAGCACCGCCGCCGCGAGGATCACCCGGGCCAAGAAGAAGATTGCCGCAGCGCGGATCCCGTTCCGGGTTCCCGGCCGGGATGAGCTGCCGCAGCGTCTCGACGCCGTGCTGACAGTCGTCCACCTCGTGTACACCGCAGGCCACACCGCAAGCGGGGACGCCCTGATGCGGACTGATCTCCCCGGTCGTGCGGTTGATCTGGCACGCATGCTCGTCGCCCTGATGCCAGGCGAGCCGGAGGCCGCCGGACTGCTCGCTCTGCTGCTGCTCACTCAGGCGCGCGGCGCGACACGGGTCAGCCCAGACGGCGAGCTCGTACTGCTGGCAGACCAGGACCGAGCCGGCTGGGACCGCGCGCTGCTGGACGAGGGACTCTCCCGTGCCACTGCGGCACTGCAGCACGGCGAGGGACGCTTCACGCTGCAGGCGGCAATCGCCGGCCTGCACGCGACCGCGCCGTCGTGGGACGCCACGGACTGGCGGCAGGTGGCCCGCATGTACGACGCGCTGATGACCCGCTGGCCCTCGCCGGTCGTGGCACTCAACCGGGTCGCGGCGCGCAGCCTCCAGGCCGGTACCGACCTGGCCGGCCTGCTGGCCGAGCTCGACCGTCTCGGCGACGACCCGGCACTGCAGGGCTACTGCTACCTGCCCGCCACGCGCGCCGACATCCTCGCCCGCCTGGGCCGCCGCGAGGAGGCAGCCGTGGCGTACGCGGAAGCGCTTGCCCTGTGCAGCAACGACACCGAGCGCCGCTTCCTGCTGCGACGCCGAGCTGCTCTCAGACCCGATGCACCTTGTCCTGCGTCGCCTGCGCCCGTGGCCGGATCGTCAGCTGGTCGATGTTGACGTGTGACGGCCGCGTCGCGACCCAGGTGACCGCGTCCGCCACGTCGTCGGCGGTGAGCGGGCCGGGTACGCCGGCGTACACCGCATCTCGTCGATCCGTGTCCCCGTCGTACCGCACCAGGCCGAACTCCTCCGTCTGCACCATGCCCGGGGAGATCTCGGTGATGCGAACCGGCTGGCCGAGCAGCTCGAGGCGCAGCGTCTGCGTCATCGCCGCCACCGCGTGCTTGGCCGCGGTGTAGCCGCCGCCCCGCTCGTACGTCGTGTGGCCGGCGGTGGAGCCCATGTTGACCAGGACGCCGTCGCCGCTGGCGAGCAGCGCCGGCAGCAGCGCCTGCGTGACATTGAGCGTGCCCAGCACGTTCAGCTCGTACATCGCCCGCCACCGGTCGGGGTCCGCCTCCGCGACGGTGTCGGCGCCGAGGGCGGCGCCGGCGTTGTTGACGAGCACGCGCAGCGAGTCGCCTACCCGGTGGGCCAGGCGCGCCACCTGCTCGACGTCGCGGACGTCGCAGACAACGGCCGCGCCGTCGATCTCCTCGGCGATGGCGCTGATGCGGTCCTCCCGGCGGGCGGCGCACACGACGTAGAAGCCGGCAGTTGCGAGATGACGGGCGCAGGCAGCGCCGATGCCGCTGCTGGCTCCGGTGACGACGGCGACGGGGCGCGAGGACTGCATGCCCGCCATCTTGTCACCGGCCGCGATGGCTCGGGCCAGGCTCGGGACCACTCAGGGCATAGGGAAGACTGGCGCGGTGTTGCAGTGACTCGGAGGTAGCGACGGATGCATCGCGGCGATGGCCAGGGCAAGTCCGGCGGCAACGTCGTGCGGGTGGATCGCCGTACCCGCAGCCTGGGCCGGGTGGCGATGCTCAGCGTCCATACCTCGCCGTTGGAGCAGCCCGGTAGCGGCGACGCCGGGGGTATGAACGTCTACATCGTCGAGCTCTCCCGCCGCCTCGCCGCCTTGGGCACCAAGGTGGAGATCTTCACCCGAGCCACCTCCGGCTCGCAGCCGTCGGTTACCGAGATGGAGCCGGGGATCCTGGTCCGCCATGTCATCGCCGGGCCGTTCGAAGGCCTGTCGAAGACGGACCTGCCGGGGCAGCTGTGCACGTTCGCCCGCGAGGTGCTGCGCACCGAGGCCGCCTACGAGCCGGGCTACTACGACCTGATCCACTCCCACTACTGGCTGTCCGGCCAGATCGGCACGCTCGCCCGTGACCGGTGGGGCGTGCCGTTGGTGCACTCGATGCACACGATGGCCAAGGTGAAGAACGACCTGCTTGCCGCCGGTGACGAAGCCGAGCCGCTGGCGCGGACCATCGGCGAGGAGCAGGTCGTCGACGCCGCGGACCTCATCATCGCCAGCACGCCGGCAGAGAGTCAGCAGCTGGTGGACCTGTACGGCGCTTCGCCGGCGCGAGTCCGGGTGATCCATCCCGGCGTCGACCTCGACGTGTTCAGCCCTGGTGACGCGGCGGCCGCTCGGGATGCGCTGGGGATGGACCGCGATGCTCTGGTCGTGATGTTCGCCGGCCGGCTGCAGGCGTTGAAGGCCCCCGACGTCGTGATCCGGGCCACGGCGATGATCCTGGCGCGCCGCCCCGACCTGCGCAGCCGGCTCGTGGTGCCGATCATCGGCGGGCCTTCGGGTCCGGGCGTCGGTGTCCTGGGGGAGCTGATGGCCTTGGCGGCGCGACTCGGTGTCGCCGACGTCGTCCGCTTCGTGCCGCCGATGGCCCGGGAGGCGCTCATCGACTACTACCGGGCCGCCTCGCTGGTGTGCGTCCCGTCGTACAACGAGTCCTTCGGTCTCGTCGCGCTGGAGGCCCAGGCGTGCGGTACGCCGGTCGTGGCCGCCAACGTCGGGGGGCTGCCGACCGCGGTGCGCGACGGTGTCACCGGCATCCTGGTCGACGGGCACGACCCCGACGACTACGCGGGGGTCATCGAGCACCTGCTGACGCGGCCGCGGCTGCTGGGCTCCCTCGGCCGGGCCGGCGCCGAGCACGCCGGCGCCTTCGGGTGGGCGCGCACTGCCGAGCTGACGCTCGACGCCTACGTCGACGCGAAGTCCTTGATGGCCGGCGAGGCGATGGCCGCCGCGCTGTGATGTCGTCTCCGCTGGCAGACAGCCCCCAGCGGTCATCCTTCGACGTCGTTTCGGATGTGGTGCGGAGCGCCCTTGCGGCGGCGCACCTCGACGCACAAGAGCCACGGCCGGGCGTCTTCGCCTTCGATCTCCCCGGGGAGCGGAAGCTGTCGACGCCCTGTCAGCTCGCTGTCGGCGACCATGCTTTGGCCGTGCACGCCTTCGTCTGCCGGAACCCGGATGAGAACCACGCAGAGGTCTACCGCTGGCTGCTCGGCCGAAACCTGCGCCTGTACGGCGTTGCCTTCGGTGTCGACCACAACGGCGACATCTTCCTGGACGGGCGCATCTCGCTGGACTCGGTGACGGCGCGGGAGCTGGACCGGCTGCTGGGCGCGGTGCTGACCTACGCCGACGAGTCGTTCAACACCATCCTCGAGCTGGGGTTCGCCACGTCGATCCGCAAGGAGTGGGACTGGCGCCGCGAGCGCGGTGAGTCCACCCGCAACCTCGATGCCTTCCGCGGCTGGCTCGAGCACCAACCTCCGGAGTAGCCGCCTGGAGCCGCCGGCCGATCGCAAGTTCCGCGCACAGGCTCGGTTGT
>JBBQKY010000222.1:0-3701 GCA_038327385.1 Propionibacteriales bacterium
CAGGTGTCGTACGCCGAGTTCTGCCCCATGCCGCCTGTGACCCATCCGCCCACACAGAAAATCTCAGCTGGGGCAGAAGTGGGGGACCCACTTCCATGCACCGCAACGGCTCTGCCGTGCGGCGCTCGGGGTTAAGCCGTCCTTGTGGCGGCCGGGCACCTTCTCGCCCGAACCCGACAGCTCACCTCACAGGCGTGAGAAGGAGCCGTCACTATGTCTGCATCCGCAGCCGGGCGCCGCCTGTGCGCCGCTGTCCCCTTGTCTCTCGCCACGGTCGTCAGCCTTGCGCTGCTGGCGGCTCCGACTGCGTCGGCAGCTCCACTACCCGCCGCGGAGGCGGGTCTGGCTGCTCACCAGGGTGTGCAGCTCGACGCCGCATCGCGCATCGTCAACAAGATCGACCACGCAGCGGACATCGCAGTCGCGCAGATCGGCGACCCGTACGTCTACGGCGCCGCCGGACCGAATGCCTTCGACTGCTCGGGTCTGACGATGTACTCCTACGCCCACGCCCAGCTCAAGCTGCCGCGGACGTCCGCCGCACAGTACTCCGCGGTGCGTCACATCCTCAAGAAGAACCTGATCCGCGGAGATCTCGTTGCCTTCCACGACAGCTCGGGCCACGTCTACCACGTGGGGCTCTTCCTGTACTGGAACTCCCAGGGCCGTGCGGTGATCATCCACGCGCCGCACACCGGTGAGGTCGTGCACCGCGAGGCGGTCTGGACGACTGCCTGGTACGCCGGTACCAGACGCCCCTGACTGAGCCGTTTGAGGCGGCGCCCAACGGACCCCTTCCCGGTGGACGCCGGTCTCACACGCCGCGCGTTGTGAGCCAGGGCGGTGTGCTGCTGAGGCACACTTGACGCCATGGCCCGTCCCCTCCCATCTCGAGCCCTCGCCGTCGGCGCGGTGGTGCTCGCGCTCGCGCTCACCGGCGCAGGGTGCAGCGGTAGCACGCAGGACACCTCGCCGACCCGCAGCCCGCGCCCGAGCCAGAGCCCGACGCGCACCGTGGCCACAGCTCCCTCGCCCGTCCTGCCGACGTCGACGCCGACTGCTCACCCGGCCGGCAAGACCTGGCCATTGACCGGTCTGCCTCGCACCGCCAAGCTCCCCGCCCACCCGGTCTATGTCGTCAAGGTCGACAACACGTCGAGCGCCGCCCCGCAGCTGGGGCTTGACGGCGCAGACATGGTCGTCGAGGAGCTTGTCGAGGGTGGCATCACCCGGCTGGCAGCCTTTTACTACTCGCATATCCCGGGGCGGGTTGGACCGGTGCGGTCCATGCGGGCGTCGGACATCGGCATCACCGAGCCCGCGAACGCGTTCATCGTGGCGTCTGGGGCGGCGGGCAAGACGATGATGCTGCTGAACGAGGCGGGCATCAACCGCATCACCGAGGGCGCCGCGGGGTTCTACCGGTCCAGCGACCGCTACGCGCCGTACAACCTGATGATGCATCTGCCGGCCGTCGCCACGACGGTCGGCCGGGAGTGGCGACCCCCCAACCAGCCTTACCTGACGTTCGGGAGAGCGAGTATCTTCCACGGCAGCATCCCGGTCAGCTCCGTCACGGCCACGTTTTCCGGCGCGCATACCGATGACTGGAGGCTGGTCGGCCACCGGTGGGTGCGGACGAACTCCTATGCGCTGGGTGGGCACGACTTCCCAGTCGACAACATCCTGATCCTCCGGGTGCAGGTGGGGGACGCCGGATATCTCGACCCGGGGGGCAACCCCGTCCCCGAGACGTTCTTCTACGGCACCGGTGAGGCGACGCTGATCCACGGCGACAAGGCGGTTCGCGGCAGCTGGCACAAGGACGGCACCCGGGGCGCCGTCACGCTTCGCGACTCGGGCGGGAAGCCGGTCACGGTGCCAGCAGGTCACACCTTCATCGAGCTCGTGCCAGCCAATGGGGGCAGCGTCACCCTCCGCCCCTGACCGACCCGCTTCACTTGCGATGATGGACTCATGAACGCGAGCCCGAGTGTCTCCTACTCGATCACCGTCCGCCTCGACGTTCCGGCGGTCGGCACCGAGGTGAGCCAGCTGACCCAGGCCGTCGAGGCCACCGGCGGCATCGTCACGGCCCTCGACGTCACCTCCTCGGGTGTCGACAGGCTCAACATCGACGTGACGTGCGCGGCGCGGGACACGACACACGCCGCGGACATCGTGACCGCGCTGCGCGCGGTAGAGGGCGTCGACGTCCACAAGGTGTCCGACCGTACGTTCTTGATGCACCTCGGCGGCACCATCGAGATGGCGTCCAAGCACCCGATCCGCAACCGTGACGACCTGTCGATGGTCTACACCCCCGGAGTCGCCCGCGTGTCCCTCGCGATCGTGAGCAACCCGGAGGATGTCAGAAGGCTGACGGTCAAGCGCAACGCGGTCGCCGTCATCACCGACGGCTCGGCTGTTCTCGGCCTCGGCAACATCGGACCGGCTGCTGCCCTGCCGGTGATGGAGGGCAAGGCGGCGCTCTTCAAACGGTTCGCCGGCATCGACGCCTGGCCGCTGTGCCTCGATACCCAGGACGTCGACGAGATCGTCCGTACCGTCCAGATCGTGGCGCCGGTCTTCGCCGGCATCAACCTCGAGGACATCTCTGCGCCGCGCTGCTTCGAGGTGGAGGCTCGGCTGCGGGAGCTGCTGGACATCCCGGTCTTCCACGACGACCAGCACGGTACGGCGATCGTCGTACTCGCCGCCTTGACCAACGCCCTGCGCGTGGTGGACAAGAAGATGCAGGACGTCCGCATCGTGATGTCGGGAGCCGGAGCGGCCGGCTCCGCCATCGCCAAGCTGATCCTGGCTTCGGGTGCACGCAACCTCGTCGTCGCCGACGTCTCCGGTGTCATCAGCCGCAACCGCGCCGGCATGGACTCGTCGCTGCGGTGGATCGCCGAGAACACCAACGCCGAGGACTTCGACGGAACCCTCAAGGAGGCCGTGCGAGGAGCCGATGTCTTCATCGGGGTCTCGGCGCCCGACGTGCTGACCGGTGAGGACATCGCGGGCATGGCGCCCGGGTCTATCGTGTTCGCGCTTGCGAATCCCGATCCCGAGATCGACCCGGCGGTGGCGCGGAAGTACGCCGCGGTCGTCGCGACCGGACGGTCGGACTACCCGAACCAGATCAACAACGTCCTCGCGTTCCCCGGAGTCTTCCGTGGCCTCCTCGACGCAGCAGCCACCGCCATCGGGGAGCCGCTGTTGGTGGCGGCAGCGCAGGCGATCGCCTCGACGGTCAGCGACAGCGAGCTCAACGCCAACTACATGATCCCGAGCGTCTTCCACGAGGACGTGCACAAGGCTGTGGCCGCGGCGGTCAAGCACGCCGCGCTGGGGGGTGCCGACTGATGGTGTCGCTGGACGGCCAGCTGCTGGTTGCCACTCCCCGGCTGATGGACCCGAACTTCGCTCGCACCGTGATCCTGGTGCTCAACCACGACGAGGACGGTGCTCTCGGCGTCGTGATCAACCGACCGTCGGAGCTTCTCGTTGCGGAGGTCCTCCCGGCGTGGTCCGACGCGGTAGCGCTGCCACCGACGGTCTTCAGCGGCGGACCCGTCGGGCGCGACTCGGCGATCGCCGTCGCCGTCGCCGTTGGCAGCGGTCCTGCCGCCGGTTTCCAGCCGGTTGCCCCTGGCTACGGGCTCGTCGACCTCGACGGGCAGCCGGCAGACGTG
>JBBQKY010000223.1:0-3645 GCA_038327385.1 Propionibacteriales bacterium
CTGCTCAACGAGCTGCGCGTGATGGTGACCGGCGTTCAGATGCTGTTCGCGTTCCTCCTCACGGTGGCGTTCTCCCAGGTGTTCGGCACGGTGACAAGCCTGGACCGGTACGTCTACTTCGGCACCCTGCTGAGCACCGCGTTGGCGTCGATCTGGCTGATCGCCCCGGCCGTCTATCACCGACTGCTGTTCCGGCACCACGAGAAGGACCACATGATCTTCATGGCGAACCGGATGAGCATTGTCGGGGTGTCGTTCCTCGCGCTCGCCATCACCGGTGTGCTGTTCCTGGTCACCGACGTGCTGTTCGGTGGGGCCGCGCCCATCATCGTCACGGTGCTCGCCGCCCTCCTCGTCGGCGGCCTTTGGTTCGCCCTGCCACTGGCACGCAGGGGAGTACGCGATCTGTGAGGACGTCAGCGATCTGACCAGCCGCCAGCTGATACGGCTTTCGCGGCTCAGATCGTCCAGCGCACCGATCGCAGCCCCTCGTACGCCGGCAGGCACCCCTGCGCCACCTCGCGTGCCGCGCCCGTCAGCGTGATCTCGCGGCTGCGGTACGAGGCGAAGCCGGTCGACTTCCACACAGCTTCGTACCAGTAGGGAGCCCACACTCCGTCGCCGTCTCGCGGGCCAGCCGGCCAGTGCAGCATCGCGTCGTCGAAGTCGAGGTCGACGAGATCACAGAGGCCGCGTAGATGGCCCTCCGGGTCACGGAGGAAGTCGGCGGCGTCGATAACCAGCGGGGTTCGCCCAGCAACCGACAGATCGTCGTACAGCTCCACCTGCTGCCGCAGCCCGATGTCGTCGACTGTCACGCTCTCACGGGACTTGACGTAGCTGGCGACCACCTCCCGGGGATCGCGGATCAAGAGCATGTTGGTCAGCTGCGTCAGCCACAAGCGCCCCACCTCCGGCAACAGGTGGTGAGCCATGTGCTTCTGGTAGAAGACGTTCACGCTTTCCGGCTGCGGCGCGCACAGCTGCTGCGCGACCACCCGCCAGTCGGTCTGCCCGGCAGCGATGACCTCAGCGCGGCCGGGGTGGTCGATCCCGGTCTCCGCGAGGTAGTGCGCGTACAACGGCTCGTCCACCACCACACAGTCCGGTCTGTTCTCCCAGGCACGCATGAGTGCTGTCGAGATGCTTCTCGGGCCAGACCACATGGCGATCCGGACAGGCTCTGGCACGCCTAGCGCCGTTCACGAGCGGACACGTCGCGCTCGACGTCCGCGGCGTACAGCTCCCGGAGCTGGCGCATCACCGGCCGGTCGCCCGAGCCCACGGCACGGCCGTCGACCGAACGCACTGGTACGACGCCCGCGTAGCTACCGGTCACGAACGCCTCGTCGGCGCCGTACACGTCGGTCAGGCTGAAGCTCCGCTCGGACGTCGGCAGCCCGGCGGCTCGCGCCAGCCGAAGAATATTCGCCCGGGTGATGCCGCCCAGGCAGTAGTCACCCGTCGACGTCCACACCTCGCCGTGCCGGACGATGAAGAAATGCGTCGAGTTGCACGTGGCCACGAACCCGTGCGGGTCCAGCATCAACGCCTCATCGGCTCCGGCGGTATAGGCCTGGATGCACGCGGTGATGTCGTTGAGCTTGCTGTGCGAGTTGATCTTGGTGTCGAGGATGTCGGGGCTAGGTCGACGTACATGCACGGTGAACAAGGTGATCCCGGAGTCGACGACCTGCGGCAGCGGCTCCTTGTGCTCGGCGATGATGACGACGGTTGCCGGGCCGATCGTCACGCGAGGGTCCTGGTACGGCGTGGACTTCACGCCTCGGGTGACCATCAGCCTGACGTGCACCCCGTCGCGCATATCATTGGCCGCCAGCGTCCGGTAGATGTCCCGGGTGAGCTCCTCGCGGGTCCGGCCGATGTCGAGGGTGATCGCGCTCGCACCCTCGAACAGTCGATCCAGGTGCTGGTCGAGGAAGGCGGGGTGTCCGTGATGCACGCGCAGCCCTTCCCAGACCCCGTCGCCCAGCACGAAGCCGCTGTCGAAGACGGAGACCACGGCCTCGGCGCGCGGTCTGAGGTCACCGTTCACGAAAACGAGGACGCTGCTGTTGCGCGGGTCGTCGACGAACTCATGGGTTCCGGTGTGCTGGTCGCTCATGGGCCGCAGTGTGCCAGGTCATTCCGGAAGGCTCCATAGCAGCATCAAGTTAACTTGAACTCGGGTCACCGCCCGACGATGATCGACAGAGCACCCAGAGCGACTTCCGGACGGGACGATGGCGCGACTTCCTCAGCAGCTGACGATCGGCGAGCTGTCCGCCCGGTCCGGAGTCGCGACATCGGCTCTTCGCTTCTACGAAGGGGTTGGCCTCCTCGCCGCGACCCGTACGACGGGGAACCAGCGCCGCTATCCGAGGAACATGCTGCGCCGGGTGGCCTTCATCCGTGCCGCCCAGCGCGTCGGGCTGAGCTTGGAGGAGGTACGCGAGGCCTTAGCCTCCCTTCCGCAAGCCCGGACCCCGACGAAAGCAGACTGGGATCGGGTCTCCCGGACCTGGAGCGCTCGCCTGGACCGGCAGATCGCCGACCTCCAGCAGCTCAAGGGCAAGCTCAACGGCTGCATCGGGTGCGGTTGTCTGTCCATGCGCACCTGCGTGCTCAGCAACCCTGAGGACGAGCAGGCGTCCGCCGGCCCCGGACCGGCCTGGCTGGCTACCGACGAGAACCGGGGCCAGGTCCGCCCCTGACCCACGGACCTCACCCCTGGGCCCGGCTGAAGCGCTCGGGCCCGCGTGGGGGTGGGAGGATCGATGTCATGGCTCTGCGGATCATGGCGACCACGCCACAGCCGGCTCTCGTGACGCTGCCGTGGGACCAGTCGCTCGAGGACTGGGACGGCCCCTTCCTCGTCGCGCTTCCGCGTGGCCTGTCGCGGCACGTCGTGCGTTTCGTTCGTGTCAAGGAGCAGCTGTACGCCGTGAAGGAGACCCGCGAGCAGATCGCCTGGGGCGAGTACCGCCTGCTGCGCGACCTGCGCCGGATCAGGGTCCCCGCTGTCGAGCCGGTTGCTGTGGTGACGGGCCGGGAGACCCCGGACGACGAACCCATCGAGCCGGCACTCATCACCCGGCACCTGGAGCACTCACTGCCCTACCGTGAGCTGTTCTCGCGGGGGGTCCGGCCCGACACCATGCCGAAGCTCGTCGACGCGCTCGTCGTACTCCTGATCAAGCTGCATCTCGCCGGCTTCTTCTGGGGAGACTGCTCCCTGTCGAACACCTTGTTTCGCCGGTCGGCAGGCGACTTCGCGGCGTACCTTGTCGACGCCGAAACAGGTGAGCTCCACCAGGAGCTCAGCAACGGACAGCGGGCGCACGACCTCGACATCGTCGTCAGCAACCTGTTCGCCGAGATCCTCGACCTGCAGGCGGGCGGCCTGATGAGCGAGGAGATCGACGCACACAGCATCGCGACCGGTGTGCCCGACCGTTACGAGAGCCTGTGGTCGGAGCTCACGTCAACGCAGAACTTCTCCACCGACGAGATGTGGCGGATCGAGCAGCGCATCGAGCGGCTCAACGACCTCGGCTTCGACGTCGACGAGCTCGACATCGTCACCGACTGGGACGGCTCGACCGTCCGCATCCAGCCGAAGGTCGTCGACGCCGGACATCACCA
>JBBQKY010000224.1:0-3595 GCA_038327385.1 Propionibacteriales bacterium
CGCCCGCTCGGTACCCTGTGCCGGTGACGCTTCGCCTCTACGACACCGCGACAAGGGCGGTCCACGACTTCGTCCCGGTCGCGCCGGGCAAGGTCGGGATCTACCACTGCGGCCTCACGGTGCAGGGGCCGCCACACGTCGGGCACATCCGCAAGGAGGTGACGTTCGACGTGGCGCGTCGCTGGTTCGAGCACCTCGGGTACGACGTGACCCTGATCGCCAACATCACCGACATCGACGACAGGATCCTCGCCAGGGAGGTCGACGAGGGGCGCCCGTGGTGGTCGATCGCCTATGCCAACGAGCTCGCGCTGCACGAGGCGTACGCCGTGCTCGGCTGCCTGCCTCCGACGTACGAGCCGCGGGCGACCGGCCACATTCCGGAGATGCTCGAGTTGATCGGCCAGCTGATCACCAAGGGCCACGCCTATGAGGCGGCAGACGGCTCGGGCGACGTGTACTTCGACGTCCGGTCGTGGCCCTCATACGGGGAGCTGTCCAACCAGCGCATCGACGACATGGAGGCGGCCACCGACGCGGACCCGCGCGGCAAACGCGATCCCCGTGACTTCGCCCTGTGGAAGGGTTTCAAGAAGGAGGAGGAGCCGGCGACCGCGGCCTGGTCGGCGCCGTGGGGGCTTGGCAGGCCTGGCTGGCACCTCGAGTGCTCGGCGATGGCGGGCAAGTACCTCGGGGACGAGTTCGACATCCACGGCGGAGGTCTCGACCTGCGCTTCCCGCATCACGAGAACGAGCTGGCGCAGTCGCGGGCCGCCGGCCGGCCGTTCGCCCGGATGTGGATGCACAACGCCATGGTCAACCTGGCCGGAGAGAAGATGAGCAAGTCGGTCGGGAACACGATGCTGGTCAGCGCGGTCGTCGAGCGGGTAAGGCCGATCGAGCTTCGCTACTACCTGGTGGCACCGCACTACCGGTCGGTCATCGAGTTCAGCTTCGAGTCGCTTGCCGAGGCGGCGACCGCCTTCCAACGGATCGAGGGTTTCGTGCTGCGCGCCACCGAGATGACCGGTGGCGTCGATCCGACTGCCGCGGTGCTCTGCGCGGAGTTCGCGGAGGCGATGGACGACGACCTCTCGGTGCCGGCCGCGTTGGCAGCCCTGCAAGGCGTCCTGAGGGAGGGCAACAAGCTGCTCGCCGACGGCGACTCGCCGGCACTACGCGGCAACCTCGGGGCGGTACGGCGGATGCTCGGGCTGCTGGGGCTCGACCCGCTCAGTCCGCGATGGGCATCCCGCGACGGAGACCCGGCCCTTCGCGGCAGCCTCGACGTACTGGTTCGACACCTGATCGAGCAGCGGCAGGACGCTCGGCAGAGCAAGGACTTCGCTGCCGCCGACCGGGTGCGTGACCAGCTCCGCGCGGCGGGCATCGAGGTCGAGGACACCCCGGCGGGCGCGCGGTGGACCGTCACCTCGGCGACCGCAGAGGAGAGCTGAAACCGATGCCCGGCAACAGCAAGCGCACCGGAGCGGTCCGCAAACGCTCCGGAGGGAACCCGACGGCTGGCTCGGGTGGCCGGCGAAAGCGGGGGCTCGAGGGCAAGGGGCCAACGCCAAGGGCTTCGGAACGCCCAGCCCACAAGGCGTACAGCAAGTCCCGCACGCCGGACGAAGGTCGGACGGCGAAGCAGGCCGGCTCGCGGCGGTCGTCGAATGCGGACTGGGTGGTCGGCCGCAACGCCGTTGTCGAGGCACTGGCGGCGCACGTCCCGGTGACGGCGCTCTACATCGCCGAGCAGACCGTGCGCGACGACCGCGTGCGCGAGGCATTCAAGCTCGCCGCCGACCGCAACCTGTCGATCCTCGAGGTATCGAGGCACGCGCTGGACTCGATGACCGACGGCGCCGCGCACCAGGGGCTCGCGATGAAGGTGCCGCCCTACGACTACGCCGATGCCGACGATATCGCTGCGCTTGCCTCGGGCAGTGGCCGGCCGGCTCTGCTGGTGGCGCTCGACTCGGTGACGGACCCGCGCAACCTCGGCGCGGTCGTCCGCTCCGCCGCTGCCTTCGGTGCCGACGGGGTCGTCGTGCCGGAGCGTCGCGCCGCCGGGATAACGGCCGGCGCGTGGAAGGCATCGGCCGGTGCCGCGGCTCGCGTGCCGGTGGCGCGGGTGACCAACCTGACCCGGCAGCTGGAGGCGTACAAGCGCGAGGGCTTCACGGTGGCAGGACTCGACGCGGCCGGCGACACGGAGATCAGCGACCTGGACGTGGCCGCCGATCCCGTTGTCCTCGTCGTCGGCAGCGAGGACAAGGGGCTCGCGCGCCTGGTGCGGGACTCCTGCGACATCCTCGTCCGCATTCCCATGGCCGCGACATCTGAGTCACTGAACGCTGGGGTCGCTGCCGGTATCGCCCTGTATGCGATCGACCGCTCGCGCCGCCGAGCGAAGCACTGACCCGACACCTACCGAAGGAAACCGATGCCTGTCGAACGCCTGCTGCCCACCTCCGAGGCGGCAGACCTCCTGATGCTGGTGCGCGAGATCGCGCAGGAGCAGCTGGCGCCGCGTGCCTCGCAGGCGGAGGCGGACGCGCAGTTCCCCCGGGACGTCTTCCAGCTGTTGGGCCGAACGGGTCTGCTGTCCCTGCCGTTCGACGAGGACGACGGCGGTGGTGGGCAGCCCTACGAGGTGTACCTGCAGGTCCTGGAGGAGATCGCCACCGCCTGGATGTCCGTGGCCGTCGACGTGTCCGTGCACACGCTGTCAGCGTCCGCTACGGCCAGGTTCGGGACGCCCGAGCAGCGCAAGGAGCTGCTCCCAGACATGCTGGGTGGCCAGCTGCTCGGGGCGTACGCCCTGTCGGAGCCACAGGCTGGCTCGGACGTGTCCGGGATCGCGACCAAGGCGGTCCGCGACGGGGACGATTACGTGGTCACGGGCACGAAGGCCTGGATCAGCCACGGCCCGCATGCCGACTTCTTCCTGCTGTTCGCCCGTACGGCGCGGGACCCGAAGGGCGGGTTGTCGGCCTTCCACGTGCCGGCCGGGATCGAGGGCATGAGCTTCGGCGCCCCGGAGAAGAAGATGGGCATGACGGCGTCAACGACTGCCCAGCTCATCTTCGACGGAGCACGGGTCCCAGCGGCGTACCGGCTGGGCGACGAAGGCGACGGAATGCGAATCGCCCTGTCTGCTCTGGACTCGGGGCGCCTCGGCATCGCGGCGGCCGCTACCGGGCTCGCGCAGGCGGCGCTTGATCTCGCCGTCGGGTACGCCAAGGAGCGCCGCCAGTTCGGCAAGGCGATCGGGGAGTTCCAGGGCCTCCAGTTCATGCTCGCCGACATGGCGGCGGCGGTGGACACGTCCCGGTCGCAGTACCTGTATGCGGCGCGGCTGCGAGATGCGGGGCGCGAGTTCAGCCGGCAGGCCTCGGTCGCGAAGCTGGTCGCCACCGACTCCGCGATGAAGGTCACGACGGATGCCGTCCAGGTGCTGGGAGGGTACGGCTATACCCGGGACTTCCCCGCTGAGCGGTATATGCGGGAGGCCAAGGTGACGCAGATCTTCGAGGGAACCAACCAGGTCCAGCGCATGGTCATCGCGCGTGACCTGCTGCGTGGCCCGCGC
>JBBQKY010000225.1:0-3384 GCA_038327385.1 Propionibacteriales bacterium
GGCCTGCAGCCCCACGATGGCCCGCATCAGCGTCGACTTGCCGCACCCGCTGGGGCCGAGCAGCGCCGTGATGGCACCGGCCGAGACCTCGAAGTCGAGTCCCCTCAACACCTCGTTGCGGCCACGCCGCACGCGGAGGGCCGTGGCTGCGATGGTCACTGAATTACCCATGCGTATAATTATCGGCGCACGCGTCAGGCACGTCAAGCGCTGCGCACGAGGAGGCGGCCAGCCGATGCCACCAGCGGGACGACGGCCCGGCCCCACGACGACGTCGGCGGCGATCCTCGCGGCGGCGCGCGACCTCTTCGCGCGGTCGGGCTACCGAGCGACCACGGTCCGCGGCGTTGCCGAGCTCGCCGGCGTCAACCCGGCCTTGGTACGCCACTTCTACGGCAGCAAGCAGGAGCTGTTCGTCGCGGCGCTGGAGTTCCCGGCGGAGCCGTTGCACCAGATCCTGTCCACGCTGGAGGAATCCCCTCGAGAGAGCCGGGGCGAGCGGGTGGTGACGGTCTTCGTGCGGGCCTGGCGCGACCCCTCGACCAGCCAACAGCTGCAAGCGGTGTTCCGGTCGGCCGCGACCGATGACAAGGGCTCGCTGCTGGCCCGCCGCCTCGTGGAGGACGTGATCGTGCCGACGGTCGCGGGTCTCCTCGGGGTCGAGCCGCAACGCGTGGCAGCGGCGATGGCGCAGCTCCTCGGCTACGCCTTCCTGTCCGCGATCGTGCAGGCGGAGCCGTTGGCCGGGCTCGACGAGGAGTCGGTGGTCGCGCTCCTCGCGCCGTCCGTCCAGGCGCAACTGGACAGCAGGCGGTCGCCTTCGCCTGGCGAATGACCCCCATGGGCGAGCGGTCCCAGCCCACGCAAAGACCCGACGGCCAAGTCGCCAGGGGAGCCCCGTTGTCGGATCGCTGGCGGCGGACCAGGAAAGGATCCGACCACCAGATCGCCAGGGCAGCCTGGTTGTCGGATCGCTGGCGCTGCACTGAGGCCAGGTCGGCAGTCGACGGGCCACGGTGGCAGCGGTGGCAGCAGCGGCTGGCGGGTGCTCGTCAGCTGCCGCTCCGGAATGATCGCGTCAGCGCTATGGTTGAACTGTCAACTACTACCGGCGGCCGTTGTCGTCGTACCGCATCTGAGAGGTCGGTCATCACATGCCGAAGCTGAACGTCGTTGTCGCCAGCACCCGCCCCGGGCGCATCGGGTACCCCGTGGCGCAGTGGTTCGTCGACCTCGCCGTCGCGCACGGTGGGTTCGAGGTCGAGCTCGTCGACCTGGCCGAGGCGAACCTGCCGCTGCTCGACGAGCCCAACCACCCTCGGCTGGGGCAGTACGTCCACCAGCACACCAAGGACTGGAGCGCCAGCGTCGACGCTGCAGACGCCTTCGTCTTCGTAACGCCGGAGTACAACTTCGGGATGCCGGCGAGCCTGAAGAACGCGATTGACTACCTGCACACCGAGTGGCAGCACAAGCCGGTCGGCTTCGTCAGCTACGGCGGGGTCTCCGCCGGCACTCGGGCAGTGCAGATGACCAAGCAGGTCGTCACGACTCTGAAGATGACACCGGTGGCCGAGGCCGTGTCGATCCCGTTCGTGTCGCAGTTCCTCGACGACGAGGGCGCCATCCAGGCGAACGACATCATGGACAGCTCCGCGAAGGCGATGCTCGACGAGCTGCTCCGCTACTCGGACGCCCTGGCGCCGCTGCGTCAAGGCTGACGCTTGGCACTGGTCGTCCGACCTGTCTGTTACGGGTGGCTGACGAACAAACCTGTTGGCGCTTCGGCCGCTGCTCCGTAAGGTCACCGGACATGGCAATGGTGATGTACGTGATGGCGCGTCGTGTCCGGGGCGGACTCACGCCGCCGGCAGTCGCGAGAGTCGAGACCGGCCCCTCGGAGCCGTCGGAGCTGGGGTTGGCATCGGCTTGAGCCCGACTGGGCGCAGCGCATCGTCGACGCATCGGTCCACTCCACCGGCGATCTGGTGCTCGACATCGGCGCCGGCGCCGGCGCGCTGACGAAACCGCTCGTCGCCGCCGGTCTCCGCGTCATTGCCGTCGAGCTTGACGATGCCCGCGTCTCGCAGCTGAGACGGCACTTCCCTAACCATAGGGTGACCGTGGTCCAGGTGGACCTGCGACAGCTGCGGTTGCCTCGGCGTCCCTTCCGGGTGGTGTCCAGCCCGCCATACACCCTGACGACCCAGACGCTGCAGCTCCTTCTCTCGACCGATCGGCTGCTGTCAGCCGACCTTGTTGTCCAACGAGCAGCGGCTCGCCGTCTGGTCGCCGCGGCGCCGCCGGCACGGCACGCGCGCATCTACCGGCTGAGCATCGGCATGAGTGTCCCGCGTACGGCGTTCGCTCCCCCGCCGCACGTCGACTCGGTGGTGCTGCAGGTACGTCGTCGCTGAGGCCGCTGCCCGTATTGGAAAGTGACCACGGGACGCCCCCCGCACGCGTCGAGCGGCAGCCTGACGAGGTCAGCGCGGTGCCGGGTTAA
The DNA here is from genome assembly GCA_038327385.1 of Propionibacteriales bacterium. Taxonomy (GTDB): domain Bacteria; phylum Actinomycetota; class Actinomycetes; order Propionibacteriales; family Nocardioidaceae; genus JAWWPG01. The sequence goes on from JBBQKY010000225.1 coordinate 2,507, forward strand.
TGCGATCAGCACCGCGTTCACTCGTCGGCGCCCATCGACCAATCGCGGGCCTCGACCTCAGACCTGCTGTGGCTCATGTGGCGGGCGCCCAGTGCGGCCGACTGGCTGACCCGGCTCTCCGAGCTTTCCGGGCTGGTCGGTCGCCCGCCCGTCCGGAGCGAGCTCATTAGCCACCTGGTCAGGCTGGACAGGGAGTACACCGACGCCGGTTCGGCGCAGCATTGGGAGCAGTCCTACGCCGAGCGGCTGGTCGCGCTCTTCACCGGATAGGCCGGGCCACGACCGGCCCACGGCATGCGGCGGTCGCTCCCCTGTCCACACCTGGTGCGCGCCGGCAGTCGCCGGGGCCGCGGGCGCCGCAGGTACGGTCGTCGTGATGAGCCCGGACCAGCCAGCCTCACGGTCGCGGGCCCTGGCCACGGCGCTGGTGGCGTTCACGTTCGTGGTGGTGATGCTGGGTACGACGCTGCCGACGCCGCTCTACCCGGCATTGGCCGACGAGTTCGGCTTCGGCGAGCTGATGACGACAGTGGTGTTCGCCGTCTACCCGGTCGGCGTCACGACCGCGCTGTTGCTCTGCGGGCCCTGGTCCGATCAGCTCGGCCGCAAGCCGATGCTGCTGGCTGGTCTCGTCCTGTCGGCGGCCTCGGCCGTCGTGCTCCTGCTGGCCGGGTCGCTCGGCTGGATCTTCGTCGCGCGGCTGCTATCCGGCTTCTCGGTTGGCATCTTCGCGGGTACGGCGACCGCGACCGTGGTCGACCTCTACGGCGGCACCTCGAGATCGCGGGCCGAGGTCATCGCAGCTGCCGCGAACATGGGCGGGCTCGGCCTCGGTCCGCTGGTCGCCGGCCTGCTGGCCGAATGGGCGCCGCGGCCGC
>JBBQKY010000226.1:0-3238 GCA_038327385.1 Propionibacteriales bacterium
CGGTTGGCGGCCTTTTGGGCATTGGCCCGCGGCGAGCAGCGGTCAGGATGACCGCGGCGGGTCCTCTCCCACCAGTCCGTCGACGAACTCGCGGAGGATGTCCGCGTGGCCGGTGTGACGCGCGTACTCCTCGATCATGTCGGCGATGACTCGCCGCGTGTTCGGGGTCCGCCCGTCGGGCCAGGTGTGGCGGCTCGGCTGGTCCAGGCCACCCTCGGCCAGCGCCTCGGCGACCATAGCTCGGGAGCGCTTGACCGCGGCGTCCCAGAGCGCGTAGAGCTCATCGGGGCTGTCGTCGGCCGCCGAGTGCCACTCCCAGTCGGGGTCGGCATCCCAGTCGCCGGACTCCCATGGTTCCCCGATCCGCTCACCCCGCAGCTTGACGGCGAACCAGTCCGCCTCGACCAAGGCGAGGTGCTTGAGCAGACCGCCCAAGGTCATCGTGCTCGCTGCCGTGGTGGCCCGCAGCCCATCGGCGTCCAGCCCCCCACACTTCCAGGCGAAGGTGCGTCGGGTGCGTTCCAGAGTGCTGAGCAGAGTCGCGACCTCGTCGCCGTCCATCTCGACCTCGGCGAACGGGATCTCATCGGTATCGCCCATGCGATCACACTAGAGTCTGTTCCGGACGATCCACTTCCGGGAGCACACGAGATGTCCCTAGGCTGAGCCCGACGGCGCGAGCCCTGCTAGCCCTCGAAGTGTCGCAGAGCAGCTCGGGCATCACCGCGGACCGGCTCAGCGACCGCCCTCGTGAGTCGACTGCTCGGTGGTGGCCTTCAAGCGGGCCAGGCCCTTCTCGAAGTCCGGACCGATCAGCTTGTCCATCGACTTGAAGATGCCCATCACCTTCGTCACGGTGGTCTTCCTGCCGGTCATCGACCAGGTGACCTCGGATCCCGCCGCATCCGGCCGGATGTTGAACACGGTGTCGCTCTGCGCCTTCCACGGCTTCTCGAAGACGAGGTCGATGCACACCGTCGAGGGCTCGGTCGCGTCGGTGATCGTCATCTGACCCTGACCGGCCTTGCGGTTTCCGGACCAGCGATAGACCGCGCCGGTGCCTGCCTCGGCGCCGGAGTACGTCCGGTTGAGCCGGGGGTCGACGTCCTCCCACGGCGACCAGTTCGTCCAATTGTGGAAGTCGGCGATCTGCTCATAGACGGCCGCGGGTGGAGCATCGATCGTCACCGACCGCTCCACGGTGTAGGAGTCGTCTGCCATGTCAGGAGATCGTAGTCCTCGCCGCCATCCTGCAGGCTTATCGGCCGACACCGGCAGTGGAAGAACGGACGCGCTTGACGGCGGTAGAGCGGCCAGCCGCTAGGTTGGCGGGGTCCGTCGACGGAAGGGCGTCATGCCTCGGTCCTATTCTGCTTTGCACGCTGGTTCTGGAGACCCAGGTGCGGAGCAAGCCCTGAGCGACGCGTACGACGACCGGCTCCGCATCTCCGATGCCGCGAAGCTCGCGCGGCGGACCCGCCGTCGCATCGTCGGCGCTGCGCGGGCCGACGACCGCATCACGTTCCGCAAGCTGGTCGTCGAGCACCTCGAGGTCGACCCGTCGGCGCTCGACGTCGTCCAGGAGACCTGGCCGTCGTACGACCACGTCAACGTGCAGGCCGGGCTGGACGCCTGGCTGGGTGAGCCGGGCCGGGAGCACCGGCTCGTGGGAGTGGTCAACTGGCGACATCGCGACTTCGGGCTCTCGGAGCTGATGGGCTCCACGGGCCTGCCGGAGCACCACGGGCCGAGCCCCGGAAACGTGGCCCGGAAGAACTTGGCGACGGGGCCGGCGGGTGAGGTACACCCGTGCGTCGTGTGCGGCGTCTACCTGGTCAACGAGGGCGATGGGCGGGCGGTGCTGCTGTTCCGGATGGGAGACCCGCAGACGGGGCGACCAGTCACGACCCTCGAGATCGCGGCGGACGACCCGGACCTTCGAGATCGCATTGCCAGCGACGTGAGGCAGTTGGCCGTCGAGCACAACGTCTACCGAGGGCAGGTCGTCTCCTTCGGCAGTGACATGTTCGGCGAACGCGACGCGGTCCTGTCGTTCCATCCCCGGCCTGCAATGACGGCCGACGACCTGATCCTGCCGGCCGAGACGATCACCGCGATCAACCGTCAGGTGGTCGGGGTGGCTCGGCACCGCGACCAGCTGCTCGCCGCTCGGCAGCACCTCAAGCGAGGTCTGCTGCTCTACGGACCTCCAGGCGTGGGGAAGACGCACACGGTGCGCTACCTGACGAGCCAACTCACCGAGACCACGATCGTTCAGCTGTCGGGCAACACCCTGCACCTCGTTGGGGCTGCCTGCTCGGTTGCCCGGACTCTGCAGCCGGCCATGATCGTGATCGAGGACGTCGACCTCATCGCCGAGGACAGAGGCATGCACCCGGGCGAGCACCCGCTGCTGTTCCAGCTGCTGAACGAGATGGACGGACTCGCCGAAGACGCGGACGTGGTGTTCCTCCTGACGACCAACCGAGCGGACGTACTCGAGCCCGCGCTCGCCCAGCGGCCCGGACGAGTGGACCAGGCGGTGGCCCTCGAGCTCCCGGACCGCGAAGCGCGGGGCCGGCTGTTCGCGTTGTACCGCGGGGCGCTGGACGTCGACGACAGCCGTCTGGATGCTGTGCTCGCGCGATGCGACGGCGTCACTGCCTCCTTCCTCAAGGAGCTGCTGCGACGGTCCGCGGTGCTGGCCGCCGAAGCTGGGACGGAACACGCCGAGCCGAGCGGCGTACTGCACGTCAGCGCTGACCAGCTCGATGCCGCGTTGGACGACCTTCTGGACACCCGCAACGCCATGACCCGCGTACTGCTCGGCGGCCAGCCCGCCCCGTCGGCCGCCCCGCCGGCCGGTTGGTCGACGCGACGGACCAGGCCGGCGACGCCGGGACGGCAACCTGGCATGCCGGGCCGCTACTGAAGGCGTACGTCGTCATCGCAGGCCGGTGGCCGGGCGATGCCGATCAGATGCGGCGCCACCAGCGGGGGAGCCGGCCGGATGGTGGCGTCGCGCAGGTGGCTGGTGTCGAAGCCGGCGTCGACCAGCGTCTGGCGGGTGTCCCGCGTGAGGTGGCACCCAGCCGCAAGGCGGCACCAGAGCGGATCAAGCCGGTCCTGCCAGCACCTCAGCCGACTGCCCGGCGACGCGTGCACGTGCTCCAGAACGTGCAACGTCCCCCCCGGGCGCAGTACGCGGCGGAGCTCGGCAGCCACTGCGGCCGGGTCC
>JBBQKY010000227.1:0-3227 GCA_038327385.1 Propionibacteriales bacterium
GCCTCACCGGCGAACAGCTGCTGCCCCACGAGCCCGTCGTCGACCAGGTTGAACGCGTACTTGAGCATCCGCTGCGCCGTCGGCGACTTCGCGTTGATCCGCTCCGCCCACTCCAGCGCCACGACCTCCAGCTCGGCGTGCGGGACGACGGCGTTCACCATCCCCATGCGGTGGGCGGCTGCCGCGCCGTACTCCGCACCGAGGAAGAAGATCTCCCGCGCGAACTTCTGGCCCACCTGCCGGGCGAGGTAGGCCGACCCGAACCCGCCATCGAAAGACGCCACGTCGGCATCGGTCTGCTTGAAGCGAGCATGCTCCGCGGAAGCGAGCGAGAGGTCGCAGACCACATGCAGGCTGTGGCCGCCGCCGGCCGCCCACCCCGGGACGACGGCAATCACCACCTTCGGCATGAACCGGATCAGGCGCTGGCACTCCAAGATGTGTAGCCTGCCGAGGCGAGCACGATCGACGACGGGAGCAGCGTTCGCCTCAGCTGCGTCCCCGTCAGCCGGCACCGAGGGGGTCTGCTCGTACTCGTACCCGGCCCTGCCGCGGATCCGCTGGTCGCCGCCGGAGCAGAACGCCCAGCCGCCGTCGCGGGCGGACGGCCCGTTCCCGGTCAGCAGGACACAGCCGACATCGGCGGAGACCCGGGCGTGATCGAGGCAGGCGTACAGCTCGTCGACGGTGTGCGGCCGGAACGCGTTGCGCACCTCCGGCCGGTTGAAGGCGATCCGGACGGTGCCCTGAGAGCCGGCCCGGTGGTAGGTGACATCCGTCAGGTCGTCGTACCCTGGCACGGGGCGCCAGGCCGTGGGGTCGAAGAGCTCGGAGACGGCCATGGGCTCGACCATAATGCGGTCCGACGGCTAGTGCCGAGGCGGCGACTGCCCGATCGACGCCGCCAGCGTCGCCAGCAGTCCGAGGCGCGCCAGCTCGGAGTCGAGGATCTCCGGGCCGCCATGCCGGCCGAACAGCACCAGCCGGTCATCCGACCCGAGCGGGGCCGCACCCAGCAGTGTCGGCCCCCACTCGGCGGGCGACTCCAGCCGCCCCGCGCGGAGCAGGGGGAACCACCCCCGAGACGCCGCTACGATCTCCGGTGCGCCCGGAGACGCCCGCAGCACGCTGACGCCGCTGTCGTCACGCACGGCAACCATCGCCCAGTCGCTGCGGAAGGTCCGCGGCACGAGGTCGGTCAGGATCTCATACGCGCGACGCGGCTCCTCCGCGATCAGCTCGACCGCTTCCAGGTCGAGGTGGAAGCTGCCGGCGGTCGGGTACCGGGACACCCACATCACGCGGACGGACTCGAGGCGCTGGACCGCCGAGACAGCCGCGTCGGGCATCACTCCGGGCAGCAGGCGGATGAAGAAGTCGTCGACGTCGAAGCCGTCCGCGCCGTGCTCCACGATGTCGATCGCCTCGATGTTGACGCCGATCTCCCCCAATGCGCTCGCCACCGCGCCGAGCGAGCCCGGCACGTCCGGCAGGCTGATGCGCAAGAGATGACTCATCGGGCAGCGCTCCTCGCCTTGTCGTCGTACTCCGCTCGGGTTGGGGGGTCCGCACCGGCGCGCTCGCAGGTGAGCGCGGAGACCAGCAGAGCCCGTGCCAAAACGTCACTCACGTCCTCCGCAGACAGCTCGGCTATGGCGCTCGGCGAGAGTCGTTCCCGGTCGGCGAGCCCGGAGAGCAGACCGGACTCGAACGCGTCGCCCGCCCCGATCGTGTCGACGACGTCGACCCGGTGTCCGGGCAGCTCCACCTCGATCCCGGAAGGCGTCAGGCCCAGGCACCCGTCCGGCCCACGGGTCAGTACGACAAGCACCGGCCCGAGCTGCGCCCACCGTCGCGCGGCGTCCTCGACGTCGGCGTCGGGATAGAGCCAACCCAGGTCCTCGTCGCTGGCCTTGACCACGTGGGAGAGCGCAACCAGGCTCTCGACACGTCGTACCGCCTCCTCACGCGGCCCGGCGAGCGCAGGCCGAATGTTCGGGTCGAAGCTGAGCAGCACCTGGCCCCGCTCGGCCAGCTCCTTCCACCAGCCGACGATGCGGTCCGCGCCGGGCGGGAGGGCGGTCACGAGCGAGCCGGTGTGGAGCGCCCTTGTCGCCGGCGGCAAGGCGGCCAGCTCGTCTGCCGTCCAGCTCCAGTCGGCGGTGTCCTGCGTATAGAAGTCGTACGTGGCCCGGCCGGCGTCGTCGATCGAGGCGAAGGCGAGAGTGGTGTGCTGGTCTGTCGTGACGCTCGGTGACAGGTCGAGGTCCATGTCGAGGGCGTAGCGCCTGACGCGTTCCCCGAGTGCGCCCGAGGAGATCCTCGCCATCATGGCGGTCGGGTGGCCGAGCCGGTGCAGCCCGACGGCGATGTTCAGCGGGCCTCCTCCGGGGAGGGCCTCGTACGTCGCTCCCGGTGCCGGCTGCACCATGTCCAGCAGGGCCTCACCAATCACCGTGAACACGCGACCTCCTGGTGCTTGCGGCCGTCGCCACCGCTGGGCTCGAGGGCGTCCCCTCCGCTGCTCCGTAGGCTACGTTGCAACCATGCGCGACCTCACGTACCCGCCGGTCGTCGCGGTGGCCAAGGCGGGGTTCAAGGCCCTGGACCTGCATTTCCAGGTCACCGGCGCCGAGCACGTGCCGACCACCGGCGGGGCCGTCCTCGCGGTCAACCACATCAGCTACATCGACTTCATCCTCGCCGGCTACGCGATGCACCCGGCTCACCGCCTGGTCAGGTTCATGGCGAAGCGAGAGCTGTTCGACCACCGGGTTTCCGGCCCGCTGATGCGCTCGCTGCACCACATCAACGTCGACCGCGCGGCAGGCGCTGCGTCGTACCGGCAGGGCATCGAGTACCTGCGCGGGGGGGAGGTGGTCGGCATCTTCCCGGAGGCGACGATCAGCCGCAGCTTCGAGCTGAAGGAGTTCAAGAGCGGGGTTACCCGGCTGGCGGCGACGGCGAAGGTGCCCGTGGTCCCACTGATCCTCTGGGGCACGCAGCGCATCTACACCAAGGACCATCCCCGCGACCTGTCGCGCGGCAAGACGATAGCGATGACGATCGGCGAGCCGCTGCATCCCACCACCAAAGACCATGCGCAGGTCCACCAGCAGCTGCACGACCAGATGTTGGACATGCTGGACCAGACCATCAGGGCGTATCCCGAGATGCCGCCCGGTGCCTGGTGGCTGCCGAGGCGGTACGGCGGGTCGGCTCCCACC
>JBBQKY010000228.1:0-3187 GCA_038327385.1 Propionibacteriales bacterium
GCCTGGCCGCCGAAGCCGGCGCCCCACTTCTCCCGGTGCGGATGGTCCCACAATGCGCGGACCATGCTGAACGTCTCGCCCCGGTCGGTGCTGCGGAACAGCGCCGATGGCTGCGTGCCGGCGTACACGACGTCGGGCTCGTCGGGTGGCAACGTGAGCTGCCAGACGCGTTCCAGAGCCGCGCCCGTGTCCTCAGGGAAGCGAATCGCCCCGTTCGGCGTCTCGTCCCACGTCTCGCCGAGGTCGTCGGACCGGAAGACCTGCGGCCCCCAGTGGGGGCTCATCGTCCCCGCGAGCAGCCGCGTGCCGGGACCACGGCTGTCGATGGCGCACGAGACGACCTCGGTCATCAGGAACTGGGGGTCGCCAAGGGTCCAGGACAGGCGGTCGTCAGACCAGCCTATCCATAAACCCTTTCGGGTGCCGATCATCAGCATCGAGTCGCCGGACATCACTCATCACCGTCTTCCTGGGTCAGCCCGATCGAGCCGCCCCCGGAGTCCTTGATCTGCGCCGACCAGCTTCCCCACGGCGCGAGCGCCGCCTTGTCGACGACTTCGGCTCCGGCGGCTGCGAGCGCTTCGCAGGTTGCCACGATGTCGTCGGTGGTCAGCACGAAAGGCGCCATCTTGCCGGCAGCCCCGGGGTCATGGTTCAGCACGATCTTCGTGTGCGAGCCCCGGGGTCGCAGCTCGATCCACTTCGACCCGTCCGGCTCTCCCATTGGTACATCGGTGAGCAGCTCCAGGCCGAGTACGTCGGTGTAGAAGCGTTTGGCACGCTCCTGATCGGCGACATTGACACTGATGAAGTCGACGGCGGTGATCAACGGTGGCTCCTGTCAGAAGACGCGACGCATGGCAGCGGGGCTATTCCTTTCAGGAATAGTACGCTCGCAGCACTATGAGTCAAGGGCTACCGACCACGTCGTACGCGCTGCTCGGGCTGCTCACGTTCGGCGACGAGCTCACCGGTTACGAACTGAAGCGGCGGGCCGACTCGACCCTGCGCTTCTACTGGGTCTCCCCCGCCATGAGCCAGGTGTATACGGAGCTGGCTCGGCTCAGCGAGCACGGACTCGTCAGGTCCCACCAAGAAGCGGGTGGACCGACCCGCTACCAGATCACGGAAAGCGGCAGGCGCGACCTGCAGAGGTGGATCGCCGAGACGCCGGTCGAGTTTCCGGCGCTCAAGCACCCGGTGGCGCTGAGGCTGCTGCTCGGCCACCTGATAGAACCTGCTGCTGTCGAGTCGATGCTGACCGGCTATCTCGGGGCGCTCGCGCAGCGGCGGGGTGAGCTGCAGCAGGTCCATGACGGGCTCCGAGCGACCGTCGGCCACCCCCAGGACCCGTTCAGGTTTCCGCGTCTCGTGGCCGACTGGGGTCTGCAGTACTACGACGGTGAGCGCGCCGTCGTACACAACCTGCTCACCCGCCTCCGCTCCGACGACTACTGACCATCCGAGAGTTCCCGACCCACCATGCGACGAGAGTTCCCGACCCACCATCCGAGAGTTCCCGACCCACCGCCCCGGCCGGCAGCCCTGCTGCGACAAAGCCCTTCGCGTGCTGCGCCGTCAGCATGTGTTGACACCTGAAACTTCGTCAGCTTACGCTGACGTCCATGAGGATGACGCCCGACCTGGTCGAAGGTGTAGCCAGCAATGACCCGGACGTGGGCCTGCGCGCGGTGGCGGCGCTGCGAGCCCTGGCCGAGCGGCTGGAGAGCGTGCAAGTCGACAACGCACGGGCGTCGGGGTGGTCGTGGCAGGACATCGCCACGAGGCTGGGTGTCACCAAGCAGACGGTCCACCGCAAGCACGGCCGTCGCACCCGGAGGGCCTGATGTTCGAGCGGTTCACCGACGAAGCCCGCGCCGTCGTCGTCGACTCCCAGCTGCAAGCGCGCAGGCTGGGGCACCACTACCTCGGATGCGAGCACCTGCTGCTCTCGATCGCCTCGACTGACACCGCCGTGGGCGACGTCCTCCGAGACGCAGGGCTCACCACCGAAGCGGTTGAGGCGGCCGTGATCCACCTGGTCGGTGGTCCCGCCAGCGCAATCGACCGGGACGCTTTGGCCGCCATCGGTATCGACCTCGACCTCGTGCGAAGCACCATCGAAGCCACTTTCGGACCGAACGCCTGGGCGCCGGCCGCACGACGACAACACCGCTGGCTCCGTCGTGACCGCTGCGAACCGAGCCACGGCGCCATGCCGCTCACGTGTCGAGCGAAGAAGTGCCTGGAGATGTCGCTCGGGGAGGCGAGAGGGCTTGGCCGTCCGCAGATCGGCGTGGAGCACATTGCCCTGGCGCTGACCGGCATGAGCGAGGGCCTTGCCCCTGGCATACTCTCGGCGATCGGTGTCTCCGCCTCACATCTGCGCACACAGATCCTCGACCGCTACCGCCAGGCCGGGTAGCCGTCGGTCGACGCCTCACTCGGGGGGACAGCCTGGATAAGGTGCCCAGATGAGGGTGTGCATCCCGTTCTCTCCCGAGGAGCTCGACGGCGCGCCGGGTGAGTTCGAGTACGTCGTCGCCGATGCCACCGAACACTGGCCACCCGAAGCCGCTGAGGCTGAGTTCTACGTGCCGACCTACCGCTTCGACCGCAGAGTGATGGACGTGATCGCGCAGATGCCCCGCCTGCGAGTCATCCAGACTCTCACCGCCGGCGTTGACCAGTTCCTGCCGATCCGGTCCGGCCTAACGCTGTGCAACGCCAGCGGAGTACACGACGCCGCCACCTCGGAGCTGGCTGTCGGACTGATGATCGCCGCGGAGCGCGACTTCGCGACGATCTTCGCAGGACAGCGCAGCCAGTCCTGGACGCAGCAGATGACATCGTCGCTGGCCGACAGGCGTCTCCTCGTCATCGGCTCGGGCAGCATCGGGCGGGCCATCCAGCGTCGCCTCTCGGGTTTCGAGTGCGTGGTCACTATGGTCGGCAGGACCGCGCGCGACGACGTCCATGCGGTCTCCGAGCTGCCTTCCCTACTTCCGGACGCAGAGATCGTGGTCCTCATCATTCCGCTCACCGACGAGACGCGCGGGCTTGTCGACAAGGCGTTCCTCGCATTGATGCCGGATGGTGCCCTGCTCGTCAACGTCGCCAGAGGGGCCGTGGTGGTGACCGAGGACCTGCTGGCCGAGCTCGGCGCCGGACGGCTGCGGGCCGCTCT
>JBBQKY010000229.1:0-3153 GCA_038327385.1 Propionibacteriales bacterium
TGGTGTCCGGCTCGGGGTTCCCGGTGGGTACGGCGGCCAGCTGGCCAAGGGCTGCGATGACGGAGCCGGTGTTCGAGCACACCCAGTGTGGGTCCGGGCCGAGCTCCGGCTCGATCATGAGACTGTGCTCCACCGGGTCGGGGCAGGTGGAGCACACCGGCCAGCGCCGCGCCTCGTCCAGCAGCACGTCCTGGACGTCCTGTGCCACCAGACCGGCGATGAAGGCGGCGCCTGCGTCCCACTGGGCGAGCCACCAGCGTCGCTGGGCAATGCAGTCCTCCAGGACCGAGACCGTGTGCGGGTCGAGCAGCGCCTGAGCGGCGAGGTCGTCGAGCACTCGAGCCCGCGCGGTGAGCAGCGGGTCGACCGACGTCATGGTTGCCATCCTTGCAGCAGCCCAAAGGCCGGTCTGGCGCCAGCGACTCGTCCATTGGCACGTCTCAGTCACGTGAGTTCCGGACGCCTCCGCACCTTGCGTCCCGCACGCCTCCCACACCACGACGGCAGCGGCTGGCACGCTGGACGCGTGCCGCTGACAGCCCAGACGTCTCCGTCGGTGGAGGTCGTCGCGCTGCAGGCTGCCGATGCGGAGGCCGCCGAGCAGGGCCAGGCGGACCGGCTGCACGTCGCGGCGCTGGCCGGTGCGGAGATGCGGACGCTCGAACCGGCAGCCGTGAGCGTGATCGTTCGCGCGACGAGCCTTCCGGTGCGGGTCACGCTGCGTTTGTCCGACGGGTTCACGACGCAGGGCGGTGAGCTGACGCGGCTCGGCGGGCTGGTCACGGACTATCTCTCGCTAGGCGTCGAGGGCTTCGTGTTCGGCTTTCTCACCCGCGACCTCGACGTCGACGTCGAAATTTGCGCCGCCCTGGCGGACTCTCTGGCGGGCGCACCGTGGACCTTCGACCGGACCTTCGACTCCGCCCTCGACGCGCGTCGGGCCTGGCGCCAGCTGCGGACCCTACCCGGGCTCGACAGCATCCACACCGCCGGTTCTGTCCTGGGACCAGCTACTGGCATCGAGGACCTGCTGGCCCTGGCCGAGAAGGACCCAGCCTTCGCGGCGACCGCCGTGGCGGCCGGTGACCTGCGGACCGAGGACGTGCCGTGGCTGGTGCAGGCCGGGATCACCCGGATCCATCTCGGCGCATCAGTCCGACCTGGCGGTTCTTGGTTGAAAGCGCACGTCGACGCAGCGTTCGTGCGCGCATGGCGGCTGCTGCTCGACCGGGCGGTCGATCACGGACGGGGACAGAACCCGCTGGTCGGCTGAGACCCGGGTCAAGACCGGATGGCGATCTGGATCGACCCGCCGGCGTGGGCGGCGCACGGGAGGCTGTGGTCCCACCTCGCTAGCGACCTTTCGTACGCCGAGCTGCATGCCTTTGCCGCCGCCCACGGAATTCCCCGGCGTGGCTTCGAGCGAGACCACTACGACGTACCGCAGGAGAGTTACGAGCGACTCCTCGCTGCGGGAGCCGTCTCGGTTTCCTCCCGCGAGCTGGTACGGCGGTTGAGCGACGCCGGACTGCGCAGGCGCAAGGCGGACGCACCGTCTCGGAGATCGGTGGGAAACGCCCTGCTGCGACCCCCGCGGCTGCACGTCGGCGACCTGGTTGCCATCCCGGCACCGTCCGGGCCGGTTCCTGCGGCTGGCCTCGAGGAGGGCGTCGCGATCCTCGAAGGGTGGGGGTTGCGAGTCCGGGTCCAGCCGCACGTCCTGGATAGAGCGGAGCTCCTCGGCTATCTGGCGGGGGTGGACGCCGACCGTGCCGCCGACTTCGCCGCGGCGTGGCTGGACGACGACGTGGCGGCGGTCGTTGCTGCTCGCGGTGGCTACGGTGCGCAGCGCATGATCGACCTGCTGGACTGGCGCCGCCTGGCGGAGGCACCCCCGAAGATCCTCGTCGGGTTCTCCGACGTCACGGCGCTGCACCAGGCAGTCGCCAGCCGCCTCGGCCTGGTCACGCTGCACGCACACGTCGCCACGTCGCTGGCAACCGCAGACGCCGACAGCGCGGAGATGATGCGGGGGATGCTCTTCGAGCCGGAGGCGATCGACCTCTTTCGGGCGTCCCGAGTCGCCGCCGTGGTTCCTGGCTCCACCACCGGCGTTCTGGTCGGGGGCAACCTCACCGTCTTGTCGGCGGAGGTCGGTACGTCGTTCGCCCGGCCTGCCCGTGGCGGGATCGTGCTGCTGGAGGACGTGGATGAGAGCCCCTATCGCATCGACCGGCTGGTGACTCAGCTGCTTCGGTCCGGCTGGTTCGACGGGGTCCGCGGAATCGTCGCCGGCGCCTTCACCAGGTGCGGCGAGCCCGGCAGCGTCGAGCTGACTCTGCGTGAGCGGCTCGCCCGGCTTGGCGTCCCGTTCGTGACCGGGTTCGACGCCGGGCACACCCGGACGAGTCGCAGCGTCCCGCTCGGTGTGCGCGCCACCTTGGAGGTCCGGAGCGCCGGCGGCGCGTCGCTGCGCCTTGCGGTGCCGCCCTTCAGCTGACGGGTTGCGTACGTCTCGCTCACCAGCTCCGGAGCTCGCGAGTGAGGTTGGCGCGCGCCGGTCCCTCCCATTGCGCGAGGCCGACGGCGGTGTGAAAGAGGCTCGGCAGGGCGAGCAGCCCGCGAAGTACGGCGGCACGCCCTGCCAGGAAGTCCGCGTCGCCCACATGGGCGTACTCCGCGCGCACTCGCGCCAGGTAGGCGCCGTAGTCCTCCCGGCCCCCAGCCAGCACTGCCAGGTCCGCGTCGCACAGCACGGCTCCGTTGGGGTCGCCATCCGTCACCGCATGGTCGCGGGTGAGGAGGACCAGCCGCACCACCTCAGCACGCTTCGCGTCGTCAGCGTACGGCGCTAGCATCATCTCAGCCAGGGTGGCCGACGCTGCCTCGTTTTCGGTCTGCTGCACGTCGTACACCGCATCGTGGAACCAGGCGGCGAGCTCGACTGCCTCTCGGTCCGCGCCCTCGTCCTGGAGCAGGTCGACCGCCTCCAGGACTGCACGCAGGTGGCGTACGTCGTGGTAGACCCGCGACGGGTCGGCGTACCGCGAGACGAGCTGGCCGCCGATCGTCTCGAGTGCGGGGAAGCGCGCCGCCCAGCGCGAGCGAAGCCAGTCGATGTCGTGCAGTTGCGTCACAGCGACAGTCTTCCGG
>JBBQKY010000230.1:0-3127 GCA_038327385.1 Propionibacteriales bacterium
CTAGCCCCAGTTTCCCCCTTAGTTTGATCTTGATGCACTGAGGCTGGCAAGCGGAGACATGACCCGCTTGGTTGGCGTGCATGCTCATCAAACATGTCGTTGCGGGGTCGGCAGAAACCGGGACTAGGCCCGCACCGGTCAAGTCCTGCTCTGAGGCATCACCTGATAGGGGCTATGTCCTCGGCGGCAGCCTTGATCGCGGCCAGGGTCGCGGGAATGCCCTCGCGCATCTGCTGTTTGTGGATCTCCAGTCGGGCCGTCGCCGTCGTCCCACCAGCAGGCCTTGCAGATTGGGCTCCAGTCGCCCATGCGGGTCACGTCGGAGACAATCTCGTAGAGAGCCTGCGGCGAGGCGGCCACGAACACCGCTTCGGAATGTTCGAGATCATCCATGCACGCCATTGTGGAGGTGCGGCGGGATGCCGGAACTACGCTCGACCAGTCTGCTCGTCCGCGACGGCGGCGGCCGGATGTTGCCAACGCCGTGCTGACAGCCGATCCGGATTCCACGGGCGAAGGCCGACAGTGGGCGCTCAATTGCCCGATCGGATCCACAACAGGACACTCCCATCACCGACCGTTCAGCTACGGGTCGGACGGCTGCCGTACAGCAGCGAAGTACAGCAACGGCCCTCTCCTGCTCAGTCACTGGGCCGTGCTCTGCTCCGTACTCGACAAGGAGCTGACGTCCAGCATCGAGCCGGAGACGATGCTGGGCTGCGGCGGTGAGCCCACCAGAGATGCTCTCGGAGGACTGTTCAGCCGCTTCCCGGACCTGCTGGGCGATGTCGGCTGGAACCGTCACCGAGAGCCGTTCGTATGCCGTCATGACCAGGATAATATCAAGATGTTACTGCCCGACCAGTAGCGTGGAGCTGTGGCCGTCATCCCTCGGCGTGGATCCGTCGAGCTTCCGGCTGGTCTGCCGCACACCGCGTACGGACCCCGGCAATGACCTCGGCCGACCGCTACAGCTACGGGCCCTGGGAAGGCGGCCCCGACCCGCTGGCGGCCCCCGCCGATCTGACCGCGGCGTTGGACCAGATCGGTCGCGACGTGATGGACGGCGCGTCGCCCCAGGCCGCGATGCGAGAACTGCTACGCCGTGGAATGCCCGGCACCCGGGGCATGGACGAGCTGGCCCGCCGCCTGTGGCAGCGCCGCGCCGAGATCACCCGCCGACACCGGCTCGACGGCACCTTGCAACAGGTCCGTGAGCTGCTGGACAAAGCCCTCACCGCGGAACGAAGGGCGCTGTTCCCGGACCCCGACGACGACGCCCGGTTCCGCGAGGCCCGGCTCGACACGTTACCGCCGGACACCGCGCGCGCCGTCACCGAACTCGCCGACTACGACTGGCGATCCGCCGAAGCCGCCCAGGCCTACCAGGACATCCGTGACCTGCTCGGCCAGCAACTGCTCGAACAGCGCTTCGAAGGCGTCAAGCAGGGCTTGCAGGCCACCTCACCCGAGGATGTCGAGCGGATCCGCCAGATGCTGTCCGACCTCACCGATCTGCTCGCCGCGCACGCCCGAGGGGACCCGACCACATCCCAGCGCTTCGAGCAGTTCATGCGCCAACACGGCGACTACTTCCCCGAGAACCCCCGCACCGTCGAGGAGCTGATCGACGCGCTGGCGGCGCGGGCCGCCGCGGCGCAGCGGATGCTCAACTCGATGACCCCGCAGCAGCGCGCCGAGCTGGCGCAGCTCACCCAGCAGGCCTTCGGTGACCCGTGGCTGGCTCAGCAGCTCGCGACGCTCGACGCCCAGCTCCAAGCGCTACGCCCCGGTGAGGACTGGCAGGGATCCGAGCGGTTTCGCGGTCAGGACCCACTGGGCCTGGGCGAGGGCGCCCAAGCGATGGCCGACCTCTCCGAACTCGACGCGCTGGCCGAGCAACTCGCCCAGTCCTACGCCGGGGCCCGCGCCGAGGACGTCGATCTCGACGCGCTGGCCCGCCAGCTGGGCGACCAGGCCCGCGTCGACGCTCGGCGCCTGGCCGAGCTGGAACGTGAGCTGGAACGCAACGGTTTCTTCGAGCGAGCCCCGGACGGGTCGCTGCGGCTGTCGCCCAAGGCGATGCGCCGGCTCGGTTCGCAGGCATTGGCCGATGTGGCCGACGCGTTGCGCAGCCGACGCGGCGAGCGTGAGCAGCGCCGGGCCGGCGCTGCCGGGGAGCCCACCGGCGCCACCCGGGAGTGGGAGTTCGGCGCCTCCGAGCCCTGGGACGTCCCCCGCACCGTGCGCAACGCCGGGTTGCGTCGCGCTACGAGCAGCGAGGGCCCGCTGCTGGCCGTCGAGGACGTCGAAGTGGTCGACACCGAGCAGCGCGCCCGGGCGGCGGTGGCGTTGTGCGTCGACACGTCGTGGTCGATGGTGCAGGACGGGCACTGGGTGCCGATGAAGCGCACCGCGCTGGCGCTGCACCACCTGGTGCGGACCCGGTTCCGCGCTGACGCGCTGGAGCTGATCACTTTCGGCCGTCAGGCGCAGCGGGTGGATATCGCACAGCTCACCGGCCTTCCCGGGGTGTGGGAGCAGGGCACCAACCTGCACCACGCGCTGCTGCTCGCGGGCCGGCACCTGCGCCGGCACCCGGACGCCGCGCAGGTGCTGCTGGTGGTCACCGACGGCGAGCCCACCGCGCATCTGGAACCGGACGGGGAGGCGGTCTTCAGCTACCCGCCGCTGCCCCAGACGCTGGCCCTGACCGTGCGCGAGATGGACGGTCTGGCCCGCAACGGCACCGCGGTGAGCATCGTGATGCTCGGCCACGACCCCAGGCTCGCCGGATTCGTCCACGCGTTGGCGCGGCGCTGCGGCGGTCGGGTGCTGGAGCCCGGGGTGGACGGGCTGGGCGCCGCGGTGGTCGGCGACTACCTCCGCCACCGCCGCCGTCGCGCGTAACCCAGTCCCCGCTGCAAAACTGGTAGGCGGACTGCTCACCGATCCGAAGCACTTCGTCCGTTCCTTCACCGTCAAGGAGCTCGGCCGACTGATGACCGCACGCCCCACCGAACCCGCCGTCCGCGCCCACGAGATGGGCATCTACAAGCGCTACTTCGACCTCATCGCCACCGGCCGCAAGACCACCGAAATCCGGGTTAACGACTCCAGTCGCAAA
>JBBQKY010000231.1:0-3124 GCA_038327385.1 Propionibacteriales bacterium
GCAGCGTGGCGCCGTTCGATGCCCGCCAGCTCCTCGAAGATCTTGCGTCGTTCACCGGTCTCAGCCTCGGCGAGCCGGGAGTACAACTGCGCGGCATCACGCTCACTGTTGAGCAGCGCGCCCCAACGCTTCACCCGACTACGCTCAATCTGGCTCATCCCGCCTCCCTCAGCAGTGACTCTGTCAGGGTTAACGTGCGAGGGCGACGCGGCCATCGCAGGATCAGTCCTCAGCCAAACCTTTGGACCGGTAGGCCAGCGCATATACCAGGCGAAGCGGGCTGCCGGGATCATCGACGGGTAGCCGTGGTTTTCAGGAGGCTCGTCTCATGTCGCCAAGATTGCAGGCCCACCCGTGGGGATCCAGCAGCAGAGGTCCCGGATGACACGTACCCTCACCCACGATCCGGTGCTGCGCCGGCTGCCCTGGGTGCTGTCCTCGCTCGGTTCCCCCGGGCAGGCAGTCGGCTACCTCGGCCCGAACTGGTTTGCCTCGATCATGGGCACCGGGATCGTGGCGAACGCTGCCGCGACGCTGCCGATCCAGTGGCCTGGGCTGCACCAGTTCGCGTTGACGGTGTGGGTCCTTGACGCGTTGTTGCTGCTAGGCCTGCTCGTCGCCGTGGCCGCGCACTGGGTTGCACACCCCACGGTTGCGCGCGGGCACCACCAGGACCCGAGCATGACGCAGTTCTACGGCGCTCCACCGATGGCGCTGCTGACCGTCGGAGCCGGCGCACTGCTGGTCGGCAAAACGCTCATCGGCGTTCACGCCGCGGTCGACCTCGACTGGGTGTTGTGGACCGCCGGAACGGCCGGCGGCTTGTTCAGCGCAGTCTCGATCCCCTACCTGTTGTTCACCCAACACAATGTCCGACCGGATGCCGCCTTCGGTGGCTGGCTGATGCCGGTCGTTCCCCCGATGGTGTCGGCGGCCACCGGAGCGCTGCTGATTCCTTACGCATCTGCCGGCTCGGCCCGGGCGACCCTGCTCTACGGCTGTTACGCGATGTTCGGCTTGAGCCTGATCGCCTCGTTGATCATCATCACGATGATCTGGAGCAGGCTCGCCCACCACGGCTCGTCGGGCACCGCGCGGGTGCCCACGCTGTGGATCGTCCTCGGTCCGCTCGGCCAGTCCATCACCGCCGCCAGCCTGCTCGGCTCTACCGCCTACCTCGCGGTGGACCACCAGCTGGCGTCGGCGATGAACCTCTTCGCCGTGCTCTACGGGGTCCCCGTCTGGGGCTTCGCCGTCCTGTGGGTCAGTCTCGCCACGGCCCTGACCGTCCGCACGATCCGACGCCGGCTGCCATTCGCCCTCACCTGGTGGAGCTTCACCTTCCCCGTCGGCACCTTCGTCACCGGCACCACGGGTCTCGCGCTGCACACCGGCCTGCCCGCCTTCCGGTGGGCCGCGATGGTCGCCTACGTCGGACTGGTCACCGCCTGGGTCGTGGTGGCGGTCCGCACCGCGCACGGCAGCGTGCAGGGCAGCGTGCAGGGCAGCCTCCTGCAACAACCCACGGCCCCCGCTTCCCCGCCGGTCGCGGCCAAAGGATAGGCACTCTGCGTGAACGCGGAAGCGCCCCGGTCAGCGCAGACCGGCCTGGGTCGCTACGCCAGGCCCTTGAGCATGAGGTTCCAGTACAGCGCAGGCAGGCCGTAGCGCTTGAGGTACCACATGTCCCGCCGCTCCTTGATGGTGTCGATGTAGGGAATTGAGGGCGTCGGCTTCATGGTGTAGTCGAACTCGGCGAGCAGCACGGTGTGGCGCGAGGTCGTCAGCGGGCGGGAGGCATACCCGTCGTAGCGTGCGCTCGGCGGACGCCCCGCCATGACGTCGAGCAGGTTTCGGACCACCACCGGCGCCTGCTTGCGGATCGCAGCGCCGGTCTTGGAGTTTGGGCTGGAGCCGGCGTCGCCGAGGGAGAACACGTTTCCAAACCGCGTGTGCTGCATGGTGTGTTTGTCAATCTCGACATAACCGGCGGGACAGGCCGGGTCGGCGAGCGCGGTCTTCTTTACCCAGTCCGGGGCGCTCTGGGGGGGCACGACGTGGAGCACGTCGTAGGGCAGCGCGATCTCAGTCTCGTTCGCCCGGTCCGCCACGGTGATCTCACGGGTGTCCGGGTTGATCTGGATGGCCTCGCTCTGGAAGTGCACGGTGATGCCGTAGCGCCGGGCGACTCCCACCAGGATGTTGGAGAACTCCTTGACCCCGAACATGGCGGGTGTCGGCAGCACGAGATGGATGTCGATCTTATTGAGGACACCCTGCTCACGCCAGTAGTCCGCAGCCAGGTACGCGATCTTCTGCGGCGCTCCGGCGCACTTGATCGGTCCGGCCGGCATGGTGAACACGGCGGTGCCCGATCGGGTATCGCGGATGAACTTCCACATCGCCGGGGCGAGCTCGTAGCCGTAGTTGCTCGAAACCCCCTCCCGGCCCAGGGTCTGACCGAGACCGACGATTTTGCCCCAGTCCAGCTGGATCCCGGGGCACATCACCAGGTAGTCGTAACCCACGGTCGACCCATCGTCGAGGGTGATCTCCTTGGCCTCCGGGTCGATCGTCTCCGCCGCCTGCTGGAGCCAGGCCACTCCTTGCGGCGTGGCTTTGGCCTGCGGGCGGGCGCTCTCCTCCACCGGCGCACAGCCGCCGCCTACCAGTGTCCACAGTGGCTAGTAGTAGTGCGTCACCGCCGGGTCGATCACCGCGACGTCCGACTCGCCGCTCCGACGCAGGCGGGCGGCCACGCTGATTCCGGCGCTGCCTCCGCCGACGATGACGATCCTGTGCTTGATGCTGGCCGCCATGATCAGCCTCCCTCCGATTTATTGTCCGGACATCCGACCGTATCCACAAGCGGCCTAGATCACAAGCGCAGCATCTGCCCGCCGTTGGGCAGGGAGGTTCCCATCTACTCCGCGGGCAGGCGCGCGGAGTAGATGGAGTAGCCGTCGATGTAGCGGGAGGTGGCCGTAGCGATCATGGTGGCGGCCATCATCGGGATCATGAGTGCGAAGCCGCTGTGGGTGAGCTCCAGGACCAGCGCGAGCGCGGCCAGCGGTGCCTGCATCGCGGCGCCGATCATGGCGGCGGCGCCGATGATGGCGTAGGC
>JBBQKY010000232.1:0-3080 GCA_038327385.1 Propionibacteriales bacterium
CTGTTCGAGCCGTTCAGCAAGGGCAACACGACCTTCTACCACGGGTACACGTTCGGCGGGCACCCCGTGTCGACGGCAGTGGCGATGGCCAACCTCGACATCTTCGAGCGCGAGGGGATCAACCAGCACGTCCTCGACACCCAGGACGCCTTCCGCGCCACCATCGAGAAGCTCCAGGACCTCCCGATCGTGGGCAATGTGCGGGGAGACGGCTTCTTCTACGGCATCGAGCTGGTCAAGGACAAGTCGACGAAGGAGACGTTCAACGACGACGAGTCCGAGCGACTGCTGCGTGGCTTCCTGTCCAAGGCGCTCTACAACGCGGGTCTCTACTGCCGCGCCGACGACCGCGGCGACCCGGTCGTGCAGCTCTCCCCGCCGCTGATCTGCGACCAGGAGCACTTCGACGAGATGGAGCAGATCCTTCGCGTCGTCCTCACCGAGGCCGGCGCCCTGATCTAGCGGCTTCGGCGCATCCCGCGATGACGGCGGTTGGGCGACCCGTGGAAGGTTTCGACGTACAGACTGCTCCGACAGCTCGTACGTCGGATCTTCGGCGGGTCGGTCGCGGGGAGGCCGGACCCGTCAGCCGCGGTACCCCGTGACAAGCGATTTCGTGGAATCACCCGTGTGCTGCGACGAAGTCCTGGGCTCAGCTCTTGCCCCCGAAGGCCGGACACCACCACAATGACAACCGTGTCCACGCACCATGACCTCCCGCACGCCCACATCGACGACGTCTCCAAGGCCATCATCGAGCAGCTTCAGCGGGACGGGCGGATGCCCTACGCCTCGATCGGAAAGGCGGTCGGGCTGTCCGAGGCGGCGGTACGACAACGGGTGCAGCGCCTACTGTCCAACGGCGTGGTGCAGATCGTCGCCGTCACGAACCCGCTGCAGCTCGGTTTCGCCCGGCAGGCCCTGATCGGAATCCATGCCGAGGGCCAGATCGAGCCGATCGCCGACGAGCTCGCGGAGATGCCCGAGGTGGACTACGTCATCATCACCGCCGGGTCGTTCGACATCATGGTGGAGGTCGTCTGCGAGAGTGACGACCATCTCCTGGAGCTGCTCTCCAAGCGAATCCGCGCGGTAGCCGGCGTCCAGTCCACCGAGACGTTCGTCTACCTGAAGCTGCACAAGCAGACCTACTCGTGGGGCGTGCGGTGAGGCCCGAAGCTCTATCGCTGTGGCATGAGACGTGCGGCGACGACCTGACCCCACGTGCCGCGCTACCGTCCTCAGTCGACTGCGACGTAGCCGTCGTGGGAGCCGGTTTCACCGGCTTGTGGACGGCGTACTACCTGCTGCGCACCGACCCGTCCCTGCGAGTCGTCGTCCTGGAGAGCCAGATCGCCGGCTTTGGGGCATCCGGGCGGAACGGGGGCTGGGCGTCGGCCCTCTTCCCGACGTCGCCCGCGAAGCTGGCCAAGCTGCCCGGCTCATCGACCGACGGAGCTCGCCGCCTGTCCGGCGCGATGCAGGCGACCATCGACGAGATAGCGGCCGTGACCGTCCGCGAGGGCATCGACTGTCACTTCCACAAAGGCGGGACGATCAGCTTCGCCCGGAGCAAGAGCCAGCTCGCCCGAGCCCGTCGCGAGGTCGCGGCCGCGCGTGCTGACGGGATCCCGGAGCTCGACCTGCGGCTGCTCACGGCGCAAGAAGCGCAGACGCACGCACGGGCGGCTGGCGTCCTCGGCGCGACGTACACGCCGCACTGCGCAAGGATCCACCCGGCCAGGCTGGCCAGAGGCCTGGCCCACGCGGTCGAGCGTCTGGGCGGGACGATCTACGAGCAGACTGCCGCCGAGTCGATCGAGCCCAGCCTCGTGAGGACCGCTCGGGGTCAGGTGCGGGCCGGCGCCGTCATCAGGGCCACCGAGGGTTTCACCCCGGGCCTGCATGGCATGCATCGTGCCGTTGCCCCCGTCTACTCGCTGATCGTCGCGACGGAGCCGCTGCCGGAGGCGGTGTGGGACGAGATCGGCCTGACCGACGGTCCCACGTTCACCGACCACCGCCACCTGATCATCTACGGGCAGCGATCGGCCGACGACCGGATCGTCTTCGGTGGCCGGGGAGCGCCGTACCACTTCCGATCGGCCGTCAAACCGGAGTTCGACACCGAAGAGCGGGTGTTCTCGGCTCTGCGCGAGACCTTGGCCGAGTTGTTCCCAGCAGTTGAGGGATGTGCCTTCACGCACTCCTGGGGTGGACCGCTCGGCATCGCCCGGGACTGGATGGCCTCCGTGGGCTACGACGTCCGCACCGGCATCGGCTGGGCGGGCGGCTATGTCGGAGACGGCGTGAGTACGACGAACCTCGCGGGTCGCACCCTCGCCGACCTGGTCACCGGGCAGGCGTCCGAGCTCACCACCCTGCCATGGGTCAATCACAAGTCTCCGCCGTGGGAGCCGGAACCCCTTCGCTGGCTGGGAATCAACGCCGGTCTGCGGGCGATGACTGTCGCCGACCACGAGGAGTCGATCACGGGGCGGCAAAGCGTCGTCGCCGCCGCGCTGGCTCCGCTGGTCGGCGGTCACTAGTCGTGGCGCAGCCGGCTGGCGGCGGCGTTGTTCACGACCGCGACAGTGACCCGCAATGCCGTCATCGCGCTGTTCGACAGCCGCAACGGGGCCGAGTGTCTTGGCTACGAACTGGGCCCGAGTGGCCGGAGATATTCGATCAGAACCGGATGCGGCTCGAACGTCGTCTCCGTGCGCTTCCCTGTTGAGTGCCAGCCGAGGTTCTCGTAGAAGCGCCGAGCTCGGCGGTTCTCTGCAAAGACCCGCAGGCGAAGGTACTCAGCTCCCGAAGGTGAGGTCCGAGCCATGGCATCGACGAGTGCGTCATGAACTTGGCGAGCGAGCCCGGTGCCCCAGGTGTTGACCGCGGTGCCGAAGTGGAGTAGCTCAATGCCTCGGCTTGCAGCAAAACCGTTGACGAGACCGGCTTCGTCGGTCGTGACATAGACGTGAACGGCCGGGTCGCCAAGCTCGATCGTCCAGCGCTCGAACAGTGCTTGCCGAGGGAACGGGTAGTGGCCCTGCGGGAAGATATGACCCAGAGCGGCCACC
>JBBQKY010000233.1:0-3073 GCA_038327385.1 Propionibacteriales bacterium
ATGTCGCCGTACTGGCAGGAGCACGACGAGATCCGAACGGATGCCGATGCGCGAGGTCCCGGCCTGCTGATCGTGCACACCGAGCACGACACCCGGCAGGCTACCGGCGGGCGCTCCTGGCGGGTCCGCCAGATCCTCCACGACCCGAGCGGCGACCACGACTGGGGCATCGACGCGGAGATCGACCTCGACGCCTCGGACGAGGCGGGGACGGCGGTCGTTCTCGTGACCTCCGTCGGAATGCCCCCGCCCGGAGGCTGGCAGGGGACACCCGAGCACCGATAGGTTGATGCCGTCCGCACCGTCGGGACCCAACCGCACGAGAACCTCCGGAGATCACATGACTACCCGCGACACCCCGTTCGCGCCCGGTACGCCCTGCTGGGTCGACCTGCTCACGTCCGACCCCGACCTGGCGAAATCCTTCTACGGCGAGCTCTTCGGCTGGTCAGCCGAAGGAGGTGAGGAGGAGTTCGGCGGCTACGTGAGCTTCACGTCGGGCGGCCAGGGAGTCGGCGGCATGATGCGCAACACCGAGGAGATGCCCGCCCCGGACGGATGGACCACCTACATCTCGACCACCGACATCGACGCGACCGCCTCGGCCGTCACCAGTGAGGGCGGGCGGGTGATCCAGCAGCCGATGCACGTGGCCCGCTTCGGATCGATGGCGATCGTCGCTGACCCCGTCGGGGCAGTCTTCGGCCTGTGGCAGTCCGGTTCGCACACCGGCTTCGGCCGGTACAACGAGCCCGGCTCCGTTACGTGGGACGAGCATCACAGCAAGGACTTCGCCAAGTCGACAGCCTTCTACGCAACGGTGTTCGGCTGGCAGTACGACAAGACCTCGGACACCGACGACTTCCGCTACTACACCGCGCAGGTCGACGGCGAGACGGTGGCCGGCCTGATGGACTCCGCCGCCTTCCTTCCCGACGAGGTGCCGTCCCACTGGGCGGTGTACTTCAGCGTCGATGACATCGACGCATCGGTAGAGAAGCTCGTCGGCCTGGGCGGCTCCGTCGTACGACCCGCTGAGGACACCCCCTTCGGCCGGATCGCCGACCTGAAAGACCCGACTGGCGCGCCGTTCAAGCTGCACCAGGAGCTTCCCGACGCCTCCTGAGCGTCCAGCCCCCAAGCATCTGCGGGTCAGGTGTCGACGCCGTCTTCGTCAGCGACGCGCCTCGTGCGGTTGGGGTCGACCGGCACGCCGGGACCCATGGTCGAGGAGAACGTGACCTTCCGTAGGTAGCGGCCCTTCGAGCTGGACGGCTTCAACCGCAGCACCTCGTCGAGCGCCGCACCGTAGTTCTCGGCGAGCTGCACCGGGCTGAACGAGGCTTTGCCGATGATGAAGTGCACGTTGGCATGACGGTCGACCCGGAACTCGATCTTGCCGCCCTTGATGTCCGTGACCGCGCGGGTCACGTCAGGAGTGACCGTGCCCGTCTTGGGGTTCGGCATCAGGCCGCGAGGACCGAGCACGCGGCCGAGTCGGCCTACCTTGCCCATCATGTCGGGTGTCGCCACGACAGCGTCGAAGTCGAGCCACCCGCCATTGACCCGGTCGATGAGCTCGTCACTCCCCACGATGTCGGCGCCCGCTGCGCGAGCCTCCTCTGCCTTGTCACCGTTGGCAAAGACCAGCACCCGCGCCGTCTTCCCGGTGCCATGCGGCAGATTGACTGTGCCGCGCACCATCTGGTCGGCCTTTCGGGGGTCCACCCCGAGCCGCATCGCGACGTCGACGGTGGGGTCGAACTTCGTCGCCTTCGCGTCGACGACGAGCTTGATCGCATCCAGCGGGGAGTACACCGCGGTCTCGTCGATCTTCGCCGCTGCCGCCCTGTATGCCTTGCTGCGCTGCATGGGCTGATCCCTTCGTTGCCGCTCCGAGGAGCACGGTCAGATGTGGTCGGACGGGCCAGCGCGGCCCTGCCACGTGATTCTTGGTGTCGTGCGGATGTACGCCGCTCAGCTGCTGACGGTGACGCCCATCGAGCGCGCGGTGCCCTCGATGATCTTCATCGCCTGGTCGACGTCGTTGGCGTTGAGGTCGGGCAGCTTGGTGGTGGCGATCTCGCGCACCTGGTCCTTGCTGATCCGGCCCACCTTCTCCTTGTGCGGGACGCTCGAGCCCTTGGCGAGCCCAGCCGCCTTCTTGATCAGCTCGGCGGCCGGTGGGGTCTTGGTGATGAACGTGAAGCTGCGGTCCTCGTAGATCGTGATCTCGACCGGGATCACGTTGCCGCGCATCGACTCGGTCGCGGCGTTGTAGGCCTTGCAGAACTCCATGATGTTGACGCCGTGCGGGCCGAGCGCCGTGCCGACGGGCGGCGCCGGAGTCGCAGCACCGGCGTTCAGCTGCACCTTGACGAGTGCGGCGAACTTCTTCCTGGGGGGCATGATATGAACCTTTTCAGCGTGTGGTGACTGATGGTTGGCGGTGGTGGTGGCGCTGCTACGACTTCTGGATCTGGCTGAAGCTGAGCTCGACGGGAGTCTCCCGACCGAAGATCTCGACGAGCGCCTTGACGCGTTGGGCGTCCAGGTTGATCTCGGTGATGGTGGCATGGAGGGTGGCGAACGGCCCGTCGACGACCATCACGGAGTCACCGTCGTAGAAGTCGGCGAACTCGACCTTCTTCTGCTGGGGGGCGTCCGGTCCGGCCGCTGCAGCGACAATGGACGGGGCCAGCATGTCCTCCACTTCCTGCAGGCTCAGCGGCACGGGTTGGTGGCTGTGCCCGACGAAGCCGGTGACCGAGGGGGTATGACGCACTGCCGACCAGGACTCGTCGGTCAGCTCCATGCGCACCAGGACATAGCCGGGGAGCACGGTGCGCCGGACCATCTTGCGCTGCCCGTTCTTGATCTCGGCGACCTCCTCCTGCGGCACGTGGATCTCGTAGATGAAGTCCTCCATGTTGAGGGAGTTCGTGCGGTTCTCCAGGTTGGTCTTGACCCGGTTCTCCATCCCGGAGTACGTGTGGACGACGTACCACTCGCCCGGCTTCGACCGCAGCGACGCCCGGAACTCCTCGAGCGGGCCGAGCGTCGCCTCATCGGC
>JBBQKY010000234.1:0-3050 GCA_038327385.1 Propionibacteriales bacterium
TGGGAGGGTGGCGATGGCGGCGTTGATCCAATCCCAACCGCACAGACGACGGACCCGTGGCGGGTCGGCGTCGAGTGCTTCGAGGTACACCTGGATGACCGCGGCCTTATCGTCGAGGGTCGCGTAGACTCGGCCTTCGACCTGGCGTCGGAGTTCTTCGAACAGCCGCTCGGCCGGGTTCAGCTCCGGACTGTAGGGCGGCAGGCCGACCAGGGCCAGGTTCAGGTCGCGGATATCGGCGTCGCGGTGACTGGGGGCGTTGTCCCAAACCAGCCCGTCGAGCACATCCATCGGCTCGAGCCCGGCGAGCACCGGCCAGAGCGCCTCGGCTTTCATCGACGACATCCAATCCCACCAGATCCGCCCGCTCTGTCCATCGACCGCCGCGAACAGGTACCGCCATTCGTACTTGAGTTGCAACCGCTGTCGGACCTTGATCCCGCGCCGCCCCCAGACCCGCCGGGTCGTGCCCCGCAAGCCCAGGCGCAGCTCGTCGGCGAAGCCGATTCGACTTCCCTGGGTCAGGCCGACCGCGTCAAGGGCCGCGGCGAGCCCCCCTTTTTCCACCGCGCCTGCGCGAGGTGGTCCGCTTTCTCATGGATCGGACGGGGTACCTTTGGCGCACAGTGCAGCCGCCCGAGCAACGCGTACATCCCGCCCTCGGTATAGGTGACGCCCCACTGCTCCTGGACCCACCGCCGGATCTCTGCCGCGGTGTGGAACCGCCCGGTGGCGACCTCGTCGGCCAGGGCCGACCGCTGCTCGACGGTCAAGAACGACGGCGCCCCCTGGCCACCGGCATGGTGCCCGCCGAGGGCCGCCAGGCCGCCGCTCCGATACCAGGCCAGCCACTGCTGCACCGTCCTCTGATGCACGCCGAGCACCTCGGCCACCTCGCGCGTAGTCCGACCGGTCCGCACCAGCCACAGTCCATGCAGACGCGGGCGCACGTCCACCCGACCTTCGCGCCGATACCGTGCCTGCAGACTCGCCGCGTCATCCTCGGCCGCCCACGCGATCCCCAATTTTCGTCCCCGCCGTGCCATCCGTCCCTCTCGTCTCCCTGCTCCGCAAATTATACGGCCGGGCCTTGCAGGAACGGTATTAGCGGCCCTGGGTGAGTCAGGAAGGGCCGAGAGCAAGCTGAGGCGCGCGGGCGGTGATGAGGTCGGCGAGGGGCGGAACCTGGCCGGCCTGAGTGAAGCGGTCACGCAGGTAGGCAGCGAAATCGACACCGAGCTTGCGGGTGGTGGCGGCGAGGGTCATGAAGGTGTCCCAGGCAGCTAAGCCGGCCGGACTGCGCGGACCGAAGCTGACGTCGCGCTTGCGGACGCGTTGGCGGGCGCCGAGCTCCGCCGGGTTGTTGTGGCGTGGCAGTTCGGGATGCTCAAGGACCAGCAGCAGCTCCGGCTTCTTGTCGAGGGTCAGGGCCAGGCGTTGATCGAGGGGCTGGTAGCCGGTGACGGTCCCGAACAGGGTGTCGAAGCCGGCGTCCAGACGAGCACGATCCTCGGGGGTCGGCTGCTCACGGTAGGCCAGCAGATCCCGGTAGTAGTCCCAGAACCGGGTCAGGATGGTGGCGAGGGCGGCCTGATGCTGGGGCAGGTAGGGGGTTAGCTTCTTGAAGTGCCGGCCCTCGTGGATCCAGCAGAGCGCGAGCTCCGCGGTGATGGCCCGGAACTGCGGCGCATCATCGCACACCAGGGTTCGGACGACCGGCCAGTCCGGATCGGCGAGGTACGCCGCAAGCGCCAGCGCCTCGCGCACCTGCTCCTGCTGCCTGGGTCCCAGCTTGAGCGCTGGTCCCGCCAGGAGTGCCGTCAGGGTCGCCTCGTCCAACTCCTGCTCGCGCGGGATCGTTGTCAGCCTGGCGCGCGCCGCGTCCGACAACCCCAGAAACACCAGATGGCGGTCGGCTTCACGATCGAACCGGTACACCGGCGGCCGACCGCCGCGCAGCACCTCAATGATGGTCCGTCGATCCTTCCTCGGCGTCGTCTGGTACGCCGTATACAGCGGGTTGCACACGATCTGGCAGTACTGGGCCTCCCCATCGACCTTCGTGCTCGTGTCGTCGATGTGCTGGAATGGGGTGCTCCCAAGCCCGGCTTTGCGCACCTCCCGGGCTTCCGTCTCGAAGGCCACCCGACTTTCCGTCAGCAGGTTCGAGACCGTTCCGGCCGAGATCACGATCCCGTGGTCCTCGACCAGCTCGTGGATCTTGGTCTCGCTCATCCCCCCGCTGTACGCCAGCGTCAGCATCACCGTTCGCAGGTGCGGTCCGAACGTCCCCTCATACCCGGCCGGTCGCTGGGCTCGATAGCTCCGCCGCTCCGACGGTGAGTACCACACCGCCAGCTCGAACGCGATCGTGTCGGTCCGCAGCACCAGATCCTGGACCACGACCGTCTCATAGCCTTTGAACTCAGCATCGGACGGCAACGTCGCCGGATCAACCGTCACCCGCTCGGTCCGGTCGATCTGCACCCGATCCTGCTTGCCGCGCTTCTGCCACGGCTTGGGGGTCGTCCGCCGCTCCTGCTCCGACGAGTAGTCCGTCGACCCACCCACCGCCTTCCCTGGCGGGATCTTTGGCCGCCCTTGCCCGCCCTTCAGCCGCGTCAGCTCATCCCGCAGGTGCTGGTTCTCGGTCCGCAGTGCCTGGTTCTCCGCCACCAGCTCTTCGACCACCGTCAGCAGCGCCAGGATCGCCTCCCGCGTTCCCACATCCGCGATCGACGCCAGGTCGAGCTGCGCTATGGCTTCGGGGACGGGTCGCTCCGCCATCTCGCTCCACCACCGATGGTTGGTCTCAGCTTACGTCCACTCCCCGCCTCTGCCAACCCTGCCGCTCATCTCACTTCGCCAGCTTCGCGCAGCCTTCGCCCGTCCATTCCTCGGCCCTCGATCGCCCGCGACATCCCCGGCCGCGACGGATTGAGGAGATACCTCGCTGGTCGTGGGTCGGAACGCCGATGGCAGGCTCGAACTCTTCGCGATCGGGACGGACGGACAGGTCTACAACCAATGGCAGCAGTTGGATGGAGGCT
>JBBQKY010000235.1:0-2986 GCA_038327385.1 Propionibacteriales bacterium
TGGGTACCCGCGCAGGGTCAGGCGTCGTACGTCTGGAACGTCCTGTCGGCCACCGGACAGCGGACGACCGGAGATCTCGGCCCGGGCGTCACCTGCCCGTCGTTCCGTCACCACCCGGCGGTCGTCGCCCAGGCGGCGGCCACCCTGGAAGCCATGTATCCGGGACGCAGCTGGCTCGGGCTCGGCTCCGGCGAGGCCCTCAACGAGCAGGTGTTCGGCGGATACTGGCCGGAGGCTCCCGAGCGGATCGCCATGATGTTCGAGGCGGTGGAGCTGATGCAGAAGCTCTTCGCCGGCAAGGACGTCAAGCACGACGGCAGCTATTTCAAGATGCACTCGACCCGGCTGTGGACGCTGACCGACCCACCACCCCCGATCTACATCGCCACCGCTGGGCCGATCACCGCGAAGAAGACCGGCGCCCGCTGCGACGGGATCATCACGCCCGGCGCCACCACCGAGAAGGTCGCCTCGGTGCTGGCCAAGTTCGAGGAAGGCGCTCGCTCGGCGGGCAAGGACCCGGACGCGATGCCGAAGCTGCTCCAGCTGCACCTGTCCTGGGCGCCCACGGACGAGGAGGCGCTGGAGAACGCGATGGAGCAGTGGCCCAACGGTGGCATGAAGTTCGCCAAGCAGGACGTGCGGTCGCCGCACGACTTCGCGCAGATGGCGGCCCTGGTGCGGCCGGAGGACTTCGCCGGCCGGATGGTGATCTCCGCGGACCCGGACCAGCACCGGGCAGAGATCCAGCGCTTCCTCGACATCGGCTTCACGAACGTCTACCTGCACAACGTCGGCCGCAACCAGACGGAGTGGCTCGAGGTCTTCGGCTCCGACGTCCTGCCGAAGCTGACGCGTTGACGATCCACCCCGAGCACCCGTTCCAGGACGCGCTGCCCGACCGCGACCCGGTGCGACGGCTCCGCGGCCGTCTCGGGGGAACCGTGACGCTGTGGACCACAGGTGATCTGCAGCGGTCACGGGCGGGGCTGACGGTCTCGTCGCGGATGGTCGCCACCGGGGATCCCGGCCATGCGCTCGCGCTGCTCGACCCCGACTCGACTTTCGCCGAGCGGTTCGCCGAGACCCGCACCGCGGTCATGCACCTGCTCAGCTGGGAGCATCGCGAGCTCGCCGACGCCTTCGGCGGCGTGAGTCCGGCACCCGGTGGAGCCTTCCGGCTGGGGGAGTGGAGCGCCTCGGAGTGGGGGCCGCTGCTGCGGGGCGTCGCCGTCTGGGCGGGGCTGCGCCTCGTCGAGGGGGAGATGACCGCCGTGGGCTGGTCGGTGCTGGCCGATGCAGTCATCGAGCACGTCGAGATCGTGGCCGAGACCGACCCGCTGGTCCACCGACGCGGCCGCTACCAACGCCCCGCCGTCCTATGACCATCCGAGGCTTCCGGGCCAACCATCCGAGGCTTCCGGGCCAAAACGGCGCACGGCTGGAGCCCCTGGAGGGCGGATACAGCGGTGAGACCTACCTGGGCGGGGGTCCGCCGGACCAGGTGGTGGTGCGCATCTACGCCCGGGACCCTGCGAGGGCAGCCATCGATGCCAGCCTGCTGCGACTCGTGCGCGGGTTGGTCCCGGTCCCGGAGGTTCTCGAGCTACGGCATCCGACCGACGGCACTCCCGCGGTGTTGGTCACCGAGTACGTCGCGGGCACCCGTCTCGACCTGGCGCTGGCCGAGGGGTCGAGCACCCTCGACCTCGAGCGGCTTGGGCAGAGCCTGTCGGACCTGTTGAACGCGCTGGGCGGCATCCCGTTCCTACGCTTCGCGGCGTTCGCCGATGCCGACCTCGCCTTGTCGGCGGCGGAGCTGCCGGGTGACCTGCGGGATTGGGCTGAACACGTTCGCGGCAGGGGCCGGCTGGCGGCATGGGCGGTTCCGGACTGGGAGGCGCTGCTCTCCCTTGCCGACCTGGCAGCGGACCTGCAGGCACACGAAGCCGAACACCACCCGGCGCGCGCCGTTCTGGTGCACAGCGATGTCAACCCGAAGAATATCCTTGTCGACCTCCCCACGTCGCGGATCGTGGCGCTTCTCGACTGGGAGTTCGCGCATGCCGGGTCGCGGTACACCGACCTCGGCAACCTCTGCCGGTTCGAGCGCGACTCGGGACTGGTCGAGCCGCTACTGGCCGGCCTCGCCGGGGTTCGGGAGGGTGACGCGGCTCGACACCTTCGGCTGGCGCGTGCCGCGGATCTGTGGGCGCTGATCGAGCTCGCCAGTCGCCCTCGACCGGGTCCGGTGCAGCAGCTTGCGGACGAGCTGCTGCTCGCGCAGGCTCGCGCCGGCGACCTCGACGCCTGGCCGTGGGCGACCCCACGCGTGGCGCCACCAGCGCCCCGTCGGGCCTGACAGGCGACTCTCGGCGGCGGCTCAGGCGCGAGCGGTCGCACCTCGTGGCAGTCGCCGGCCAGTCGACCGTCGTACCACGTCTCGGATGGTCGGGCCGGAAGTCTCGGATGGTCGGGGGCGAAGGGCGGTCAGGTTGCTCGCTGACGCGCGGACGCCGTATTCTGAGAGTTGCGCTTTGGGCCTGCATGACCTCAGACAGAGCAGGCTTGTGCTCGTACCTCTATCGACCTGGCCGACTCCGGCCCGGCGTCACTCGGTTGGGACGCGATCCAAGGGCCTTTGGCGTGCACGCACGACGACGTCCACCTAACGGAGTTCCACATTTCTATGACGAGCAGCGTCCAGGCCCCTCCAGCCGCCCCGGAGACCCCGCAAGTAGCGATCAACGACATCGGATCGGCAGAGGACTTCCTCGCCGCCATCGACGCCACCATCAAGTATTTCGACGACGGAGACATCGTTGACGGCATCATCGTCAAGGTGGACCGCGACGAGGTCCTGCTCGACATCGGCTACAAGACCGAAGGTGTCATCCCGTCCCGCGAACTCTCCATCAAGCACGACGTCGACCCCAACGAAGTCGTCAGCGTCGGCGATCACATCGAGGCCTTGGTTCTCCAAAAG
>JBBQKY010000236.1:0-2853 GCA_038327385.1 Propionibacteriales bacterium
CGACGAGCCGGCCGTCGATCCGGAACGTGTCGAAGGCCCGTCCCTGCGGGTGGTCGCTGAGCCTGGTCGTGCCGAAGACATGAAGGGGATGGCCGGAGCGCACCACGCTGACCCCGATGCGGTACGACGTGGACAACCGCACAAGTGCCCTCAGCACCGTGTCGTGAACCTGTCCGGACAACACGTCCGCCCGGGCCGCCGGCGGGAGCTCGATCCGGTCGGCCCTCAGCACCTCGCGCGCCAGCGACGACACGGGCGAGGATGGCGGTCCGGGCTCCGCCGGATGTAGCTCGGTGACCCGCCAGTGCGGCCTGGCGGCTTCGAGACGTACGTCGACCGTCGTGCCGCCCGGCCGGACGGCGCCACCGGCAGTGCCGAGCCACTGTCGGCACACCACCAGCACGCTTGTGCTGCCCGGCACGATCCCGCCGTACTGCGCGTCGACCACCCGCAGGGCGGCTTCGCGCGCCGGCCCCAGCAGCGCGCGCGCGTGCCCGGCCAGCGCCTCGTCCTGGCCCAGGGCGCGGAGCCGCAGCGCGGCCGCGGCGCGTCCTTCGTCGCCGGCAGCCCACGAGCCGAGGGCCTCGACCACCCAGGCCGCCTGCGCCTTGACGGCAGGCAGCACGTCGGACCGGTTCGGCGCCCATTGGGTGACCGCGGGCAGCCGTCCGGGGCCCGTCGACGACGGCGGCGGGGTGGCCGAGCTGCCCCCGGTCGACGTGGGGTACGGCGGTTGAGGACGAGTCGGGCGAGCCCCGGAGGGACCGTCGGCCCCCGGCGAGGCGTCGCAGCCGGGAGCCGCCACCAGAGCAGCGCCGAGGACCAGGAATCCCCGCCGGTCCAGGCGAAGGCCCACGTTCATCGCTCCAGTGTGCAGGCTTGCCGACCATGTTCTGCCACCATGAGGGAGATGACACCGCACACTGCAGCGATCCTGGCCGAGAAGCGCGAGCAGCTGGAGATGCAGCTGGCGCGGCTGATCGAGCCGCCAGGCGACCAGGGCAGCATCTCTTTCGGCAAACGCATCGGTGAGGGGACCAGCCAGGCGGTCGACCGGCTGGCCGACGTGTCGGCTCACGACAACCTGACGACGATGCTGGCCGAGGTGCAGCGGGCGGAGGCCAAGCTGGCCGACGGGAGCTATGGCACGTGTGACGTCTGCGGGCAGGACATCAGCCCGGACCGGCTCGAGGCCCGCCCCTGGGCGACGCGCTGCGTACGAGACGCCGGCAGTCCGTGAGTCCGTGCTGCGCCGCTGCTAAATCTCGTCGCCGGCGGCGCTCATCAGCCCGGCCGTCCACTTCTCCTCGATGTGGGCGAACCGCCAGACGGCCAGCGCGACCACCCAGGTGAGGACGAACATGGTGACGATGGCGTAGCCCACCAGGTTGAGGTCGAGGCCGCCGATCGTGGCGAGTGGCCCGCTGGTGATGTTGAGCTTCTCCACCAGGATCGAGATCAGCTCGATGGTGCCGATGATCAGCGCCACCGCGACCGATAGGGCGGTGATCGTGATGTTGTAGTAAACCTTGCGGACGGGCTTGGAGAACGCCCAGCCGTAGGCGAAGTTCATGAAGCAGCCGTCGATGGAGTCGAGCAGGCTCATCCCCGCCGCGAACAGGACGGGCAGCGTCAGGATCGCGTACCAGGGGAGGGCGAAGGCCGCCGCACCACCGGCCAGCACCAGCAGGCTCACCTCCGTTGCGGTGTCGAATCCGAGCCCGAACAACAAGCCGACCGGGTACATCTGCCAGGGCTTTGTCACGGTCCTCGTCACGCCACTGAGGATCCGGTTCATGAAGCCGCGGTTGTTGAGCTGCTCCTCGAGCGCCTGCTCGTCGTACTCACCGTGCCTCATCGCGCGGAAGACCTTGACGATGCCGACCAGGATCACGAGGTTGATGATGCCGATGATGTAGAGGAACACGCCGGAGACGCTGGTGCCGACGAGGCCGAGCACGTTGTGCAGCGAGGAGGAGTCGGACTCAACCTGCCCGGCAAGGGCGCGGACGCCGGCGGCCAGCAGGATGCAGAGCCCGAAGACGATCGAGGAGTGCCCGAGGGAGAACCAGAAACCGACCGACAGCGGACGCTTGCCCTCGCTCATCAGCTTGCGGGTCGTGTTGTCGATCGCAGCGATGTGGTCGGCGTCGAAGGCGTGCCGCATACCGAGGGTGTACGCCGTGAGCCCGAGACCCACGCCGAAGACCTGGGTGGAGCTGACCTGAAAATGCCGTGGCGCGACGATCGCGGCCAGGACTCCCCATCCGACCACGTGGAGGAGGAGCACGAACAGCCCCATCCCCGACAACGAGGCCCACTCCCGGGGACTGAGCGCCTGCCGGGCGCGCGACAGGCGCGAAGGCGCGGAGATCGTGATGGCTGCCATGGAGCCCCCTTCGAGGTCTCCCCGAACGCTAGTGCTGTTGCGAGAGATATGCAACAACCACTTGGTTGCAGCCTCTTACTCGTCGGTCGTGTGGGTCAGCGCGACGAGCGAGCGTAGACAGTGGTCCCGCAACGGCGCCGGGAAGTCGTCGGCCAGCCGGTTGAACACCACTCGCCCGCTCTTGCGGGTGACCACGAGACCGGACGTGCGCAGCAGACGCAGCGCGTAGGAGACGGAGTCCTCGCTCACCTCCAGTGCCAGCGCCAGGTCACCCACGCACAGCTCCTCGACGATGTCGAGCGCGTAGATCAATCGGAGCCGCACCGGGTCCGCCATCAGGCTCAGCAGGCCGGTGAGCCGGGCGGTGTCGCCGCTGTCGGGCAACCGGCTCCTCGCGTGCGCCACCCGCTCGGGGTCGATGGGGTGCTCGTGGTCGGTGACGCTCATGGTCGACCTGACGAGCG
>JBBQKY010000237.1:0-2760 GCA_038327385.1 Propionibacteriales bacterium
CGAGCCCGCGACGGCTCCCCGCTCGTGGCCGGCAGCTCTGGGCAGCACCGTCTGGCGGCTGGTCACGTCCACCGTCGGCTCCTGCATGCGCCACCGGGTGACGGGTCTCGCCGGCGAGGCCGCGTTCTTCGCCATCCTCTCCCTGCCGCCGCTCATCTTCGGCCTGGCGGGCAGCATCGGCTACTTTGTACGGCAGGTGGATGCCAGCCAGGTGGACGACCTGCGCAACAAGGTCCTCGAGCTCTCCTCCCGGGTGCTGACCCAGGACTCGGTCAATGCCGTCGTGACGCCGACCATCAACCAGGTGCTCAAGGGCGCGCGCTTCGACGTGATCTCGATCGGCTTCGTGCTGGCGCTGTGGTCGGGGTCGCGGGCCTTGAACGTGTTCGTGGACACGATCACGATCATGTACGGGCTCGGCGGCCGGCGGGGGATCGTCCGGACCCGGATGCTGTCGTTCAGCCTGTACGTCATCGGGCTCGTCGTGGGCGTGATCGTGCTGCCGCTGGTGGTGGCCGGTCCGCAGCTCGTGGACAGCGTGCTACCCCGTCAGCTGGACGTGCTCAACCTGCTGTACTGGCCGGTGGTCATCGTCTTGAGCATCGCCTTTCTCACGACTCTCTATCATTTGTCGGTGCCGGTGCGGTCGTCGTGGCGCCATGACGTGCCGGGCGCGATCTTCGCCTTCGCCATGTGGGTGCTCGGCAGCTACCTGCTGCGGCAGATCCTGCAGGGCGCGCGAACCTCCATCTACGGCCCGCTCGCGGCACCCATCGCCGTGCTGCTGTGGCTCTACCTGACGGCGCTGGTGGTGCTCATCGGCGCTGCTCTCAATGCGTCCTTCGACCGCGTCTGGCCCGAGCCGACAACCGCGGGCGCTCGCTCGGAGCGGGTACGCCGGCTGCGCCGCAGGTCTGCCGCCGAGCCTCTGAGCCCACCCGCCGTCGACGACGGGTAGGGAGCGGCGGCGCGAAATCTCTTGGCGTCGCTGAACATCCGGCGCCTACCCTCGTGGCGTGAGCAGTCCGCGCATGCAGCTCGAGGACCTCGGCTGGGATGAGTCCTGGCGCGAGTCATTGATTGCGCCCGCAGCTCCCGGCCAGCGGGCCCCCGCGTCGACGGGTCTGGCGGGACGCATCACGCGCGTGGACCGCGGACTCTGCACGGTCCTCACCGCTTCCGGCCCGGTGCGCGCCAGCCTCGGAGGCTCACTTCTCGAAGCCATGTCGGCAGACCCGGCGCGAGCCCCCTGCACGGGCGACTGGTGCCTCGTGCAGCAGTGGCCGGACGGTCCCGTGACTGTGGAGACGCTGGCTCCGCGGCGTACGAGTCTGGTCCGCGCCAGCGCGGCACGGAACTCGCACGGGCAGGTGCTTGCCGCGAACGCCGACATCGTCGGGCTGGTCATCGCCCTGCACCCGGAGCCGAACATGATGCGCCTCGAGCGGCTGCTCGCCCTGGCGTGGGAGAGCGGGGCGAGGCCGGTGGTCCTGCTCACCAAGGCCGACCTGGTGCGGGACGGCGATGCCGTTCGAGACGAGGTGCAGGCGGCCGCGCCCGGTGTCGAGGTGCTGTGCTGCAGCGTGTCGACGCTGCTCGGCGTCCCCGAGATCAGGACGATGCTGGCGGCCGGGAAGACGATGATTCTCGCCGGCGCCTCGGGACACGGCAAGTCGACGCTCGCCAACGCGGTCGTTGGGGCCGACGTGCTGACGACCCGCCAGATCCGTGACGACGGTAGGGGGCGGCACACGTCGGTCCGA
Source organism: Propionibacteriales bacterium (assembly GCA_038327385.1). Taxonomy (GTDB): domain Bacteria; phylum Actinomycetota; class Actinomycetes; order Propionibacteriales; family Nocardioidaceae; genus JAWWPG01. The sequence continues at coordinate 1,764 of JBBQKY010000237.1, forward strand.
CGAGAGCTGCTGCTGGTGCCGACCGGCGGAGCGGTCATCGACACACCGGGGCTGCGCGGCGTGGGTCTCCAGCGGGACCCGGAGGCCCTGAGCGCGAGTTTCTCAGAAATCGCGGTGCTGAGCCAGGTCTGCCGGTTCCGCGACTGCCGCCACCTCGGCGAGCCGGGATGTGCCGTTCAGGAGGCTGTCGGCGCCGGGGCTATTCCGGTACGTCGCTGGGAGAGCTGGCAGAAGCTGCAGCGCGAGCTCGCCTGGGTGCAGGCGCGGGCGCAGAGGCGGCGGCGCTAGGCGCGACCGACCAGACACCAATACCGAACGTCGCTGCGCAGAGTGTCGGGCTCTGCGTCCTTTCAGGCCGCCCGAACGGGGCGGGGTCGGACATCTTGTGCCTATGAAAGCCCGCTGTGCGTCCCACACTGAGGCGCCCCTGCATGGGTAGGGCATTCTCGAGGAGGGAAGATGCGTGGTTTCAAGAGTTCGGTCGCCGCTGTTGGGGTGATCGGCCTGATGGTGGTCGTGGGCAGCGCGGCATCGGCTCCGGCGGCGAAGACAGCACACGGGCCGCCGGGGCCATCGACTCCTACAGCTGGTGCACAGCACAACGTGGAGCCGGCGACGGTGGTCAAGAACCGCAAGCTCAAGAGTAGTGCCATGTCGACGGGGTTCTTGGGCGTAACGAAGCCGGGCGGTACGTTCACCGCCATCGACGCTGTGACGACGGTGACGTGTCCGAGCACCACAACTTGCACGATCGAGGCGGACCAGAACGTGCAGGCACTTGGCAGCACGGCCAACAACTCCTGGGGATCTGCACGAAGGTGGACGGCAACTACATGGTGGAGCCGGACTGCCCGTCCCTGGGCTACCTTATAAACGGCTTCTACTCGGCTGGTTCGTTCGTGCAGACGATGAGCGCGGTTGCGCCGGGTAGTCACACGGTGCAGACGGACTTCTTCTCGACCAACGGCGCGGAGATCGACAACTACGCGATCGTGTA
>JBBQKY010000238.1:0-2711 GCA_038327385.1 Propionibacteriales bacterium
CCCGCCACAGCTCAAGGCCGCGGCGGTCAAGCTGGCAAAGGTCCTGCACATCACCCGCCTGCACACAGCAGTGGCGCCGATGCAGCTCGATCGGCTCACGGTCATCATCGCCAGCAGCTGACCGGCCGGCGGCAGCCACCGAGCCGCGTCACTCGCCGAGCTGCTTGACTTGCCCGATGGCAGAGCTCGTTCCCACCACCGTCGTCGGGCAAGCCGGTCTCCACGCCCTCCTCCGGGACCCGGGCCAGGCGTTGATCGCCTTCGACTACGACGGCACGCTGGCGCCGATCGTCGACGACCCAGCTGCTGCCGGCCCGGAGCCGGGAGTGGTCGAAGCTCTCGCCCGGCTAGGGGAACGTGTCGGCAACCTTGCGATCATTACCGGCCGACCGGCACGCGAGGCGGTCGAGCTCGGCGGCCTGGATGGCGCCGCCGCTCCCGCCAGCTTGGTGGTACTCGGGCACTACGGTGTCGAGCGCTGGGACTCCGCTACCGGCGAGCTGACAACGGCGGATCCGCCCGAGGGCCTCGCACTGGTACGCCGCGAGCTGGCGGGCATCCTGGAGGCAGCCGGCGTCCCCGACGCGGTCATCGAGGACAAGGGCCTTGCCGTCGCCGTGCATGTACGCCGCTGCGCGTCGCCCGCAGCGGCGTACCGCAGCGTGCAGCCGCCACTCCTCGCACTGGCGCAGCGGGCTGGCTTGGTCGCGGAGCCTGGCCGCCACGTCATCGAGCTTCGCCCACCCGGCATGAACAAGGGGAGAGCGCTCTCCACGCTGATGGGCGAGGTCGAGGCGGGGTCGGTGATGTTCACCGGTGATGATCTCGGCGACCTGGCCGCCTTCGACGCCGTGGACGCCCGGCGCGAACAGGGCGGGGCGGGGCTGCTGGTGTGCTCCGGGTCCACGGAGGTCACCGGCCTGTCGGAGCGTGCGGACCTCGTCGTCGACGGTCCGCCGGGTGTGCGCCGCCTCGTCGAGGCCCTGGTCGCCTTGCTGGACAGCTAGACTTGTCCGCGCCCTGAGACGCCGTCTTGCGATTCGGTCTGGATCGGTGAGGGCTGTCTCATGCTCGCCTATCGTGACGCGATGGCTACCGCTCCCAGTACCCGCTCCTCACGGGCCCGTCGAGACGCCGCCGCGGCCCGCAGTCGCCGGTCGCTGGCCGATCGGCACGCCGTCCGCGGCCCACAGGTGCGGCCCTTCGGGAACGCGGCGGGTCTGGCGTGCCGCGAGTGCGGCGCCGAGCAGGAGCTCGGACCGCACTTCGCATGTGTCGAGTGCTTCGGCCCGCTGGAGGTCGTCTACGACCGGATCCACGTCACCAGAGCCGATATCGAGGCTGGACCGCTGAGCATGTGGCGCTACGCGCCGCTGCTTCCGGTGCGAGCGGACATCGCGAGCATCCCCAACACCGAGCCGGGCTGCACGCGGCTGGTCTCGGCGCACAACCTCGCGGCAGCACTCGGGATGAGAAGGCTCTGGATCAAGGACGACTCGGGGAACCCCACCCACTCCTTCAAGGACCGAGTCGTTGCCGTGGCTCTGGCGGCAGCACGTGAGCTGGGGCTGCGGGTTCTCGCCTGCCCGTCCACCGGCAACCTGGCCAACGCCGTGGCGGCCGCCGCCGCACGCGCCGGCATGGACAGCGTGGTCCTCGTTCCCGAGGATCTCGAGCTTCCCAAGATGATCACCACGGCGGTGTACGGCGGTCGGCTGGTCGCCGTACGCGGCAACTACGACGACGTCAACCGGCTCGCCACCGAGATCGCTGCCGAGAACCCGGACTGGGCGTTCGTCAACGTCAATGTTCGGCCCTACTACTCGGAGGGCTCCAAGACGCTGGCCTTCGAGGTAGCAGAACAGCTCGGTTGGCGGCTCCCGGGGCAAGTGGTGGTGCCGGTCGCGTCCGGGTCCCAGCTGACCAAGGTGGACAAGGGCTTCCGGGAGCTGGTGACGACGGGCCTGCTGGAGGAGTCGTCGTACCGGGTCTTCGGCGCCCAGGCGACCGGCTGCTCGCCGGTGGCGACGGCGTTCCGGAACGGACACGATGTCGTCCGCCCCGTCAGGCCCGACACCATCGCGAAGTCGCTCGCCATCGGGTCTCCCGCCGACGGACCCTACGTCCTCGATGTCTGCCGTCGCACCGGTGGCGCCGTGGAGTCGGTGTCGGACGACGAGATCCGCGACGCGATCCTGTTGCTGGCTCGTACCGAGGGCATCTTCGCGGAGACCGCGGGAGGAGTGACGATCGCCACCTTGAAGAAGCTGCTGGACGAGGGCATCCTCGACCCCGATGTGGAGACAGTCGTCTTCAACACGGGGGACGGGCTCAAGACACTCGACGCGGTCGCCGGCCGGGTTGGTCCACAGGCCACAATTGAGCCCACCTATGCCGCGTTCCAAGCAATCGGACAGTGAGGCCACGATGAGTGTCAGCGTCAGAATCCCGACGATCCTCCGAACCTACACGGAGGGCGAGGCGCAGGTCCCGGCCGACGGAGGAGTCCTCAGCGAGGTGCTCGACTCGCTCGACGGGAGCTACCCCGGCATCAAGGGCCGCATCGTCGACGAGCAGGGACAGCTCCGCCGGTTCGTCAACGTGTACGTCGGAAACGAGGACGTGAGGTTCCTGGATGGCCTGTCCACGGAGGTGGCCGACGGCAGTGAGATCTCCGTCATCCCCGCCGTCGCCGGCGGCTGACTCCGCGA
>JBBQKY010000239.1:0-2623 GCA_038327385.1 Propionibacteriales bacterium
CTGACATGGAGCTAAACGTCAAGGCCCTGCGCGCGGTGGCGGTTGGTGTGGCGAGCGTCGGGTGGCGGGCGTCCCGGGGCAGCGACGGTGGATCAGACTGACATTCGCGGGTCGAAACCGCATGACTGGTGTCCGTCGGGAGCTGCCTCGGTCTAGCGTCGCGGGTCGCCTCGGTGGGGGTGCCGCATAGGTGTTGCGAGGGTTCTCCTTCTGGGAGGGACCGCCCGCCGCCCCACGCTCGTCGGTGATCAGTTTCAGGCCGTCCTGAGCGGCTGGTCGGTGGCGATCGCCCAGACGAACCCGGCGAGCTCGCGGGCGCAGGCGACGACGATCTTCTGGTGGGGTTTGCCGCGGCCGGCCATCCTGGTCCAGCGGCGATGCAATCGCTGCTGGCAGCGCCAGGCGCGTTCGAGCACGGCGGGGTCTTGGTCGCGGTGGCGGCGCGCGAGCTCGTAGCCGACGGTCGGGCGTCGGCGGCTGTTCCAGGCCGACTCGACCAGCAGCCGCCGTGCATGGCTCGAGCCGGCCTTCGTGATCGACCCCTGTCGGCGGCCCTCCCCGGAGGAGCGCTCCGACGGGACCAGGCCGACGAAACTCATGAACTGTTCCGCCGTCCGAAAGCGGGTGAAGTCGCCGACCTCGCAAACGAGGCCGACGGCGGTCAGCGTGTCGATGCCGCGCAGGCAGCGCAGCCGCCCGATCAGCTCGGCGTGCGGGCCCTCGGCGGCCAGCCTGGCGATCTCGACTTCCATGACGCCGATCCGCCGGTCGATCTGGTCGACGTTGAACAGATAGTCGTCGAAGGCCTGTTGCTGGCCGGGCAGCTCGAACGCCTGGCGACCAAGCCACGCCCGCCTGGTCACGCCCCAACACGTCGTCGGCATCCGGCGGTCATTGCGCAGGCAGAACTTCCCCAGCCGGTGGCGGGCGCGCATCCGATCAAGACGGGCGTCCTCGCGGGCGCGAACCAGATCACGAAGACCCTCAAGCTCGGGCGACGGAACGTAGATCGCCGTCAACAAGCCCGCCGCGTGCAGGCCGGCCAGCCGGCGCGCGTCGCGCTTGTCGGTCTTGACCCGATCACCAGGGCGCGTCGGCACCAACCCCGGCGCGACGACCACGCAGTCAACACCCGCGGCGACCAGATGGCGGTAGAGCCCGAAGCCCGTCGGCCCAGCCTCATAGGCAACCCGCGCTCGCGGCCAGGCCCCCAACTCACGCTGCACGTGCTCGGCGTCATAGGGCAGCGTCACCTCCCGCAGCACCTCACCAGCACGCACCGCGGCCAGACGCACCGATGACTTGTGCACGTCCAGCCCAACCGCGACCGACATACCATCTTCCATGGTCGGCGACCTCCGTATGTGGCTCGGCCGGGACTCACCTCCCGGCAACCCACGCAGATGCGCAGGCCGCCGGCCATCCTCACCGAGCGCCCGGACCACCCGGCCGCTCCATCCTGTCTAGCGTGCGGTCAACTCGGCCCACGTCAGGCGACGACCCGAGACTGTGCGGAGGACGGCTGAGAAGCGTCCGTAGTCGTCCAGACTGCGGAGGTTGTAGGTGTGAACACCCGCTCGTCCACGTAGCGACGCAGGTGCTTCCCCTCGACGCTTACGTACGTGCCCTTCAGTCCGCGCTTCAGGAGGCTCCAGAAGTTCTCTAGGCCCTTCCTGTGGACGCGCCCCTCCACGTACTTGACGGCGTGGTCGATGGTCGCGTGGTCGAAGTCTTCGTGCAGGTCCCGATAGGACTGGTAGCGGTCGGTGTAGACCTTCGACCCGCGCTTCACGTTCTCCAAGATGTGGCCGTGGAGAGTCACACGCTTTACGTCCGGCACGACCTTGGCGCGCATCTCGCCGTCGCGCTGCCGGATGCCGACGACGATGGTCTTGTCTCCGCCACCGTGGCCGCCCGTCCCGTGATCTTGCGGGCGCGAACGTCCGGGTGCATGTTCTTGGCAAGTCCACCGACGAATGTCTCGTCAACCTCTACCTCGCCGTCCAGCTTGTCGAAGCTCCCGGTCTGCATGGCGAGGCGGATGCGATGAACCATGAACCATGCCGATTTCTGTGTGACGCCTAGCGCGCGTCCAAGCTCATGTGACGAGATGCCGTTCTTGGAGTTGGCGACGAGCCACACAGCGGGGAGCCACTTGTCGAGGCCGAGCGGCGAGTCCGAGAAGATCGTCCCGAGCTTGACGCTGTACTGCTTGCGGCACTCTTTCTGCTTGCACTTCCACACACGGCGAGTCTTGAGGTAGCTGTACTCCGTGCTGCCGCATGAGGGGCACATGGGACCGTTCGGCCACCGCATCTCCGCAAGGAAATCGTTGGCTACGTCTAGGTCCGAGAAGTACCGGACGGCTTCGAGAAGATTCGACGGGAGGCTCTGTTTTGCAGGAGTTGCTCTCACAAGGTGAGCTTACTACGTCACGCATGGTGAGTCAAGTATGTCATTGCCCTAGTTACGATGAGTCCATGTCGAGAGAGCAGGCCACGGCGGCCGAAGAGGAATACCTGCAGACGATCTACTGGCTCGAGGAGGCGCGGCTCCCTATCACCGGGGCGAACGTGGCGCGCGCGATGCAGGTCTCGGCGCCGACGGTGCACGAGATGGTCGG
>JBBQKY010000240.1:0-2553 GCA_038327385.1 Propionibacteriales bacterium
CGCGCTGCTGCATTCGCGCGGAGTGTCGGTCCCACCCGCCCTCGTGCGGACTGCCCTGGCCGCGGCGTGGCGCTCCCACCTGGCGCCTGCGGACCCGTGGCTCTTCGACGCGCTGCTCCGCCTGCCCACGCTCTCGACGGACCGGGCCCGCCGGGAGCTGGACTGGCGGCCCGCCATCCCGGCCGACGATGCCCTCGGGGAGTTCCTGGCCGGCCTCCGAGAGGGCGCCACCGGTCACACCCCGCCCCTCGGTCAGGAGGCGAGCGGTCCCGGCCGAGTGAAGGAGTTCGCGACCGGCGTGGGCGAGCGCGCGGACGCGGAGTAGCGGCAAGGGAACCGTAGGCCCGCGCCTAGCCGGCTGGCAGGCGGAAGACCTCCTCGGGCACACCCGCCGCCGGGTCGTCGGCGAAGGGCAGCACAGCGAAATCCTGGCCAGCTCTTGCCCACACGGCCGGTGGTCCGGGGTGCTCACCGAGCCAGCGCAGCACGCTCTCCGCGTCGGCTCGGCGTCCCTCGGCCACCAGCCAGCCGATGAGTCGCTGAGCCGGGGGGAGCTGCGAGTGCTCGATCCGCGGCAAGCCCTGGAACAGGTCGCGTGTGGCCGTGTGGAGCAGCTGCCAGTAGTCCTCCGAGCTGCCGGGTATCTCGCGGAAGTAGACGGGCAGGTCGCCGGGAAGACCGTTGCGTGCCCAATAGTCGAGCACGGCCGGCGACCCCAGCCGGCGCACCACGTCGGTGGTCATCTCTTTCGTCCGTACCCGGTCCTCGAGGTCCGCGAGCTCGTGTCGGCGCTGCGTGATCGACGTACCGTCGGTGCGGACACGCCAGACGTAGACAGGCCGGCGGACGACGTCGAACCGCTCGGCACGCAGGTATGCCTCGGTGCTGAAGACCTGGTCCTCGTAGCGGATCCCCTCCGCCCACACGAGCCCCGCGCGGTCGTAGAAGGAGCGCCGGAACACCTTGCTCCACGGGAACACGTTGATCAAGATCTCCGGATGCTCCTCGAGCGTCGTTCCCAGCCGACGTCGGGCATGAGCCCGCCGGATCCAGGGCGGCTCGATCCGCTCGCCGGCTACGAACCGCACCAAGGAGCCGACGACGAAGTCCGATCCGCTGGCCTCGAGCGTCGACATCATCAGCTCGTACGCGCCGGGCAGGAGCAGGTCATCGGAGTCGAGGAAGGCGAGGAACTCCCCTCGAGCGACTTCCACGCCGCGGTTGCGAGCCCCACCCGGACCACGGCGGTCGCTGTGGACCAGCTGCCAGCCGGCGCGACGGCGGGCGAACTTCTCCGCGAGTGCCGTCGACCCGTCCGTGGAGCCGTCGTCGACGAGGACGACATCGAAGTCTTGGTAGCTCTGTGCGGCGAGGGACTCCAGACACTCATACAGATAGGGTGCGACATTGAAGACTGGCACGACGACGCTGAGCCGCGCGGGCGCAGAGGGACGGCGGCCGAGCAGGCGGGACAGCACGAGCGTCACCCTAGTAACCATGAGTGGGTGGCCGCCGAAGCAGCCACCCACTCGTCCACCCCCTGGTGAGTCCCTTGCGCCGCTAGCTCAGGCTGAGCACCGTGTCGTCCGAGAACGACAGACGTCTGCAGAGAGCCGCCCCACGGCCTGGTCACTGTCTACTCGCTGGCGGGAGATTAAAGTGCGGATCGGTGTCACTGGCACTAATGTGTCAAAACGTGACAGAGACAAAAGGTCGCTCGATCCCACCGGCAGTGCCTTCCGGTCTGTCGACGGCCTCGATCGCCGCCCGTATGAAGTGCCTCGGTCTGAGCGACGAGCAGGCCCGGATGTACGACGTTCTGCTGGCCTCCGGACCGCTGACGCCGATGGAGCTGGCGGAGGCGGCGGCAGCCGGGTCGAGCGATGTGTTCGCCGACCTCGAAGCGATGGCCGACATCGGCCTCGTGGGTGGGCTGCGCAGCCTGTCGAGCCGCATCACTCCGCTGCCGCCGGAGTCGGCTCTGGAGCTGCTCGCTCGACGTCGAGAACTGGAGGTGCGAGAGGCGAGCGCGGCGACGCTGCAGGCGTTCGCCCACTACCAGCGGACCGTCGGGACCGACGGCTCCCGTGGGTTGCTCGAGGTCGTCAGGGGTGGCGCCGTCATCGACCGGGTCCAGATGCTGGAACGCGGCGCCCGTCGCGAGGTACGGGGACTCGACTGTCCGCCTTACCACGCCGGCACCGACAGCAACCCGGTGGAGATCGAGAACCTGCGTCGCGGGGTGTCCTGCCGTCACGTCTACGCCAGCGAGGCCATCGAGATGCGCGACTACCTCGACGGCAACATCCGGCCGGCGATGAAGGCCGGGGAGCGGGCTCGCGTGCTGCTGCACGTCCCGGTCAAGCTGCTGATCGTCGATGATGCCATCGCGATCGTCTCGTTGACCACCGCCGAGACCGATGTGGGTCACTCCGCTTTGATCCTGCAGCCCTGCAGTCTGCTGTCAGCGCTGGTCGGGCTGTGGGAGATGTGCTGGCAGAGCGCCGTACCGCTGCGCCTCGACGGCTCCCCCGCCACCAACGCCCTCGAACC
>JBBQKY010000241.1:0-2503 GCA_038327385.1 Propionibacteriales bacterium
GTCGGCTGGGCAGCGGTCCTGCTCGGGCTCCTCGGGATCATCCACATCGCGCACGGCCTGCCCCGCCCGGGCGGTGGCCAGGACGCGATGCGGGCGGCCGGCGGAGCAGTCGGCTACATCGGCTCGGCGCTCGTCGCCGACCTCTTCCGCAGCACGCTGATCGCGGTCCCGCTGCTCGTCTTGCTGACGTTCTTCGGTCTGCTGATCGTCACAGCCACCCCCGTCTACCAGATCCCGGAACGGCTCGGGGCGCTACGCGCGAAGGTGCTCGGTCGTCGTACGACGGAGAACGACGCAGGCGCCGAGAGCGAGCAGACGCCAGCGCCCGAGCCGCTCAGGCGGGCCAGCCGCCGCAGCCGAGTCGGGTCGATGGCCGGCGCGACGGCGGCCCACCTCGAGCCCGATACCGGGGCAGCGCCGGCGGACCGGCCAACGCCCGACGACGGGCTCGGAGCCGACGGCGGCGACCCAGACGCCGACGTGGTGCTGGAGCCACCGCCGCACACCCCGCTGCCCCAACGGGTCGAGCAGCTCAGCCTGTCGGGCGACATCAGCTACACGCTGCCCGACAACGAGATCCTGAGGTCCGGCAGCGTCCACAAGGCGACCTCGGCGGCTTCCGACGCGGTGGTGCTGAGGCTGACCGAGGTGCTCGACCAGTTCGCCATCGACGCCCAGATCACCGGATACACCCGCGGGCCGACGGTGACTCGCTACGAGGTCGAGCTCGGTCCCGCAGTGAAGGTCGAGAAGGTCACAGCGCTGAGCCGCAACATCGCCTACGCCGTCGCGTCCGCCGACGTCCGGATCCTCTCCCCGATCCCGGGCAAGTCGGCCATCGGCATCGAGATACCGAACGTAGACGCGGAGATCGTGTCGCTCGGCGACGTGCTGCGTTCGCGGCAGGCGCGAAACGACCACCATCCGCTCGTGGTGGCGCTCGGCAAGGACGTCGAGGGCGGCTTCGTCGTGGCGAACCTCGCCAAGATGCCGCACCTGCTCGTGGCCGGGGCCACCGGCTCGGGGAAGTCGAGCTTCATCAACTCGATGGTGTGCTCGCTGCTGGTGCGGTCGACCCCCGACGAGGTGCGGATGATCATGATCGACCCCAAGCGGGTCGAGCTGACGGGGTACGAGGGCATCCCGCACCTGATCACGCCGATCATCACGAGTCCCAAGAAGGCGGCGGAGGCGCTGCAGTGGGTCGTGCGGGAGATGGACCAGCGGTATGACGACCTGGCCGCCTACGGCTTCCGGCACATCGACGACTTCAACAAGGCGGTCAAGGCGGGTGCTGCCACCGTGCCGCCGGGCAGCGAGCGGGTGCTTGCGCCGTACCCCTACCTGGTCGTGGTGGTCGACGAGCTGGCCGACCTGATGATGATCGCCCCCAGAGACGTCGAGGACGCCATCGTGCGCATCACCCAGCTGGCGCGCGCCGCCGGCATCCACCTGGTGCTCGCCACCCAGCGGCCCTCCGTCGATGTGGTGACCGGCCTGATCAAGGCCAACGTGCCGAGCCGGCTGGCGTTCGCGGCCTCCTCGCTGGCCGACAGCCGGGTCATCCTCGACCAGCCGGGCGCGGAGAAGCTGGTCGGCAAGGGTGACGGGCTGTTCCTGCCGATGGGCGCCAGCAAGGCGGCCCGGATCCAGGGCGCGTGGGTGACAGAGGCGGAGATCAAGGCAGTCGTCGCGCACTGCCGCGACCAGCTGCAGCCGACGTACCGCGAGGACGTGACGACGACCCAGCAGACCAAGAAGGCGATGGACGACGACATCGGCGACGACCTTGACCTGGTCTGCCAGGCCGTCGAGCTGGTGGTGTCGACGCAGTTCGGCTCCACCTCGATGCTCCAGCGCAAGCTTCGCGTCGGCTTCGCGAAGGCGGGCCGGCTGATGGACATCATGGAGAGCCGGGGCATCGTCGGGCCGTCGGAGGGTTCAAAGGCGCGGGACGTGTTGATCAAGCCGGACGACCTCGATGTCGTCGTAGCCAACCTCCAGGCAGAGGGGTCGCAGTGGTAGTCCAGCGTCGTGCACTGCTGATGGGCCTCGTGACATCGACGGCTCTCCTCGCATCGAGCCTCTACTTCTGGCGCTTCGGTGACGACCACGGGCTCGTCGCGTTCCTGCTGGGATGCGGGTTGCTGGTGGTGGCGGTCGTCCACGGTGTCGCGTGGCACGAGTCCCGAGTGCCGCTGCTGACCGTGGACATGACCGGCCTGATGGTCCGGCTGGGCGGCCAATGGGCGGCGCTGCCGTGGAGCGAGGTAGAGCTCGTCGAGATCACCAGGCGCAGCAGGATCGGCGACGGCCGGGTGACCGTGCAACCCCGGGACGAGCGGCGCTCGCTTGGCGAGCGCGGGATGCGCAGTCGTGTCGCGGCCCTGCTGAACCGCTGGCTGTACGACGCGTCGCTCGTCGTGCCCTACGGCCTGACGGCCCGGGCATCGGTGGACGACGTTCCTGGCACCGTCTTGCGGCTGGCGGACGGTCGGGTGCC
>JBBQKY010000242.1:0-2483 GCA_038327385.1 Propionibacteriales bacterium
TCGGCTCTGCTCAAGTGGGGACCAACGGAGATGTCGGGCTGGTCGAGTGGCAGGCGGGTCACGACCAGGTCGACCTCACGTCGGCGTAGTGGACCGAGGCGGTCATCGAAGGGCGTCGTCATCAGCTGCACCGTCGAGCCGGCGAAGTGCGCCTCGAAGCGCTCGATCGCTCGGGTCACGACCTCGACCCCGGAGGCGGCGTTGAGCAGGCCCACCCGTACCACTCCTGGCCCGGAGCCTCGAGCCCGGGCCACGCGCAGCACTCGGTCGAGAACTGAGATCGCCGGGGATAGCTGGGTGAGCAGCTCGTGCCCGGCCTCGGTCAGGCTGACGCTCCGGCTGGTGCGGCTGAGGAGCCGTTGACCGCCGAGCTTCCTCTCAAGGGCGCGCAGGGTCTGGCTGACGCGGGACGTCGTAAGGCCGAGGCTGTCGGCGGTACGCCCGAAATGCAGCTCCTCGGCGAGGACTAGAAATAAACGCAGCTCACGCAACTCGACCTCGGGCATCGTTAATCGATACTACACGCCGCGTGCAGAAGATCGTCGTTGATCTGGCCCGTGCGCGCTGCGAGCGTTGCGGACATGAACATCGCCGGGGCCATCACAATGGGCTTGATCACTCCTCACACCGCTGGCGGGCCGGAGGCGGAACTCTTGACCATGGCTCCGACGTCCGTCCGCGTCCACGTCTCCAGGACAACGGACACGGCGTCCTGCGCGTCGAGGCACACCAATGCACCGAGGTCTGCCGCCGGGCTGCGTGCGCTGGCCACATCCACGGTGCTCGACCGGGCCGTGTCGTCGTTCCCGCGCAATGCCGGCTTAGACGTGCTGGCCTTCGCGTCGACGAGTTCGGGGTATGCGCTCGGCCACGACGAGGAGACCGCGGTCGTGAGGCGCCTTCAGGAACGGTGGGGGCTGCCGGCATACGCCACCTGCCTGTCCACGGTGTCGGCCCTTCGATCCCACCGCATCCGGCGAGTCAGCCTCATCCACCCCCCGTGGTTCAGCCCCTCGCTGAACCGCCTCGGTGTCGAGTACTTCGCCAGCCAGGGCTTCGAGGTCATCGATGCCCAGCTGGCGGACCTGTGCGACGACCCGGAGCGGATCCGTCCGGCAGCCATCGTCCATTGGGTCTCGAAGCAGCTCGGTCCCCACACGGAGGCCGTGGTCATCGGCGGCAACGGCTTCAGCGCAGCTCCGGCCATCCGCGCTCTGGAAGCCAGGACAAGACGTCTGGTCCTGGAGGCCAACCAGGTGCTGCTGTGGTCTGTTCTGAGCGGTGCCCGTGCGGCGCCCCCCATCCGCGGATACGGAAAGTTGTTCAGCACGCCCAACGAGAGGGAGACTGGTCATGCGTGAGGTCGTCTTGTACATGTCGATGTCGCTGGACGGATTCGTCGGCAGTGATCGCGAGCATCCCGGCGTCGCGATCGCGGACGCCGAGGTCAAGCAGTGGAAACTGGAGCGCATCAGCAGGGCCGGTGTACACCTGATGGGCCGGACCACGTATGCGGAGATGTCGTCGTACTGGCCGGAGTCCAAGGACGCGTACGCCGCACCGATGAACGACATCCCGAAGGTCGTTTTCTCCACGACGCTCGACGACGCCGAGGCGACCTGGCCGGACACCCGGGTCGCGCGCGGCGACCTCGCCACGGAGATCGCCGCCATCAAGGCCGAACCCGGCGCGGACGTCATCGTGTGGGGCGGCGCCCGCTTCGCCGGCGCGCTGGCCGCGGAGGACCTGATCGACGAGTACCGCCTGCTCGTCCAGCCTCTGGTTCTGGGCCGCGGTCAGGCCCTCTTCGACCAGCTGCAGACGTCGCGGCACCTGGACCTCGTCGACGTAACACCGTTCCCCAGCGGCATCGTCGCTCAGACCTACCGGACGAAGCAGGCGTGAGGAAGGATAAGACCATGGGAAGAGTGCAGGCGCAGGCGATCATGTCGCTGGACGGGTATGTCGCCAAGCAGGACAACACCATCGGCCGCTTGTTCGACTGGTTGCAGAACGGCGAGATCGCTCTGCCTACCCCAGCCGCGGACTTCACCGTCCACCTGAGCCCGGCGAGTGCAGAGCACTGGAAGGGCTGGGTCTCCTCATTAGGTGCGCTGGTCTGCGGCCGCGAGCTGTTCGAGGTGGCCGAGGGCTGGCAGGGTCGCCACACCCTGGACGTCCCCGTTGTCGTCGTGACCCATCAGGTCCCGACGGACTGGGTGGAGGAGCATCCTGACGCGCCGTTCACCTTCGTCACCGACGGCGTGACAGCCGCCATCGCGCGAGCGCAAGAGATCGCCGGTGACCGCGTCGTCACCGTCAGCGGGGGCACCATCGCCCGACAGGCACTAGAGCTGGGGCTGCTCGACGAAGTGGCCGTCGACCTCGTGCCGGTCGTCATGGGCGAAGGCAACCGACCGTTCTTCGGCAAGCTCTCAGCGCAAGACGTCCTGCTCGGCAACCCGACCACCTGCATCCAAGGC
>JBBQKY010000243.1:0-2468 GCA_038327385.1 Propionibacteriales bacterium
GCCGTCTCGAGCCAGCGCAGCACATGGTCGACGTCGAACGTCGTCGTGCCGTGGTTGAGCACGCAAAGTCTGACGGCGTAGCGTCCGGACAGCCGGGTGGAGGAGACGAGCCCCTCTCCGCTCTCTGCCAGGGCGGCGACGAGAGCGGTGTTCGCCCGCTCGAGGTCCTCCTCATCGTCCCGCCCGGGCGGGTGCCGACGGAAGCAGACGATGCCCAGGGTGGCCGGCGCGAGCAGCTCCAGGTCGGGGGCGGCCTGGATGAGGTGCTGGGCGTGCTCGGCCAGGTCCATCGCCCGGTCGATCGCGGCGGAGAAGGCGTCCACGCCGAAGTACTGCAGCGACACCCACACCTTGAGGGCGCGGCTCATTCGAGTCAACTGGAGGCCGCGGTCCGCGAAGTTCACCGCGTCGTCCCGGGCGGCGGTGTCCTGGAGGTACGAGGGGTGGATCTCGAAGGACTCCTTCAGAAGGTGGCCGCGCCGCACCAGCACCGCACCGCACTCGAACGGTTGGTAGAGCCACTTGTGGGGGTCGAGCGTGACCGAGTCGGCGAGCTCCAGCCCGTTCAGCGCCTTCCGCCCGCGTTCGGTCAGCGCCGCGAACGCGCCGTAGGCACCGTCGACGTGCAGCCACACCCCGTACCGGCCGCAGACTCGCGCCAGCTCGGGCAGGTCGTCTACGGCCCCGGTGTTCGTTGTACCGGCCACGGAGAGCACGACGAGCGGGCGACGTCTCGCTGCGAGGTCCGCGCCGATCGCTGCGTCGAGGGTGTCCGCGCGCATCCGGAATCGAGCGTCCACAGGCAGCACGCGCACCTGCTGGGGGCCGAAGCCGAGCACGCGTGCAGCCCGCGCCAGCGAGGAGTGGCCCTGCTCGGAGACGTAGACCACGAGCTCCTCGCTCATTGCGCCCACGAGGGCCTCGCGCGCGCAGGCCATCGCGGTGAGGTTCGCCGCGGAGCCACCGGACACCAGGACCCCTGACGACTCGGCCGGGTAGCCGATCCAATCGGCGAACCAGCGCAGAACGACGGTCTCGAGCCGACTCGGTCCAGCCGACTCCATCCAGTTGCCCACGTCGATGTTGTAGGTGCTCGCGATGAGGTCGCCCAGCGCTCCGGGCCAGGTCCCCTCACCCGGGACGTAGGCCAGGTAGCGCGGGTGGTCGATCCGGCTGCGGAACGGCAGCACGTCCTGGCCGAGGTGGCGGAGGATCTCGTCGAAGTCCCGACCCGAGGCCGGAGCTGTGCCAGGCACGCGCCGGGCCATGTCGGCCGGCGACGCCTGCCGCAGCACCGGCTCGTCGCGCCTGCCGTGGGCTCGGTCGACGAGCCAGTCAACGGCCTGGTACCCGAGCCGCCGCATCGTCTCGGCGTCGATCTCGAGCGGGTCATGCTCCACGGTTGCCTCCTCGGGGTCCATCGCCCTTGCGCAGCAGAATGCTTGCCACGAGCACCCAGACCGGGAGCTGTCGCGGGCCGGCGCGGAACGCCGGTCTGTCCCAGGTCGACACCGGCGGGCGACGGGTCAGGGTTGTGTCGGTCATCCGGCCTCCTCGACTGGGGGGACGTGGAGGGTGCACTCCTCGCGGGCGACGATCACCTCGGGCGCCGAGGACGTCCAGGTGCACGCGATGGCGTCGAGCTGGTCGTCGGTGCGGCTCGGGTCGTGGTGGAAGAGTGCGAGGCGGGCTGCACCGGCGGCGCGGGCGAGGCCGACTGCGTTGTCGACCCGCCGAGTGTCCGAACGACCCGGGCCAGTGGTCGGACAGGTACGCGACGGAGCTGGTGCCGTCACTCACGCGGTAGCCGAACGTGCGCCGCCCTTGTGCGGGATTCTGCCGGGCCAGAACCGAGAAGCCCTTGATCTCGTGCGAGCCCTCCTCGATCGCCTCGAAGGACCAGTCCCCGCGCGCTCATCCGGCGGGATCGGGGAGTGCGGTGGACGAGCCGCCCGCAACCTTGGGGTTCGTCGAGTAACCAGCGGCCACGGCTGCCGCGAGCTCTCGCCGATGATTCGCTGGGTTGGTCGATGGATGCGATCTCCTCACCGCAACAGTTGGCAATCTTGCCAGAAGCCCCAGACGCGGAGTCGGCATTTGCTCTCGATCGCTGGTGCTCTCGGCACTACGCCATGCTGGCAAGTTTAAGCAGGTTTGACCCGTAGCACTCTTTCTCAGGTCGAGCGTGTCGTGACGGTCAGTGACTCTTCTGCAACCCCGGGATGGTGCTCGGTAAATGCTGTACCGGTCGCGACAGGACAGGCGTAGAGTCCCAAAGGACCCGTCGCCTCGTCGGCTCAGTACGGGGCCATGCGAGGCAGGGATTCCAGTGAGTGTTGACCGAAACCGTGGGGACACAATCGGCGCTTCATCCACGTCGGCTAGCAGGAGAGCCGCGTTCGTGGTGTTCGCCGTTGCACTTCTTCTCTCGTTCACGCAGCTGAACCAGCCCGCCGGCGGAGCCGCCA
>JBBQKY010000244.1:0-2419 GCA_038327385.1 Propionibacteriales bacterium
GCCCGTGCCGCGTACGACGCTGTCGAGACCACGCCTCGCTCCGTCGGGTCGCCGCGGCCCCCGACGACAACGGGCCGACCGGCGAGCTCTGGTCGCCGCAGCACCTCGACGGCCGCGATGAACTCGTCGAGGTCGACGTGCAGCACCCAGGGCACGGTCACAGCTCCAGTCTGCTGGTCGGCGTGACACGAACGGCTGTCGAGAACCCGTGCGCGGACCTGTCGAGCCGATCAGCCCCAACACCGACTTGTCTGTGGTTACCGGCAGCTACCCGCCGAACCCCAGACGGATCCCCGAAGCCCCCACTCGTCTGCAGTTTTGCCGGGGCGTGGTCCGTGGCGGGTGCAGACGGATGAACGGGAGAGCAAGCTGGCGGCCTAGGGACCCGCTGTCACGCAGGCGTGAGCGCTGTTGGACCAGAGACCTTGAACGTCGAAGGTGCCGGTCGTAAGGGCCTCTCGGGCGTCGAGTTGGACGCACGCGTCGCCGATCTCACCGCCGCCGCCGAGCCACCCCGCGGAGGGGAAGAAGTCGGTGACGGTTTCTGCATACTCGTGGGTCTCGGTGGAGAAGTACCCGTCGAGCAGCGTCGGGTTGTTGATGGTCGTACACACACCTGCGCCCAGGACAGGGACGTACGGGAGGTTCGTGTAGGCAAGCGTGCCGTCAGCCGAGCTGGTCGACGAGTGCCACCCGCAGAAACCGCTGTTCGGGAAGCCGTCCGGATGGGTGCCCGTGGCCGACGCGATGACGTATTCGGCATTCAAGTTCGGCGCCTGCGTGGTGTTCCCGAAGTGCTCGGCGCCTCGGACCGCCTCCCCGGCGATCTGAGCCGCAGTTGCGTTCTTCGGCGCTGCCGAGTTGTTGTCGAACCAGGCGCCGGCCAGCGGGCCGTGCTTGCCCGGGTGCTGGATGTGGGTGCCCTTGGTGCCGCAGTCCGTCGTACCTCGGGGAAGTCCTTCGCAGTACTGGTTGAGGATCTTGCCCCACGGGTCGTTCTTTCCATGCAGACCCTTGAAGAGGGCTTGCAGGGCTGGTGCCGCCTTGGCCGGGTCGGACGACCACTGGGATCCCCAGAACACCAGGTAGACCGTGGGCTTGGGGCTCACTACACCGGTGTTTGCGCTCGAGTGGAGGGAGAGCGTGTTCGAGGCCAAGCTCGTCGCTGCGGTGGGGTGGGTGGGCTTGACCCCGAGCCGCGCCCCTGGCGAGACGACGTAGCTGTGCCCACTGAGTGTCACCCTGACGCTGTGCCCCGGCCCGTCGGAGGCACGGTTGCTTCCGACGGCGCTAACCGAGCTCGCGCCGGTGAGAAGTGCCGCCACCCCGACAGCGGTCAGAATCCTTGATGGTCGCATGGTCTTCCTTTGGCTCGCTGGTTGCATTGCAGGTCGGCTGGCGATGTGATCGTCGGTCCTCGCTTGGTCGTGGCCAGCCACCGGCAGCGTACGTCGTCGAGTCGCCTGAACCCTAGGTGTCGGTGGCGGCATGGAGTCGCGCTGGCCCAGCTTTGCGAGACAGCCTGTCAGCTCTGCTTACGGGCGGTCATCAGCAGGTACTCCCAGTCCATGACCGTCGTGCCGGTCCCGCGGTCGTAGCGGCCGGCCAACTCCACCAGGTCACGGTCCAGCGCTGCGACCCGCTCAGGATCATCGGCGATTCCCCGGTACGCCGCGATGGTGGGGCCGTAAACGGCCTTGAAGTACTCGCGGAAGTCCTCCGGTGACTCGAAGCGGTTGACCTCGACGGTCTGCCGTTGCATGTCGAGCTCGCTCACTCGGTCACCGAGCAGCTCGCGGACGTGCGCCTCGTCTCCCCACAACGGCGGCGGCTGCGATCCCGGCGGCGGCGGGGCAGCGGCGTACGGCTTCATCGCCGCGAACATCTGCCCGACGAAACCTGACGGCGTCCAGCTCACCAAGGCGATGGTCCCGCCGGGGCGGCAGACGCGGACCAGCTCGTCTGCGCTGGCCTGGTGATGCGGCGCGAACATCACGCCGACGCAGGACAGCACCACGTCGAACTCGTTGTCGTCGAAAGGCAGCGCCTCCGCGTCAGCCTGGCGCCACTCGAGGTCGACTCCCATTGCCTCGGCTCGCTGTCGCCCGGCCTCGAGCAGCTCGGGGGTGAGGTCGCTGGCAACGACGCTGGCGCCCGTCTGCGCTGCCGGGATCGCGACGTTCCCCGTGCCGGCGGCGACATCCAGCACCCGGTCGCCGCCCTTGACCCCAGCAGCCGCGACGAGCCGCGCGCCCAGCCCTGGGATGAGCTCGGCGGCGAGGGCCGGGTAGTCGCCGAGTGCCCACATCGCGCGATGCTTGGCCTTGAGCCCTCGATCGGCCTCGGCCTCGTCGACGGACTGGCTCATGTTCGTGTCTCCTTCGCAGTGGTGCTGGACTGGATACCCTCACCATGCTCT
>JBBQKY010000245.1:0-2295 GCA_038327385.1 Propionibacteriales bacterium
CGCCGGTGATGCCCTGCACGATCACGCGCGAGTCGGCGTTCAGGAAGATCGACATCGCTCAGTCCCTCACTTGCTCGCCAGCTCGGCGGCCCGGTCGGCGGCGCCGTCCATCGTGTCGACGAGCGTCACGAGCGGATGCGCGGCCTCGGCCAGGATGCGCCGGCCCTCCTCGACGTTGTTGCCGTCCAGTCGTACGACGAGCGGCTTGGTGGCCGTGTCCCCCAGGAGCTGCAGCGCCCCGACAATGCCGTGTGCCACCGCGTCGCAGGAGGTGATGCCGCCGAAGACGTTGACGAAGACGGCCTTGACCTGCTCGTCGCCGAGGATCACGTCGAGCCCGTCGGCCATCACCTGCGCCGAGGCACCGCCGCCGATGTCCAGGAAGTTGGCCGGTTTGACGCCGTTGTGCCGCTCGCCGGCGTACGCGACGACGTCCAGCGTGGACATCACCAGGCCGGCGCCGTTCCCGATGATGCCGACCTCGCCGTCCAGCTTCACGTAGTTGAGGCCCTTCGCCTTCGCCTTGGCCTCTAGCGGGTCGGCAGCTGCCCGGTCCTCGAACGCCTCGTGGTCGTCGTGCCGGAAGTCTGCGTTGTCGTCGAGGGAGACCTTGCCGTCGAGTGCCTCCAGCGTGCCGTCGGCGAGTCTTGCGAGCGGGTTGACCTCGACCAGGGTGGCGTCCTCCTCGGTGAAGACGTCCCACAACGCGCTGACCAGCGTGACCGCCTGGTCGGTGAGCTCAGCCGGGAACCCGGCGGTCTCGACGATCTCGCGCGCCTTCGCGTCGTCGACCCCGGTGCCGGCGTCGACGGGGATCTTCTTGACCGCGTCCGGGTTGGTCTTCGCGACCTCCTCGATCTCCACGCCACCCGCGATGCTCGCGATGCAGAGGTAGGACCGGTTGGACCGGTCGAGCAGGAAGGAGAAGTAGTACTCGTCGGCGATGTCGGCGGCCGGCGCAACCAGCACCCGGTTGACCGTCAGGCCCTTGATCTGCATGCCGAGGATGTCCGCGGCCCGCTCCTGCGCCTCGTCCGGCGTCTTGGCGAGCTTCACACCGCCTGCCTTCCCGCGGCCGCCGGCCTTCACCTGGGCCTTGACGACGACAGCGCCGCCCAGCTCCTCGGCTCCCGCGCGAGCCTCCTCAGGCGTCTGCGCGACGACTCCCAGCGTCACGGGCACACCGTGCTTGGCGAACAGCACCTTCGCCTGGTACTCCATCAGATCCACGCGTCCGCCGTCCCGAGGCTGCTGAAGTCTGGACAAGACATTCGGGAGCCTAACGCTGATGCGGCATGCGGCAGACTCGGGGTCGACGGCTCCAGGAGGCTAAATGGCGTTCGACAGGCACTTCGGCAGCGTCAGCCGCTTCATCGACGGCGACGGGCTCTCGCTGCATCTCGTCGAGACCGGCCCGAACGTCGAGGCGGACGGCAACCCGGACAGCCCGGTCGTCGTGTTCGTCCACGGCTTCCCCGACACCGCCGCCGGCTGGCTTCCGACGATGGCCCGGCTGGTCGACGACTTCCGCTGCATCGCGTACGACGTGCGAGGCGCCGGTGCGTCCGGGGCGCCTCGGTTCCGGGAGGGCTACCGGATGGCCCACCTGGTCAACGACCTCGTCGCCGTGCTCGACCAGGTCCGTACCCACCGCCCGATTCACCTGGTGGCTCACGACTGGGGCTCCGTCCAGGCGTGGGAGGCAGTGCTGCTGGCGGGCTCCGACGAGCGGCTGGCCGGCCGGATTGCGTCATACACGACGATCAGCGGGCCGAGCGTCGGCCACCTGGATACGTGGATGCGCAGTGCCGTGGGTGGCACCTGGACCCGCCGCCGCGAGGTGGCCAGGCAGGCGCTGCACTCGTGGTACGTGCTGGCCTTCCAGGTGCCGCTGCTGCCGGAGCTGGGGCTTCGGCGCATGCTGCGGACCCCGGCGACAGCGCGGAGGTTCCTCGGCTCGGGTCACGCGGCCGACACGGTCGTCCGAGACGCGGTCAATGGGCTGGGGCTTTACCGGGCGAACCTGCGCGGCCTGGGCCGCCGCACGACTGGGCTGCGCACCGACCTGCCGGTTCAGCTGATCGTGCCGCTGCGGGACGCGTTCCTCACACCTGCCGTGTACGACGACCTGCCGAGCTACTGCACGCAGCTGACCCGGCACGACATCGACGCCGGGCACTGGGTGCAGCACAGCCACGCCGATGACGTGGCCGCCCTCATCGCGGCCTTCGTCCGCTCGACCGACCCTCCCTCAGGCGATTCGTCTGCGGTTTAGCCTGTAACTGGAGCGGAGGC
>JBBQKY010000246.1:0-2200 GCA_038327385.1 Propionibacteriales bacterium
AGACCTCCGCCACGCCTTGCTCGGCCATGTTGTGAGCGTGCTCGCGAAGGTCCTGACCGACACAGAAAGCGCGTCCGGCGCCGGTCACCAGCAAGCATCTGACGTCGGCGTCGTCGGCCGCGCGGCGTACGGCGACGAGCAGCGCCTCCTTGGTGGAACTGTCCAGGCTGTTCAACGTGTCGGGGCGGTTGAGGGTGACGGTGGCGAGACCGTCCACCACGTCGTACCCGACGGAAGAGACGATGGTGCTGTCATCCGAGCTCACCTGGCACTCCTCACCCGTTGGGTCGTCGTCAAATCTACGTTGCGGCCGCCAGCTTCCGACGAACAAGTCGTCAGGGCGATCTGGTCGTCGGATCATTCGGCGGGATCTCCAGGCAGCAGTCGACGAAGCGGCTGGCACCGGCGGCGAGTCGCCGGGCCTGCTCGTCGAAGAACTGTGCTGCCTCGTCTCCCGGCCAGCTGGCGGGTAGCAGCTCCCGAGGAAGCGACGGGTCGCTGAACAGAAACTTCCGCCACTCGTGCACGAGGCGGCTACGGATCGTGAACGCTGCCTCGTCACTCAGCGGCACCGTCACGTCGCCCACCACCACGCGCGCCTCGGCCAGCCAGCTGTCATAGCTGCGACCGAGCGCACCGATGTCCCAGGCCCTAGCCACGAGCGGCGCCTGCTCACCCTCGTGGACGGCCCAGAATCGCAGCGCTGCAACATCCTCCGCCGAGAGCAGCCCAGCCAGCTCAGCAGACTCGCGAGGGCTGATCCACGTCTGAGTGCTGAGGCTCGCATAGCCCAGGTAGGCGAGTCCGTTCCGGACCCGGTCGCGTGAGCTCCGGTCCGCCACCGGGTCGGTCACGATCACGTGCCAGCGACCGTCCCACTCTGTGATGTCGCGACGGTAGATGCGGGAGGCCGCTGCCGACAGCCGGCGCTCCGCCTGGCCGGTCAGCCGGTAGCCGGCGCCCAGGTCGAGGCGCACGGGATCAAGCCAGCCCTGGCGGACCATGCGTGAGACCGCCGTCCGCACGGCCGCAGCTGTCACGTCCAGCGGCGCGAGCATGCGGAGCAGTGCCGCAACCGGTGCAGCGCCGCCGCGACGGCGCAGGTGGTCGCCGTACAGGTCGAAGAGGGCGGACCGTGCGTTCACAACCGAGAAGTCTGCCGCACACGTGCGGGCGCGGTGCGATAATGGTGACCGGTTACCGGATGCGCCACCGACGTCAACACCTGACAATGGGACAAGGTCTCGGCGCTCATGACAAGGTCTCGGCGCTCATGATGAAGGGCAGGTGCGCGGATGGCGGCGATGAAGCCGAGGACGGGCGATGGTCCCCTCGAGGTCACGAAGGAGGGCCGGGGACTTGTGATGCGAGTCCCGATCGAAGGCGGTGGACGCTTGGTCGTCGAGCTCAATGCCGAGGAAGCGAAGGCTCTGGAGGACGCGCTCAGCTCCGTCACTACCTGAGTCGGTCGGTCCCGTCCTCGTCGGACCGGCCGGAGCCCGCACCGGCCGGGCGGGCTCCCGACGCGGCCTAGGCGTCGCCGGCCCGCTTCTGCGCAACCAGCAGGCCGTCACCCACCGGCAGCAGCAGCGGAAGCAGCCGTTCGTCTTCGTGAACGGCGCTCAGCATCTGCCGGATGGCGGTGGTGCCCTCGTCTCGCACTGACGGGTCGGCTACCCGGTCGTGCCACAGCGCGTTGTCGAACGCCACCAAGCCGCCTGGGCGCAACAACCGGAGCGCCTCCTCGAGGTACTGCGAGTACTCCTGCTTGTCGCCGTCACAGAACACCATGTCGTAGTGGCCGTCGGTCAGCCTGGGCAGCACGTCGAGCGCCGCTCCTGGGATCAGCCGAACCCGCTGCGGAGCGATGCCTGCTGCCTCGAAGGCCCTTCGCGCGAGGCGCTGGTGCTCGGCCTCGACGTCCACAGACGTGAGTACGCCGTCCGGCCGCATGCCCCGCATCAACCAGACGCCAGACACGCCGCAACCGGTTCCTACCTCGACCACGTTTTTGGCCGCGATCAGCGCAGCGAGAAAACGCAGCGCCGCCCCGCCACCTTGCCCGATAGGTGTGGCGTCCAGCTCGGCGGCGCGAGTCCGCGCATCCGTCAGCACGTCGTCCTCGGCGATGAACGACTCTGAGTATGCCCAGGACGCTGGCTTAAGACCGCTGGGAATGGCGACCTCCTCGGTTGGCCTG
>JBBQKY010000247.1:0-2101 GCA_038327385.1 Propionibacteriales bacterium
TCGTGCGCTCCATATAGGGCTCGAGGTAGGCGACAGCCGCCTTCATGACCTCCGCCGACTGGAGCACGAACGGCAGCTGCATCTCCCCGGATGCGAAGAGGTCACCGACCACCTTCATCCCGGAGAGCAGATGGTCGTTGATGATGTCGAGCGCGGGACGGCCCGCCTCGAGGGCCGCGGTCAGGTCCTCGGTCAGCCCGGACTTCTCGGCGTCGACGATCCGCCGCGTGAGCCGCTCACCCAACGGCAACGCAGCGAGCTCCGCGGCTCGGGTCTCCCGGGTCCCGATCGCTGACACGCCGGCGAACATCTCGAGCAGCCGCTCCAGGGGGTCGTAGTCCGCCGTCCGCTTGTCGTAGACGAGGTCGTAGGCAACGCGTCGCTGGTCCTCGGGAATCCTCGACAGCGGGACGATCTTGGCGGCGCGGACGATCGCCGAGTCCAGCCCGGCCAGCTGGCACTCATGCAGGAAGACCGAGTTGAGCACCACCCTGGCGGCTGGGTTGAGGCCGAACGAGACATTCGATACTCCCAGCGTCGTCTGGACCTCGGGATAACGCTGCTTGACAGCCGCGATGGCCTGGATCGTCTCGAGACCGTCCCGGCGCGTCTCCTCCTGGCCCGTCGCGATCGGGAAGGTCAGGCAGTCGACGATGATGTCTGACCTCGACAGTCCCCAACGTTGCGTCAGGTCGTCGATCAGCCGGCTGGCGACGGCGAGCTTGTGCTCGGCGGTCCGCGCCTGACCCGTTTCGTCGATCGTGAGCGCGACAACGGCACAGCCGTGCTCCCGCACGACCGGCATGACTCTCGCGTACCTCGAACCGGGACCGTTGCCGTCTTCGAAGTTGACCGAGTTGACGACGCACCTGCCGGCGAGCGCCTCCAGACCGGCTTCGATGACCGCCGGCTCGGTCGAGTCGAGCATGATCGGAAGCGTCGACGAGGTGGCCAGGCGCGCGGCCGCCGTCCGCATGTCGGCGACGCCGTCCCGGCCGACGTAGTCGACGCTCAGGTCCAGCAGGTGAGCTCCGTCCCGGATCTGCGCGCGGGCGATCTCGATGCAGTCGTCCCACTGGCCGGCCAACATGGCATCGCGGAAAGCCTTGCTGCCGTTGGCGTTCGTGCGTTCGCCGATGGAGAGGTACGACGTGTCCTGCCGGAAGCTGACGTGCTGGTAGAGCGACGACACGCCCGCCTCCGGTCGAGGCCGGCGGGCGGACAGACCGCGTCCCGAGACTCGTTCCACCACAGCGGCCAGGTGCTCGGGCGTCGTGCCGCAGCAGCCGCCGACGAGGCTCAGCCCGTACTCACGAGTGAAGGTGTCGTGCGCGTCGGCCAGCTGCACAGGAGTCAACGGGTAGTGGGCACCGTCGGACGTCAGCTGCGGGAGCCCGGCATTCGGCATACACGAAACGCCGACCGGGGAGGTTCTGGAGAGCTGGCGCAGGTGCTCGCTCATCTCCGCCGGACCCGTCGCGCAGTTCAGCCCGACCAGGTCGACACCGAGCGGCGCGAGGGCGGTCAGAGCGGCGCCGATCTCCGTGCCCAGCAACATGGTCCCGGTCGTCTCGACAGTGACGTTGACGACGAGGGGGACGGCGGTGTCGGTGCCCGAAGCCGCCATGGCGCGCTTCGCGCCGATGACCGCGGCCTTGGCCTGGAGGAGATCCTGCGCGGTCTCGACGAGGACGCAGTCGACTCCCCCGTCCAGCATGCCGCGGACCTGCTCCTGGTAGGCGTTTCGCAGCGTGGCGAACGACACGTGACCCAGCGTGGGCAGCTTGGTGCCCGGGCCCACCGATCCCAGCACCCAGCGGGGATGGGTCGGCGTGCTCCACGCGGCGGCGCTGTCCCGCGCGATCTGGGCGGCGGCACGCGCGAGCTCGTAGATGCGGCCCTCGATGCCGTACTCGCTGAGGTTCGCGTAGTTGGCGCCGAACGAGTTTGTGCTGATGCAGTCGCAGCCCACCGCGAGGAAGGCGTCGTGGATCTCCCGGACGACATCGGGCCTGGTGACGTTGAGGATCTCGTTGCAGCCCTCGTGGCCCTCGAACGAGTCGAGTGCAAGGTCGTACTGCTGCAGCATCGTGCCCATCGC
>JBBQKY010000248.1:0-2043 GCA_038327385.1 Propionibacteriales bacterium
CGGGTAGTCCTGTTGCCACGTGGTGATCTCACGACCATCGGAGCCGACGAGGAGCGCCTCGTCGTCGTCGAGTTCCTTCACCGACAGGCCCTGCAGGCTGTCCAAAAGATCTACGGTCCGCAACGCCTCCCGCAGCGCCTGGCGGGTCTGCTCGGAATGACCGGCGCCTCGGGGGGCATGGCGGAAGTCGTTGACAACCTGCTCGGCTGAAGACATGGCCGATCCCATCGCTAGCGCCTGATCATCTCATGGAGACTGCGGTCGCGCTCGATGACTGGCCGGCCCGCGTGGCGGCATGGAACCGGAACAGTGCCGTAT
This sequence comes from Propionibacteriales bacterium, assembly GCA_038327385.1. Classification (GTDB taxonomy): domain Bacteria; phylum Actinomycetota; class Actinomycetes; order Propionibacteriales; family Nocardioidaceae; genus JAWWPG01. Next base: position 319 of record JBBQKY010000248.1, read on the forward strand.
CGGTGGCTAGTCGAAATGTGCCCGGTGCGACTCGGCCAGTGCGTCTGTCAAGCGCTGACGCACGGCTGGTGCATCATCAGCTGTGTTGCTTGGTGCGCCGCCGGTCAGGCCGCTGAGGATGTTGAGCAGCTCGGGGCCGTCGTGGCGGACTCCGATCACCTGAGAGGACCCCGGAACGGACCGCCCGCATCGGGTGCGGTGGCACCGAGAGCAGCGGGATCGCAGGGGTGGACGTCGGTCAACCCCGGAGCTGGCTCCGACACCGGTCCCCGAGGCTGGGCACCGCAGCCGCCCGCACTGATAACGATCAGCATGGCTAGGACTGCCGCAGCGCGCCTGCCCGCGGTGCTCCTGATCTTCCAGCTCAACCCGACATCCCCCAACGCCCTCCCCCGCAGACCCGAAAGGCCGCTCCACAGGACATCGAGAAGTTTGGCATGATCGCGATGTGCGCGCGATGCTCGCCCGGGGCCACCCCGACTCCCCGGCGCCTGGGGTGTCGCTGCCATCGCCGCAGCCCGTCACCAGCCCAGACGGCACGGCCTTCGACGACGCCGTCAAGTCGGGCGACTGGGCCACGGCGGCGACGTCGCTGGCGAAGCAGGCCGTGCCGGCGGCGAAGCTGGCGCCGCTCACGATCAACCAGCTGCGCCTGCTCCAGGATGCCGTGACCCGCGCACGCTCCGCGCTCAGCGGCGTCGGCCGGGTGCTCCAGCTCGCGATCGCTGTCGAGCTGCAGGGCAAGGGCGTCCCGGCGACCAAGATCGCGGCTGGCGCCGCGTTCGGCAAGCTCGAGATCAAGGTCGACGAGAGGATCGACGGCGACGAGTCCACGGGCACCTGGTACACCTACAAGATCAATTTCACCTTCATTCCGGACCCCACCGTCATCGACGCCGACGAGATCGCGTTTATCCAGACGGTCCGCCTCGTCGAGACCGCGAGCGGCTCCAACACCGACCCCGAGGAGACGAACCAGAAACGCCAGACACCGTCGGCCACGAGCGTGGACCGGCGCAGCGGCAAGAAACACGGCTGGTACGGGATGAAGGACGACGGGACGGGCAGCCCCCAGCTGACCGCCTGGAAGAGGTCCGCCCCGGCCACGCCGGCCACGACGCAGGATCGCTCTAGCTGGAACCAGCCCAACACCACGTGGCAGTTCGAGACCATGGTGGTCTGCCGCTCCGGGGCCGACGCCGGCAAGGTCTACGTGGTCGCCACGTGGGGCTTCACCGTCGACGCCGACCTCCACCTCACCGAGCAGGCGCCCACGGTGACGAACAAGCAGAGCACGGAGGCCACCGCTGCGGTGCGCAACTGGAACGACCAGGCCGCCGGCTCCGCGTTCGACCGCAACGCGCCGGGCCAGATGCCGCTGCCGGCACTGAGATGAGCGCGGGCCCTAAGCTCCCCGGCATGGCGCGGTACTTCGATGTGCATCCGGTCGACCCGCAACGGCGAGCGATCGGTCAGGTGGTCGAACTGGTCCACGGCGGTGGGCTCATCGCCTACCCCACGGACTCCTGCTTCGCCCTTGGGTGCCAGCTCGGCAATTCCGACGGCCTGCGTCGGATCCGCGAGATCCGCCACCTCGACGACAAGCATCACTTCACTCTGGTGTGCCGGGACTTCGCCCAGCTCGGCCAATTCGTCTACGTCAGCAACGCGGCGTTCCGGCTGATCAAGGCCTCGACCCCGGGTAGCTACACGTTCATCCTGCCC
>JBBQKY010000249.1:0-1943 GCA_038327385.1 Propionibacteriales bacterium
ATCGTCGAGGAGGTCGGGGCGGAGGTCGACGCGATCAAGCCCGGCGACCGGGTCGTGATCCCGTTCCAGATGTCGTGCGGGCACTGCTACATGTGCAACCTGCACCTCTTCAGCCAGTGCGAGACCACGCAGGTACGCGAGTACGGCAGCGGTGCCGCCCTCTTCGGCTACTCCAAGCTGTACGGCCAGGTACCCGGCGGCCAGGCGGAGTACCTGCGCGTGCCGCAGGCGCAGACGACGCACATCTTGGTGCCCGAAGGCCCGGCCGACGAGCGCTTCGTCTATCTGTCCGACGTGCTGCCCACCGCCTGGCAGGCGGTCGAGTACGCCGCCATCCCCGACGGTGGGACGGTCGTCGTCCTCGGCCTCGGGCCGATCGGTGACATGGCGTCGCGCATCGCCTCCCATCATGGCGCGCGGGTCATCGGTGTCGACCTGGTCCCGGAACGGCTCGAACGTGCCAGGACCCGCGGGACCGAGGTCGTGGACCTGAGCGACCACGAAGGCGACCTCGGCGATGCCATCCGCGAGATGACCGACGGCCGCGGACCCGACTCCGTGATCGACGCCGTCGGCATGGAGGCACACGGGTCACCGGTGAACAAGCTCGCGCACCGGCTCGTCACCCTGCTGCCCGACGCGGTGGCTGCTCCGATGATGCAGCGCGTCGGCACCGACCGGCTGAACGCGTTGTACTCGGCTATCGACATCGTCCGCCGGGGCGGCACGATCTCGCTGTCGGGTGTCTACGGCGGCGCCTCCGACCCGCTCCCGATGCTGACCTTGTTCGACAAGCAGATCCAGCTGCGGATGGGTCAGGCCAACGTGCTGCGCTGGGTGTCGGAGATCATGCCGCTACTCACCGACGATGACCCGCTCGGCGTCGAGACGTTTGCCACGCACCGGTTGTCCCTGGAGGACGCGCCGAGGGCCTACGAGACGTTCCAGAAGAAGGAAGACGGGATGGTGAAGGTGGTCCTCCACCCGTAGCCTCCTTCGGGGCCGGGTCGACGGCGCCGGTTTCGCGCCATGCGCAGCGGGTACGACGACTGCATGCGAGTCATCGTCATCGGCGCGACCGGCAACGTCGGCACGGCTCTTGTCCGGCACCTCTCCGGGATACCGGAGATCGACACGATCGTCGGCGTCTCCCGCCGGCCGGTGAGCGACGCCTACGCCGCGCAGACGGCCAGTCGCTGCGAGTGGGTGACCGCGGACATCGGGACGGATCCGCTGGCCGACGTTGTCTCCGGTGCCGACTGCGTCGTCCAGCTGGCCTGGCTCTTCCAGCCCACCCACCACCCCGAAGTGACCTGGTCCAACAACATCGGCGGCGCCGGCCGCCTGTTCGAGGCGGTTCGAGAACATCGCGTCCCAGCGCTTGTCTGCCTGTCGTCGATCGCGGCGTACTCCCCTCGCGTCGATGACCAGCCCACGGACGAGACCTGGCCGACGCACGGGGCTTCGGTGTCGGCGTACGCCACCCAGAAGGCCTACCTCGAACGTCTGCTGGACGGGCTCGAACGGGAGGCGCCGTCCTGCCGCGTCGTGCGGATGCGCCCCGCCTTCATCTTCCAGCGGGCGGCGGCCTCGCAGCAGCGGCGCCTGTTCGCCGGGCCGTTCGTCCCTGGGCGGCTCGTCCGCCCCGGCTTGGTCCCCTTCCTTCCGTTCCCGCACGGCCTGACCTTCCAGACGATCCACGCCGACGACGTCGCCACTGCGATCGCGGCGGCGATCCTCCGACCCGTCAGCGGCGCCTTCAATCTGGCGGCCGACCCGGTCCTCGACAAGGCTCGTACCAGCGCGCTGCTGCATTCGCGCGGAGTGTCGGTCCCACCCGCCCTCGTGCGGACTGCCCTGGCCGCGGCGTGGCGCTCCCACCTGGCGCCTGCGGACCCGTGGCTCTTCGACGCGCTGCTCCGCCTGCCCACGCTCTCGACGGA
>JBBQKY010000250.1:0-1688 GCA_038327385.1 Propionibacteriales bacterium
CCGTCGTAATGCGGGATGCTGAAGAACGCCTCACTGTCCGACGCGATCAGCGCGTGCTTGTCCTCCTCCGACGCCACGTGCAAGCCGGCAGCTCCGAGCTCCTCCCGCAGATAGGCAAAGGCCCGCGGCTTCGTTCGCCACGTCGGGGCTCCGCCGTACGACGCATGCTCGTACGCCTCGGGAAGCGCCAGCGCAGCGGAGCGGAGGTCATCCTCGGTCGCCATTGAGCGACCCTAGCCGCGACTCCGCCTCCAGCGGCAGCCCTGCGATGATCGCTGGGTGAGTCCCCCGACAGCGGACGTGAGCGTCCGAGTGGCGTGGCGGGCTGACGCCGCTGCCGTAGCGGGGCTGCAGGTTGCGCACTGGCGCGAGGTATACGACGCGTTGCTGCCCACGGAGGTGCTTGCTGCGCTGCCGGTCGAGGAGTTCGCCGCCCACTGGGAGCGGTCCATCGCGACGCCGAAGGAGGCCCGGCAGCGGGTGCTGGTGGCACTGGAGCGGGTCACCGTGCGCGGCTTCACGACCACTGCTCCCAGCACCGACGCCGATGCGGACCCCGGACAGGTCGCCGAGGTGGGAGAGCTGGTCGTCCACCCGTCTGCATACCGGCGTGGACACGGGTCGAGGCTGCTGCACGCCGCGGTGGACACGCTGCGCTCCGACAAGTTCACCCGTGCCACGACCTGGGTCACGTCGACGAACGACGCCGTACGGCGCTTCCTCACTGACCAGGGCTGGTCACCCGATGGCGCCTACCGGGAGCTGGACCTCGATGGCGACGGGGTTGTGACCGTCAACCAGATTCGCCTGCACACCGACATCAGGGCGACGTGACGGCTGATTCCTTCAACTAGCTGGGCAACCGAACGGCGGCTCACTCCGTAGAGACAGTGGAAGCAAAGAGACCGAAGCAAAGCACACGCGAGGCAGCAAGGCCACGAGATGGCGATGGTTGACCGGAGAGACGCCGAGTTCAGCGAGTACGTGACGGCTCGCAGGACGCGGCTGCTCCAGACGGCGTACCTCATCGCCGGTGACTGGCAGCTCGCTGAGGACGTCGTCCAGACGGCGCTGACGAAGCTGTACGTCGCGTGGCCGCGGGTCCGCCGAGACGACAACGTCGATGCCTACGTCCGTCGCATCATCGTCAACTGCCACACCGACGAGCGACGCCGGCCCTGGAGGCGCGAGCGCTGGTCCCTCGACGGCGTCGACCCGGCCAGCAGCACAGCACCGTCCCTCGAGGACCGCGCCGCTCTCATGCAGGCGCTTGCCGCGCTTCCCGCCCGACAGCGGCGCACCGTCGTACTCCGCTACTTCTCAGGACTGTCGGTGGAGGAGACAGCAGCCGATCTGGGCTGCTCGACAGGCACCGTCAAGAGCCAGACCAGCCATGCGCTCCGAGCACTCGAGGCGCTGCTGTCCCCGACCTTCAACGACGCGAAAGGCTGACGCACATGGACGAGCAGGACCTCACCCGCCGGCTCCTGGCGGCGGCAGCCGTTGACCAGCCGTCGCCGACGCTCGTGTCGAACGACATCGCCCGTGGTCGCCGAAGCCTACGTCGACGCACGGCAGCGATGACTGCTGTTCCGCTGACAGTGGTTGCGGTCGTCGGCGGCGTCAGCGCTGTCGCCGGGCTGCCGAACGACCCTGTCGGCAAAGGCCCCGGGGGTCCGGTCGGCGTT
>JBBQKY010000251.1:0-1551 GCA_038327385.1 Propionibacteriales bacterium
CGCGACCTCGCCGGACTTGCCGGTGACAGGCTCGGACTCGATGACGACGCCGCGCCCGTGGCACGTCGGGCAGGGCACGCTGAACGCCTCGACGAGCCCGGTGCCGATCCGCTTGCGGGTCATCTGGACGAGACCGAGGGACGTCACCTCGGCGACCTGGTGCCGGGTCCGGTCGCGTCCGAGGCACTCGACGAGGCGGCGCAGGACGAGGTCACGGTTGTTCTCGAGCACCATGTCGATGAAGTCGATGACGATGATCCCGCCGATGTCCCGCAAGCGCAGCTGGCGGACGATCTCCTCAGCCGCCTCGAGGTTGTTCTTCGTCACGGTTTGCTCGAGGTTGCCCCCCGACCCGGTGAACTTGCCGGTGTTGACGTCCACGACCGTCATGGCCTCGGTGCGGTCGATCACCAGCGAGCCGCCCGACGGGAGCCACACCTTGCGCTCCAGCGCCTTGGCGATCTGCTCGTCAACCCGGTACTCCGCGAAGATGTCAACGGGGCCGTCGTACCGCTCGAGCCGCTCGAGGAGATCGGGCGCCACATAGTCGACGTAGTCATTGACCACATCCCACGCCTCGTCGCCGGCGATGACGAGCTTGGTGAAGTCCTCGGTGAAGAGGTCCCGGACAACCTTCAGCATGACGTCCGGCTCGGCGTACAGCAGGGTGGCGCCCTTGCCGCTGCTGGCTTTCTTCTGGATCTCGTCCCAACGCTCGGTGAGACGCTTGACGTCGCGCGTCAGCTCCTCCTCGCTCGCCCCCTCCGCTGCGGTCCGTACGATGACTCCGGACTCGTCGGGCAGGATGTCCTTCAGCAGGCTCTTCAGCCGGTTCCGCTCGGTGTCGGGGAGCTTGCGGCTGATCCCGCTGGAGCCGCCACTCGGGACGTAGACGAGGTAGCGGCCGGGCAGGCTGATCTGACTGGTGAGCCGCGCCCCCTTGTGGCCGACGGGGTCCTTGCTCACCTGGACGAGGATCTGCTGCCCTGGCTTCAGAGCGTTCTCGATACGGCGGGCCTGATGACGGTCACCGACCAGGTCCCAGTCGACTTCACCGGCGTACAGGACGGCGTTGCGGCCCTTGCCGATGTCGATGAAAGCGGCCTCCATGCTCGGCAGCACGTTCTGCACGCGGCCGAGGTAGACGTTGCCGAGCAGCGAGCTCTGCGTCTCCAGTGCCACGTAGTGCTCCACCAGCACCTCGTCCTCGAGTACGGCGATCTGCGTGACGTCTCTCCGCTGGCGGATGGCCATGACCCGGTCGACGGACTCGCGCCGCGCGAGGAACTCCGACTCGCTCAGGATCGGGACCCGGCGTCGCCCGGCGTCCCGGCCCTCCCGGCGGCGCTGCTTCTTCGCCTCCAATCGCGTCGAGCCCTCGACGCTGGTGATCGACTGCGACGCCGGCCGCGGCTCGCGGGTCTTGACGACGACGTCAGTGCTCTCCTCGGCGCTGTCGTTCGGGGCGTCACCGCTTCGGCGGCGCCGCCGTCGTCGCGACGACGAGGCAGTCGGCGCCGACGAGGCCGAGTCACCAGCACCCTTGGCGTC
>JBBQKY010000252.1:0-1513 GCA_038327385.1 Propionibacteriales bacterium
AGCTCGCCGCGGGCTCGTCGTACCGACGTCGGTCTGGTCAGGGTGGGCGCGATCAGCGGCAGCAGCCGGGTCGCGTAGTCGATGACGTCACCGGGGACGCGGAAACCGAGTGTCAGCTCCTCCACATGCGCAGCGGGCTTGCCCAGATGGGTCAACGCGTCGTCCCAGGAGCCAACCCCGTAAGGCGTGGTGGCCTGGGCGAGATCTCCGAGGACCGTCGCCGACCCGGTCGAGCACCGGCGGCCGACGGCACGCAGCATCATCGGGGACAGGTCCTGCGCCTCGTCAAGCACCACGTGGCCAACGCTCGGCGTGCGTTCCAGCAGGTCGCCCACCTCGTCGATCAGCACCGCGTCGTGGAGTGACCACGGGGCAGTCCGCGGCCCCTTCGCCGGTGACGGCCACCCGATCAGCGCCTGCTCCGCCGGGGTCAGGACGCCGTCGGAGGCAGTCGCCAGCAGGCCGGGATCGCCGAGCAGCCGCATCATCAGCCGCGTGGCGTCCGCCGCCGGCCAGACCGCGTCGACGAGTTGCTTGACGGGGCGGGAGCGGGCCACCGATGCGTGGACGCGGTCGTCGGGGGAGTCGCCGGCCTCCTCCATCTTCACGAGTACGGCGTGCGCGAGCCGCTGTGACAGCATGGCCCGCCCAGCGCCGTACCGGACGCCGCGGGTGCGTAGCTCGTCGACGATCTCGTCCACGAGGTAGGCGGCAACCCGCCACCGTCGCACCCCCGACGGCACCACCAGCGCCTCCTGTGCCGGGGTGACCAGCGACCAGAGCGCCCGGTCGATCACCGTCGCCATCCGCGCATCTCCCTTGACGCGAGCGACCGGCACGGGGTCGAGCGTCCGCACGGCAACGTTGCCGACGAGTGTCTCGACCGTCGTCTGCTTGGCGTCGATCTCCCCGAGGGCCGGCAGCACGTCACCGATGTAGCGCAGGAACGACTCGTTCGGGCCGACGACGAGGACGCCCTGCCGGCTGAGCTGGTCGCGATGTGCGTACAACAGGTAGGCGGCGCGGTGCAGGCCGACAGCCGTCTTCCCAGTCCCAGGAGCACCCTGGACGCAAACGCTGGTGTCGAGCTCGGAGCGCACGATGTCGTCCTGCTCCGGCTGGATCGTCGCGACGATGTCCCGCATCGGCCCCACGCGGGGACGCTCGATCTCGGCTTCCAGGATCGCGCTATGGGCGGGCAGCTGGTCGGGAGCGACGCTGTCCCCGAGCGTCTCGTCCTCGTACGCCGTGACGTGACCGTGCTGGAAGCCGAACCGCCGACGCATCCGCAGGCCCATCGGGTCGGCCCGGCTGCCTCGGTAGAACGGCCGGGATATCGGAGCGCGCCAGTCGACGACCAGCGGGTCCCCGGAGGCGTCGGTGACGTGTCGCCTCCCGATGTAGAACCGCTCGCCGGGCAGCCCGGACGAGCTCGAAGCCTGCGACCCGTAGTCGAGACGGCCGAAGAACAACGGCACCTCAGGGTCGTCCTCGAGTGCCTTCATCCGCTGGT